>JAIPKB010000034.1 GCA_021733795.1 Akkermansiaceae bacterium | reverse complement strand
CGCTACCCATTCTCGCGGACCTTTCGGAAAAAGGTCCCTGCCGGAAATAGGCAGGGACGCGTTTCCGACGCGTCCGGCGAATGAGACGAGAATGGGAAAGCCGGATCGGCCGTTCATTCGCTACCCATTCTCGCGGACCTTTCGGAAAAAGGTCCCTGCCAAGCCGTCTTCCAGCCCCTCATGCCCACCAACCCAGAACAGCAAATTCCTGGCAATGGTTGGTTGAAGCGGTCCCGTCATGGCAGCGCGCCCAAATCGCATCCCCCCCCGGACTGGTGAGGAGCCATCTCGTCGACCACCCGTAAAATCCGCGCTTGGTCAAAATCGTAGGGGGTGAGTTCCAGCACCACCATCCGGCCGGGCTCGAATTCGGCACCCGCCAGCGTCAGACGCTTGGACAGATGGGCCAGCACGGATTTGCCGTTGGGCAGCTCGGCGCGGTAGAGCCCTTCGCCCAGTTTCTCAAGAATTGGCCCGGTGGCGTGGATCGAAGCATCTGGCATGGAAAGGGAAAGTTTCACAATCCGGAGCCCCTGACAAGTCCGAAGGTGCTTCCGGCCCGGTGCTGACATTGCTGATTTTTTGATTTAGGGTTTGAGAATCCGGTGGCCTGCCCCAGATTCGGCCATGCGCTTTTCCGCACGCCTGCAACAACAAATTTCCAAAACCGGCTCGCGCCTTTGCGTGGGGCTCGATCCCCGGCCCGGAGACGGTGGCGCCGCCACCGCCCGCGACTTTCTCCGTCAGGTCATCGAAGAAACCACCCCGTGGGCCGCCGCCTTCAAGCCGAATATGGCCTACTTCGAGGCCATGGGCATCGAGGGCATCCGCCTGCTCGAGGACCTCCTCGCCGCCATGCCCGCCGAGGTCCCCGTCATCCTCGACGCCAAACGCAGCGATATCGGGGAAACCCAGAAATACTACGCCCAAGGCTACTTCGCCGGGTGGAATGTGGATGCCGTGACGCTCAATCCGTTTCTCGGCTATGATTCGCTGGAGCCATTCCTCGACTGGCCGGGCAAGGGTGTCTATCTGCTCGCCGTCACTTCGAACCCTGGCTCGGCGGATTTCCAGCAGCAGACGTTGGCGGACGGACGCTCGGTGTTTGAATTGGTGACCGCCCTGGGCATCCGCGCGCTCGCCGAAGCCCGGGCCACGGATGTCGGTTTCGTGGTGGGCCTCACCAACGCGGCCGGGGTCTTGCCGCGCATCCCGGACCTGCCGCTGCTGGTGCCCGGGCTGGGGGCGCAGGGTGGCGATCTCGCCGCGCTGGCCGCCGCCGACCGCCGCGCCCCCGACGTCATCAATGTTTCCCGCGGCATCCTTTATGCCGGGGACTCGCTCGGTTTCGGCCAACGGGCAAAATCCTGGGCGGAAAAAATCAGCGTGGCCTACCCGCCCGCATCCTGACCCATCCTGACCCATCCTGACCCATCCTGACCCATCCTGACCCATCCCTGACTCATCCCTGACCCATCCCTGACCCATCCCTGACTCATCCTGACACCCCATCGGTCGCGGCCCCCGCGACGCCACTCCATGAATCCTCCCGGCGACTATTCCCCACATCCCCTGCCCACCCGTTATTCCGGCCTCAAGCCGCAAAAGGGCTGGCCCACCCGCAACCTCAAGTTTTTCCGCCACCACGTCGTGCCCGGCATGTTCCGGCGGCGGGTGGGCTCTGCGGTGGCTCCGGTCCTCTCGCCTCCCGCTGCCGGCTGCGTCCGCATCACCTGGATCGGCCACGCTTCGTTTTTCCTCCAGTTTGCCGATCACTCGGTGCTCGTGGACCCGAACTGGGCGGGCTGGCATGGCCCGGTGAAACGCCGGCGCCACCCCGGACTGCGGCTCGAAGAGATCCCGGAGGTGGATCTGGTGCTGGTCACCCACGCCCACTTCGACCACCTCCACAAACCCAGCCTGCGGATCCTCCAGTCCCGGGAAGGGATCGTGGTGCCAAGCGGCAGCCGGAAAACCGTCCAACGTCTCGGATTTCCCGCCGTCCACGAGATGCGGGTGTGGGACACCCTGGCCTTCGATCACCTCGAAATCCTCCATACCCCAAGCCACCATTGGGGGGCGCGTTTCATTCACGACACCCACCGCGACTACGGTGGCTACCTCGTCCGCGCGGGCGGCAAGAGCGTGTTCCACTGCGGCGACAGCGCCTACTTCGAGGGTTTCAAGGAAATCGGCAGACGCCATCCGATCGATGTCGCGTTGATGCCGATCGGCGCCTACGACGCCCCCAGCGGCCGCGACGTCCACATGAACCCGGAGGAGGCGGTCCGCGCTTTCGTCGATCTCGGAGCGAAGGTGCTCATCCCCATGCACTACGCCACCTTCCCGCTCGGCAACGAACCCCACGACGAACCGCTCGAACGCCTCCTGATGGAAGCCGACCGCCTCGGCATCTCCGAACAAATCCTCATCGCCGAAGAAGGCGTGGGCATCGAATGGTAACCACCGGCCCAGAGATCATGCCCCCCCCGCGTTTCTCCGCTTCGCCTCAATCACAAACCGGGAAGGAGTGATCCCCCAGAAACTGACAAAATCCCGGGTGAGCTCCGACGCATTCTCGAAACCCAGCTCTGCGGCGAGTTCCTTTACCCGGCATCCTTCGCGCAGCCTGGCCAGGGCGACGCGGAATCTCAACTCGCGCAGCCAGCGCTTCGCCGGAATGCCGAGACTGTCCTCCACGATGCGGTCAAAGGTCCGCCGCGAAAACCCGAGACGCGTGCCCAAGTCGTCCACCCGCCATCCGGCATCGCGGAAAAGCGCGCAGATCCGCCGTTTGCGGTCCCGCCCTCCGTCGCAAAGCCACCAGCGCCCGTTCTCGAAACGAATTTGGTGGCGGGACGGACCAGAGGGAGGTGCCGACCCGTGGGGATCAGATGGATGAACAGCCTGCACGCCTTAAAGATTGGAGCCTCTATTAGCAAAATCAAGGATAATATTCCAACTTTAAGAATTACCACACCAAAAACGAGGGCTGCCTGAAAATAGAAATGCGCTTGCCGTCTGTGATTGGCTGGGTGCGCGGCATCGAGTCCCGGGCAAGGCGACCGGACGGCAAAAAGGGAACAAGGGAAGCGGAAAACAACTCCAGGGGGCCAGTCGCGGGCGCATTCCCAGTATAAGAAGTGCCCAAGAGAATATAAGTGCCTCCCACACGCCCTACGAGCCCCCCATAGGGAGTCAATCCGGCTTGTGTATATGTCCCAAAATCCTGTCCGCTCAGGGCCGGTCCGTTCAGAAAACCCTGCTCTATCTCGGCGAAATCAACGACAGTGATCGCTCCGCCTGGACCCGGGCGATCGAAGCCGTCGATGAACTCGACCACACCCGCCAGATCCATCTTTTTCCAGAGGACCGCACACCCGACCCCCGGCTCGAACATCCAACGCTCAAACTCCGCCTCTCACACATCGAACTGGCCCGTCCACACCAATGGGGTGGCTGCTGGCTCGCCCTGGAACTCCGGAAGCGCGACAAACTCACCCGCGACGACCTGCTGCTCGCCATTGGCACCGCCAAGCAAAAGGCCGGGCGCAACGCCCACCGGCACGTCATCCTCCATCTTCCCGCCTCAGGAGAGCAAGCCACCACCGGAAACTTCCACATCGAACTGGATCGGGGGAAACTCAAAGCCACCCGCCGCCACGAAGGCCGTATCTGCTTCGCAGCAACCTGACCGGCGGAAACCCCGCCGAACTCTGGCGCAACTGCATCAACCTCGTCCGCATCGAAGAGAGCTTCCGCACGTTCAAAGGCGGCCTCGCATACTTCCGCCGGAAGCTGGCCTGATTCCTGACTGCATCGCCCCCCCCCACGCCTGATCTCCGAGGTGCCCTCCGGCGGTCCGGTCGCCCCCAACCTCCAACTTTTTTTCTCTCGGTCCCCGAACCTCTCTTTAGCCCCTCATGCGCACCAACGCTGAAAAGCAAATTCCTAGCTTTGGGCATTGAGTCGCAGCGAAACCACGCAAAAGGGAAGCGGTTGCCCGCTCCCCTTACCAAGAACTCAACTGGCTTCTCCCGGTCACGCCAACTTGCGGCGGACGAAAGCAAGGCCACCTAGGCTCGCACCCAGCAAAGCGAGAGTCATCCCTCCATCGGGTACCGGCAAAGAACCTACTTTTGTGATCTCAATGTCATCGAGAGCGAAATCATTGCCAGAGTAGTTGAGGTTTAAATTAAGCAAACCGAAGCTGCCTGTCGGCAGGCTCGAAGAAGCAGTCGCAGTGAAGGTTCCAGAGAACTGCGTCCAGTTTCCTGCGGGTCCGGATGTTGGAGTCATATAGCCGAGATGTTGGTCCCCCGTCGTAAGCGTTACAAGGGCTTCGAGAAGCGCAGGACTATCAGGGTAAACGGAAGCTACCCAGAAACTGAAAGCGTAGATGTCCCCAACTGTCAAATTCGTATCTGCGGTGCCACTCCAGACGGTCTTGCCCCCCACGTCATCTCCATTCACAATCATCATTTTGCCAGTGCCGTTGGTATGATCGCCCATGGAATAGAAGGAGGGATGGCTGGTATTGGGGTTGGTGTCCACCGTATAAACCGACGGTGGCTGGAGCGCGTTAGATCCCGGAGACACGTAAGTATAGCCGCTGGAAAAACCGGTGTTTCCCGCCTCAAAATCCCCATTGACGATGCTGATCGCCGATGCGGTGCCAGCGCACGCGGTCAAGAAAACTCCCGAGAGAAGGGTTTTGGCAATTGAATGTGGTTTCATTAGTTTAAATGGTTCTTGCGGATGAAAGCTTCCGCCATTGCTATCCAAGCAGATGCCGTGCCAGTGCGGAAATCAGACTATGGAAATGAGGATCAATCATGTCGCAAATGGCTGCAAATCTGTGGCTTATGAAAGTTCATGAAATTTCCTTGCGGCAACGGGCGCAGCGGTCTTCTGGGTAATATCTGTAAAGCTTTCCGACGCGGTGTAATGTTACCCGACGTTTCAAATCCGGGCCACACGATTCCCCCGCAGTCTCAAGACGGCACCGGCGCCCGGAATCATCGAATTCACGGACACCTCGCCTCCGCAAGGGAAAGCATTCCCGCGCATTGGACCCATGTCGGCAAGCCATCTCCCCCCATCTTTCGGTCTTCCGGTCCCCTTCCACCAAGCGGTCTTCGAACTCTCCGCAGAGCTCTTTCCAGCCGCCTGAATGCGTGTGGAAAGGCGACCAACCGGGCACTTCCAGCAATGCGAGGTTGGCGGCGTTCGCCGATGTTGGTTTGTCCGGGCTTGAGCAACAAACTTTTTGCGACCCGTGCAGTGCATCCCCCGGTGTCATCTGAGCAGCTGAGGCAAAAACAAGGAGCGACGACCCTATTGTCGTCGTGCGACAGAAATGCCCATGAACAAGCGCATCCAAGTGCTCGTCAGCGCCCTGGCCCCGGAGGACACGGTGACCCGGGGACAGGACGACCATAAGGAGCGTGGACCTTATTGTCCACGCCGCCCAGGAACTGCCGATGATTGGCAGATCACCCACCCCCCACCTTGAGATCCCGCGCGCTCCGGATCACTCCTGCCGCAGTTCCTCCATCCCCTCAGCCAGCAAAATCATCCGGTATTGACTCGGCGCGCAGCGGCGGTCTGTCACCGTCGATGGCGAATGAAGAGCAGAGGTCAGAGGTCAGAGGTCAGAGGTCAGAGGTCAGAGGTCAGAGGGAAAAGAGAGCCCCAAGCAGGTTCTCTCAGCCAAAAACCGTGAATGGACGCGAATTGAAACTGATAAGATATTTACAATCAATGAGTTGCGCCAATTACCGCATTCATCCGCCGGGTGAACTTGCGGATTTTTGTAACTCATTGAAAATGCGCGTCCATTCGCGTCTATTCGCGGTTCAATCTTCCTTTTTAGGGTCAGGCCTCTCGTGAACACTTCTTTCCCGGTTCTTTGGCAGGTGGACAGGAATGTCCACCCTCCTTATGCGCCTCCGGAGGTATGCACCACCTTGGGTGGACCGAGTAAAGAAAACCGACAATCGTAGGGATTATTTACACTAATTGACAGCATACCTTCCACCACACTGTAGCAATCCCCCTATCAAATTATATTTCAAACATAATCCACTCAGCATCTGCGCTTTACAAAGATCGCGCAAATCCTGGCATGGGAATTGCTTAACCCGACTTCCGCTCCATCAATCAACAATCACATGAAACCAAATCAAATCACTAATCAAGTGACTACGAATCTGCTCTCCGGCGCTTTCGCCGTCGCAGTCACCGGAACCGCCTCGGCAATCACCTACGACGCGGCTTCCGACTTTTCGGCCACCAATCCGAGCGGCGCGTGGACGTATGGTAGCTATTCCACGGCAAACACCCCTGCCAGTTTTGTTGCGTTTAATAACTATGCGGCAAATTCGGGCGGCACCGGACTCGATTTCCATAACATTTCTGGGGATATTGATGCTGTCCCCGCAGTTTTTCATAACGCCACCTCCGGTACCATATTCAATGCGTTTACCACGTTGGATGTCCCTGCTGGCGGCCTGGCATTGCATCCGGGCAACCTCGGAGAACGGGCCGTGATTCGCTTTACGGTGCCCACCGCTGGCCTCTATTCCATTTCGGCGGACTTCTTCGGATGGGATCACGGCTCCGTTTGGGAGCCGTATACCACCACTGATGTTTATGTGAACGATGCCTCGAATTTCAATTTCTCAGGCCTTGTGAATGGCTACAGCTTAACGGTTCCTTTTGCGAGCTATGCTGGCGGACCTGCCTGGTTGGCTGCCGGTTCCACGATTGATTTCTCGGTCGGCATGAGTGGCTCTTCCGGTGATTTAACTTACTTTAACGACTCGACGGGTCTCTCGGCACAAGTCACAAGTAGTGCAAGTAATAATTTGCCGGATGGTGGCACGACCGTCGCCCTGCTGGGCTTGAGCCTGAGCGGCCTCGCATACTTCCGCCGGAAGCTGGCCTGATTCCTGGCTGCATCGACCCCTCGCGCCTGATCTCCGAGCCGCCCTCCGGCGGTCCGGTCGCGGGGCCGTGCAACTTTTTTTCTCTCGGTCCCCGAACCTCTCTTTAGCCCCTCATGCGCACCAACGCTGAAAAGCAAATTCCTAGCTTTGGGCATTGAGTCGCAGCGAAACCAAGCAAAAGGGAAGCGGTTGCCCGCTCCCCTTGCCAAGAACTCAACTGGCGTTATCAACTTCGCCACTCTGCCGTCAAATCCGTTCCTCTTTGCCGGCCGGTCGCCAAACAATTCGGCCGCCTATTATTCGTCCGACCCGTTGCTAAACTTCGGTAAAGACCGCATGGCGACTTTCTTGGTCACCGCATACCTGACTGTTCCCGGCAGCCAGAGTGGTGGGTTCACGACCCTCGCTGCGCCAGCCTACGTCATCGCGTTTGAAGACGGTAGCGACAATGACTACAACGACTTGGTTGTTGAGGTGACTGGAGTTGCACCTTCAACCACAGGCTCATCCAACATTCCCGACGGCGGCACAACCCTCGTTCTTCTCGGCGGCGCACTGACCGGTCTGGCCGGCTTGCGCAGGAAGTTCCGCGCCTGAAAGCATCCTCGTTTCACGCGATCCATCCAAACCAAAGGGCCGGAGCGATCCGGCCCTTTTTCGGGTTTCCGCCGCTTGGAAAGCCACAGGGCGGGAGGTCAAGCCCACCCTCGAGCGGCAGGGCGGTGTCCAGCGACAATTATAAATTCCCTCGACGACAATTAGAATTACCCACTCGGAGGCGGCTGGATGGGGCATGTTTCCAGGGAGACTTTCACCTCACGAGTGATCCGCGCCAGCCTTGGCGGAGGGAGCGACCCACCCCAGGTGGCGCGCTACCTCCTGGGAGCGCGGGACAAAGGGAGGGGAAGGGAGAGCCCAAGCAGATCCTATCAGGCATCTCTTGGGCGCTTCTTTCCCGGTTCTTTGGCAGGTGGACAGGAATGTCCACCCTCCTTATGCCACCCCCGGCCTGTCGGCCGAAGCCTTGGCGAAGGCCGGAGGTGGCGCTGCATGACAGTTGACGGGACTTTGAACAGTTGCGACGGATTTCTTTACACTTGTTGGCTTCAAGTAAGGTCTCCATGGTTGGACGTGAATTTCTCATTTCGCTATTCCACTTATTATGAGTCTTTTAGGTGTATCCGATAGGACTGTCGGAGGAACTTGGCACGGCGACTGCTCAAAGTGTTTTGCAAGAGCAGCT
The DNA here is from genome assembly GCA_021733795.1 of Akkermansiaceae bacterium. GTDB lineage: Bacteria > Verrucomicrobiota > Verrucomicrobiia > Verrucomicrobiales > Akkermansiaceae > Luteolibacter. Next base: position 26,515 of record JAIPKB010000034.1, on the reverse strand, counting down.
CGATAGGTCGAAATGCTCGCGTTCCCCCCACCCAAGAAAACAAACGAATATGAACACGAATCGGAAAATAATGTTGTCCATCGCCGCCATGGTCCTTGCGTCCCCCGGCCTGATGGCGGACCAAATCAAGACCGTTGGCAACAATACCAATCCAGGCGGTTACAACGGCTACGGACCCTACCAAACGGGCGTAGGTGGCGAATTCACGCTGCTAACGTATTCCGGTGTTCCTCGAGACAATCTTAGTTTCTACATCGACGACGCCAAGAACAAATCCCAGGACTATACTTTTCAGACGTTCTGCGTGGAGAGTAAAGAGTTCATCTATAACAACACCACTTCCTATGTGACGATTTCGGATACGACGATCTACTCTGACGTGACGTTGAAGGCGGGCGCAGCTTGGCTCTACTGGCAGTTTGCTGCCGTTGGTGGCCTTACGGACTATGAATACGACGATGCTGCCGGTCGGCATACGTCGGCAGGACTGTTGCAGAATGCCATTTGGGCGTTCATGGGACAGGATAGCCAGACTATCAGCGGCAATAGTACAAATCCTTTCATGATTGCAGCCCTCGCAGCTCTGGGGGGGGAGGCCAATGCGATGAAGAAAAACGAAGATTATCCGGTCGCGGTTCTGCACCTTTGGGGAAACTCTAATACTACCGGTTCCCCCCAGCAGGATCAGTTGATCCTGACCGGAGCGACCGCGAGGAATCCGACACCGGACGGCGGGTTCACCGTCGCCCTGCTGGGCATCTCGCTGACCGGGTTGGCCGCGTTGCGCCGCCGGTTTCAGCCAGCCAGGTAGTTTAGCCTGACTCCACTGGATCTTTGAAAGGGCAGGATCGCGGATCCTGCCCTTTTTATTTGCCGAGCGCAGGTGTTTTCCTTAAAGATGCCGCCGTGAATCGAACCGTAGGACCTTCTTTTTGTGCGGGCTTGCTGGTCATGGCCCTGACCGCGGCGTGGCTGCACGGGCCGTTCAAGGCGGCGCGTGCTCAATCGGCGGCCACCCTTCCGCTGCGCAGTCAACGCGGATCCGAGTCGAAGCTTGGGGCGCGGGAACCGAGCAAAGAGCCTCCCGGCAGCCCGCAAGCGGGTGCCGGGGAATCCGCGCGCCAGGCGACAACCGAAAAGCCAGAGGTCCAGACGATCACGCAATTTGCCGCCTGGAGCGCAGCATACGTGAGTGCCGGGCCGCAGGCGAAAGCCGCGGACGAGTTGCTGGCGGAAGGCGAAAGAACTGCTCTCGCACGGCGCGGGGCGATGAAGGAACTGATTCGAACGGATCCCCGGCAGGCGCTGGCGTTGGCGGTGCCCGAGCAAACCCGCCGGCAACTGCCTGATTCCATCCGCCGGAACCTGGAGGAACGGGTGGACGGGCGGGGCTTCCTCAAGGTTCTGATCGCCGAGGACTTCGCTGCCGGAACTTGCGAAGTGCGCCGGGAAGCAGGCATTGGCGGCAAGACCTATCAGACTTTCGTACATGGCGCGCGGCTCCGGGACAAGTCCCGGTCGGATGTGCCGCTGCGTGGCATCGCCATTGACGAGGTGCTGGCGCTGGAGGACGGCACCGCCGGTGGTCCGGATGTGCCGCAGCCACCGGTCTATGGGGATGCGGGTGGCGGGACGGGAACCAGCGGTCTGGACCAGGCGGCCGGTTGGGCGCAGGGAGCCAAGCGCGTGCTCCTCATGAGGGTGGCGTTTCCGGACGAGCCGACCGAGCCGATCACCGAGGATGGTGCTTATGCGATGATGGACCAGGTCAACCAATTCTATTTGGAGGGCTCCTACGGCACGACGGCCATGATCCCCGCAGTGACCCCCCTGCTGATCCTTCCGCAGGCCAAGGACGCTTATGGCTACCTAGGGCGGGATGCCCTGCAAACGGACGCCCGGGAAGCGGCACGGGTGGCCGGCCTAGACACGAATGATTACGACCTCGACATCGTGTTGTTCCGCCCGTTGCCGGGCTCCATTTTCGCCGGCTGGAATGGCCAAGCCTACATCGGGGCCAAGGGTTTGTGGCTGCAGGGAACGACCAGTGCCGGTGTTGCCGCCCATGAATTGGGCCACAACCTCGGCTTGTGGCATGCCGGTTTCTGGTCAGCGACCGGGGACAGCATCATCGGTCCGGGCCGCCATGTGGAATATGGCAACCCGTTCGACACCATGGGCGCGGCCAATGCCGGGATTCATCAATTCAATGCCGGGTTCAAGAACGAGCTGAACTGGCTGACTTCCGAGTTCGTGCAACCCGTGACCCAAGCGGGCGTCTTCCGCCTCTACGCCTTCGATGTGCCGCAGCTTGCGGCCGGCCGGTCTTATGCGCTGCGAATTCGCAAGGATGACCAGCGGAGCTATTGGGCCGAGTTCCGCCAGCAGTTCACCGGCAATCCCTGGCTGCAAAACGGGATCCTCTTGAACTGGAATCCGTGGAACAACAATGCGGTGAACAGCGCGGGTGGCACCGATTTGCTCGACACGACCCCCGGCACGCCGAGCGGGAGCAGCGGCAAAGAGGATGCCGCACTGGTGATCGGACGGACTTTTTCCGATCCGGGGGCTCAGGTTTATCTTACGCCTGTGGCCAAGGGCTCGGACGGTTCCGCCAACTGGATCGATGTGAGGGTGAATCTCGGGTTGTTTCCCGGCAATGACGCGCCGCTTCTGGAAATTACGGCGGATCAGACCAACGTGGCAACCAACGTGCCGGTGAACTTCAGCGCCACCGCTTCGGATGCGGACGGGGATGCCCTGGCTTACTCTTGGGATTTCGGCGACCAGACCTTCGGTCCCAATGCCGCCACCGCCAGCAAGACGTGGAGTACGGCGGGCGACTACATGGTCCGCTGCACGGTCAGCGACATGAAAGGGGCGGTATGCAGCCGGCAAGTGGTCGCGCAGGTGGGCTCGCCCACGACCTATCGGGCCAGCGGCCGCATCCTCGACGACGGGGGGCAACCGCTGGAAGGGGTGCGGGTTCACAATGGCTTGAGCGGCTCGTCCTACCGCGGCACCTACACCGACAGCGACGGCTTTTACATGCTGGTGAACCTGACCGCGGGCAGCAGCACGCTTGCCGCAGTCAAATACGGTTACGCACTAGCCCCTACAGGAGAATGGACCAACCCGGTGAGCGTGGGCCCGGATGATGTCAGCAGCCTGGACTGGACGGCAACCGCCGCCCAAGTGATCAGCGTGGCGGCCACCGACGCTGCCGCAGCCAGCCCCCCCAATCCCGACAACGGCACGTTCACCCTCAATCGGACCGGTTCGCTGGCAAGTGCCTTGACCGTCAAATTCAATCTCGCGGGAAACGCGACTTATAAGACGGATTACACGGTCAGCCCAACGCTCGGGAGCGCGCCGCCCTATCAGCTCTCCATTCCGGCGGGGACCGCCTCCGCCACTCTCGTCGTGGTTCCGCTTACCAGTCAGTCAACCGTTGATCCGGAAACGGTCACCCTGACCTTGGTGGAGAACTCCTCCTATGTGCTCGACGCGACGGCCGAGGCGACGATCACGGTGGCCAACCGGCAGGCCAGTGCGACACCCACGGTGAATCTCACGGTGCAAGACGGTTTTGTGCCCGAGGCCGGTCCCGGCAGCAGCTCGTTTCTTTTCAGCCGTGACGGCAACCTCGCGAGCAATCTCACGGTCTCCTATGCCATCGGTGGCACGGCGGCCAATGGAGTGGATTACTCGGGCCTTCCCGGGGCAGTCACGATTCCGGCCGGTGAAAGCTCGGTTACGGTTGCGGTCACGGCCATCGACAACCTGCTCGCGCAGGGGAACAAAACCGTCACGCTAACGGTGCTGCCGCAACCCGCCTATCAGGTCGGGACCAACCCCAGTGCGAGTGCCACCATCGTGGAGAATGATCCGGTCTCGGTGTTCATTACGGCGACGGCCAACCTACCCTTGGAAGGCAGCGGCAATAGCGGCACCTTCACGGTGACGCGGGTGGGCAGCCTGGCAGCGAACCTGCAGGTTAACTACCGCTTGGGCGGCACCGCGACCAACGGCGTTGACTACAACACGCTCAGTGGGACCGTGCTGATTCCGGCGGGCAACGCCACCGCCAACATCACCGTGACCCCCATACAGGACGCCCTGGTGAATGGGAGCCGGACCGTGGTGGCGACGCTCGCCAGCGCCCCGGGCTGCAATCCGGTGATCCCGACCGCAGCCACGATCACCATCATTGATGACAACATTCCCGGCATCACCCTCTCCGTTCTGCGAGCCAGCGCGTACGAATCGGGAGCCAATACGGGTGCCTTCACCTTCACCCGCACCGGCAGCACGGTCGATCCCTTGACCGTCGATTACACTATCTACGGGACGGGGATCAACGGGACGGACTACGCACTCATCACCAACAGCATTTTAATTCCGGCAGGGGCCGCCGGCGCCACGCTCACGATTGAGGCGCTGGCTGATGCCATCCTGGAATCCACCGAGACCGTCGTGCTCACGCTGCAGAATTCACCGGCTTATGCCGTGAGGACGGCCACGCCACAGATGGTGACAGTCATTGACAATAACAGTGACGGATTGCCGGGTGTCGGATTCGAGTTGGCGGGTGCAAGCGGTTTGGAGAGCAAGTTCTCGGGCTCGGTGTTCGTCTCGCTGAGCGCTCCCAGCGCCTCCATCGTCACCGTCAATTACGCGGTCAGCGGCGGTACGGCGACGGGCGGGTTCGCGGATTATTACCTGTCGGGTGGCCAGTTGACCTTCTACCCGGGGCAAACCATTCTATCATTCACTCTTTTTGTACTGGAAGACAGTTTGGTCGAGCCCGACGAAGCACTCGTTATATCGCTCAGCAATCCGGTCAATGCGGTGTTCACGACCCGAGCGGATTTCGTTTACACCATCATCGATAACGACGCCTCCGGGACGGTCAGTATTGCCGCGGTTGATCCGAATGCCGCGGAAGCCGGGACCGTCCCGGGGAAATTCCGCATCTCCCGGTCAGGCGCGACGGGCAGCCCCCTGGCGGTGTCGTTTGAAGTGACCGGCACCGCGAGCAGCCCGAGTGACTACCTGCCACTCGGCAATTCGTTGGTGATCCCGGCGGGCCAGAGCTATGTGGACCTGGTGGTGAATCCGATTGACGATGACACCCCGGAGCCCATGGAAACGGTGATCGTCAGACTCACCAGCGCGCCCGGCGCGACCATTGGCAGTGCCAACAGCGCCCCTGTGTTCATCGCCGACAATGACGCAAGCTCGGCCCTACCCGTTGTGAGTGTGTTGGCCAGTGGTCCGGACGCCTGGGAAGGGGGTGCTGCCCCAGGTACCTTCACCATCAGCAGAGACGGCGATACCGCTGCGGACCTCCCGGTCAATTTCACGGTGTCAGGAACCGCGGCGAACGGCTCGGACTATGCGAGCATCGGCACTTCGGTCACAATTCCGGCCGGTTCGTCCGCAGCCACGATCACGATCACGCCGATCCCGGATGCAACCAGTGAAGCGGATGAAACCGTCGTGCTCACACTGACCGTCGATGGCTCGTTCAGGGCGGCACCGGCTGCGAGCAACGCGACGGTTACGATCCAGGAGGGCCCGCCCCCGTTGACGGTCGGCTTCGCGGCAGCAGCCTCGGCGGCCGGTGAAAATGTCTCGCCAGCGGTGCTGATCGTCTCGCTCAGCGCCGCCTCTTCCGAGCCGGTCACCGTCCATTACGCCGCGACCGGTGGGACGGCGACGGGCGACGGGGTGGATTACACCCTGCCTCCGGGCACGCTCGTCTTCGCGCCCGGCGAGACGGTGAAGCCGCTGCTCATCGAAATCGTGGATGACCCGCTCAACGAAGCGGATGAGACGATCCTGGTCACGCTGGACAGCCCCGCCGGCGCGGCACTCAACGCCAACACGACCCACACCTACACGATCCTGAACCTCCCCGCCACCCTCGCCGTCACCCCGGCCGCCGGTTTGACCAGTGCGGGCCCCGGCGGCGGGCCGTTCAGCCCGGCGGGCGGAACCTACACCCTGAGCAACATCGCGGACACGCCCCTGGACTGGGCGGTGAGCGCCGATGCGCCGTGGCTCGATCTCTCCGCCAGCAGCGGCACGTTGGCCCCCGGTGCCAGCGTGGAAGTGGTCGTCACCTTGAACGCCCAGGCGGAGACATTGCTGCCGCAGGCCTACTCCGCGACGGTGGCCTTCACCAACACGACCAACGCCAACGGCAATACCAGCCGGGAGGTGAACCTGACCGTGCCCCCCCCGCCTCAGGTGCCCAACCAGATCAGCCTGACCAACGACGACCATGTCGTCCTGCGGTTCTGGGGGATCCCCGGCAACACCTATCGGATTGAACGTTCCCCGGACCTGAATACGTGGACTCTCCTCGCCAGCAAAACCGCGGCCGCGAACGGATTCATCGAATTCACGGACAGCTCGCCGCCGGAATGGCGGGGGTTCTACCGCATTGCGCCGCCCTAACCCCCTTTCCCCAGTTGCGCCCGGAGTCCGGCCCACGGGTTTTGAGAGATGGTGGCGGTGGCCCGGACCGCCGCACCCACGCCACCGGATCCGGCCAAGCGTCTGATACCGCGACCGCTGAGACCACCCTCCAGGAAGTCGCCAAGCCGGTTGATGCAGGCTGGTACGGGGTGACGGAATTACTAACACTACCGACGCAATTCCTTACACTTTCCTGGGGTCAATCCTGCTGCCAGTTTTGGATCGATGAATTATTGGTGTTTTATTCGTTTTGTAATGAATGCCTTACGATTTTTCCTGAGGCGGTCTCGGAAACCTGGCACGGAAATTGCTAATAAGGTGATCAGGAGCCTCTCGACCAATCGCGAGGCTTGCTTTTCCCCCACCCCCACCCCCCCCACTAAATGAAAACAAGAAATTGTCTGATGCTCGCGCTGGCATCAGCCGCCGCGTGCGTATCGAGCGCCTTTGGTTATACCGTCGCCCTGTCACCAGGTTCTTATCAGTCCGGCATCGGCGGAGAATTCACGGCCACCGTGAATGACGATTCGCTCGATGCCTATCTCGGCACTTATGGCCTGTCATCGACGGGCAACGCAGTTGCCAACACGTTCCAGACCTTCTGTATCGAGTACCAAGAGCATTTCAGCTACAATACCCCCTACACGGCTGATGTTAGCGGAGCCGCCAAGCTTGGTGGCACACTCACTCAGGACATCGTCTCTGTCGGCACCGGTTGGCTCTACAGCCAGTTTGCCCAGGGTTTGCTGACAACGACCACGCATGGCAGTTATTTTACGGGTAGCGCCATTCGCAAAACCCAGGCCGGCCAACTCCAGAACGCCATCTGGTGGCTCGAAGGAGAAATCACCACCTCTCAGGCAGCCAACCCCTTCATCATCGCTGCTTCGACGTTCTTCGGCATCGCCCCTGCTGCAACCGTTCCCACAGCAAGCCCTTCCTCAGGCGGACTTGGACTCGCCGGAGATTCCTTGGGGACGTATAGCGCCGCTGGGTTCGGCGTTTACGCATTGAATCTGGGTCCGTTAACCAGTGGTGCCACAAAGCATCAGGATCAACTGATCTTTAAGGCTACCGGCAACCGAGAAGTTCCGGACGGCGGGACTACCCTGCTGCTGCTTGGGATGACCGTGACGGGCATGGGCGCGTTGCAACGCAAGATGCGCAAGCCCGCATAGGGAGCTTCCAGCTTCCAGATTTAGCGAGAACGAGCCAGGGCGAACCGCCCTGGCTCGTTTGTTTTCTGGTGTTCGCAAAATCAGGGTTTCGATTTTCATGGAAAATCCTTTACTTATGTGAAATATCAAGTAGTCTTGTCCTGAAATCCTGTGCTATTAGCTCAGTCAAATCCATTTCAACGCCCGATTCCATCACCCAGTCGCCCATGAAATTTGAAATGACTCAGGTGGCCCTCGCGGGAACGGATCGCTACCCGTCGCGACTCTCGAGTGGCCTAGCGACAAGGGCGGGAGCGCTGGCCGCGGTCGCAATGGGGCTCATGGCATTTCAAGTTGCCGCCAGCGGTGCGGCGCTCACCCAAGGCACCAAGACCCTGCTGTACCTGCCGGTGGCCTTTGCGGATGCGCCGGCCGAGCCGATTTCCCGGTCCGCCGCTCGCGGCCTGATGAACCAGGTGGGCCAGTTTTTTGCGGAAGAGTCGTATAACACTCTGTCGATCATGACGGATGTGACTCCCTTGCTCATCCTGCCGCAGAGCAAGGCGTATTACCAAACCCAAGGCCACGATGCCCTGGCGGCGGCCGCGCGGGGGGCGGCTCACACGGCAGGCTTTGACGCCGTCAACTACGATCTGGAGATTGTGCATCACCAGTCACTGGGGCCGCCCAATTTCAACTACCTTGCCACCGCCTCGATCGGCGGCAGGGGTCTGGACCTGCAGACGGGCGCGCTGAGCGTGGTGGTGCACGAACTCGGCCACAACCTCGGCTTGTATCACGCCAACTTCTGGAGTGCGGCGGGCGACAGTGTCATCGGTCCGGGCAGCATTGGCGAGTATGGCAACATTTTCGATCTCATGGGGGCGGACAGCTCCACCCCTGGCATCCACGAATTCGGTGCCGCCAACAAGCATGCGCTGGATTGGCTGCCGTTGTCGTTCGTTCACACCGTCACCCGCTCCGGCACCTACCGCGTCTTCGCCTTCGATGTGCCGAATCTGGTCGGTGGTCAGCAATACGCCCTCCGGGTCCAAAAGGACTACGCCCGTTGGTATTGGGCGGAATACCGTCAGCAGTTCACCGGCAACCCCTGGACCCAAAACGGCGTGGTCCTCAGTTGGAGCCCATGGAACAACCCTGTCGGCAACAGCCTGAGAGGCACCGTCATGCTCGATACAACCCCGGGGACACCTTCCGGCAACAGCAGCAAGGACGACGCCCCCGTCGTCATCGGACGGACCTTCTCCGACCTTGCTGCCGGCATTCACCTGACGCCTCTGGCCAAGGGCACCGGCAACTCCGGCAACTGGCTTGACCTGCGGGTCAATCTCGGGTCGTTTCCGGACAACCTGGCCCCGATCCTCCGCCTCTCAGCCGATCAGGCCAGCGTTCCGGCCAACACCCCGATGACTCTCAGTGCGACGGCCTCCGACCCGGACGGGGACACGCTGGCGTATGATTGGGATTTCGGCGATCTGACGTTCGGGAGCAACTCGCCAGTCGCGGAAAAAAGCTGGAGCCGCAGCGGCGAGTACGTCGTGCGCTGCACGGTCAGCGACATGAAGGGCGGCGTTGCCAGCCGGAATCTGGTGGTCACCGTCGGCACACCGGGAACCTATCAAGTGAGTGGGCGGATCATCACCGGCGGCGGGCAACCGGTGGCGGGCGTCCGGGTGCACAACGGCCTGGTTGGTAGCGCGTATCGCGGGGGCTACACCGACTGCGACGGTTGCTACGTGGTGGCGAACCTGGCGGCGGGCAGCCACACCCTCTCCGCGGTCAAATACGGCTATGCTCTGGCTACTGCGGGCTGGAACAATCCGGTGAACGTTGGCCCGGGTCTCGCCGACCAGGACTGGACGGCCACCCAGGGACCGGTTCTCAGCATCGCTGCCATAGACCCCGTGGCCGCCGAGGCAGGTGCGGATCCGGGCAGATTCACGCTGAGCCGCACCGGATCTCTCACCTCCGCCCTAACCGTGAGATTCAACCTCTCGGGAACCGCGACCTATTCCTCCGACTATGCCCTTGCTCCGGCACCTGCCGCTGGCCCACCCCTGCAGCTCGTCATGCCCGCCGGAGTCGCCGCCATCGACATCGGACTGACGGTGCTGGACGACCCGGCGGTCGAAGGCCCGGAAACAGTCACCCTGACCCTGTTCGAGAACTCCGCCTACGTTCTGGGTTCCCTCGCCGAGGCCACGGTGACCATCGCCGACAGCCAGACGCCCGGCACACCAACGGTCACCGTCTCGGCCCCGGACGACCTTGCCACGGAAACCGGTTTGGATGCCGGGAGCTTCCTGTTCACCCGAGCGGGCGGCGTGGCTGACGACCTGACCGTGAACTACGCAGTGAGCGGCACGGCCGACAATGGCGTCGATTGCAGCCCGTTGAGCGGGGTGGTGGTGATTCCTGCCGGGCAGGCAAGCACCAGGGTTTCATTCAACGCCGTTGACGATGTCGTGGTGGAGGGCAACGAATCGGTCATCGCAACCATCCTCACCCACGCAACCTACCACGTCGGCACGCCATCCTCCGCCACGGTCATGATCGTCGACAACGATCCGCCCGTGGTCACGATTGCCGCGACCGATGACACCGCAGTGGAAGGAAGCTCCAACGGCGGAACGTGTACGGTCGTCCGGGTTGGGAGCCTGGCGGCGGACCTGGTGGTCCATTACGCGCTGACCGGTACGGCCACAAACGGCGTGGACTATGTGGCACTTCCGGAGACAGTGACCATTCCGGCCGGGCAGGTCAGCGCCAGCTTCACGGTTTCGCCCCTCAATGACAGCGCCGTCGAAGGCACCGAAACCGTCATCGCCACGATCCTCAGCAACCCAAGTTACAACATTGCCAATCCGGGCTCAGCCGCGGTAGTAATGACCGATGACGACAGCCCCCGCATCACACTCGCTGCCAGTGATGCGAGCGCCTCCGAGGCCAGCACGAACCCGGGCACCTTCACGTTCAGCCGCACCGGCAGCACCGCCGAACCGCTCACCATCCATTTCAGCATCTCAGGCTCGGCGATCAATGGCGCGGATTATCTCCAGATCAGCAACAGCATCGTCATCCCGGCGGGCTCGGCCAGCGCCCTCCTGACCGTCGCTCCCGTCGATGACGCCATCAAGGAGAGCAACGAGACAGTGGTGGCGTGCCTGGCGCCATCTCCAACCGATTACTACTCGCTGGCCACCACGACGGCAAAGACCGTGACCCTTACAGACAACGACAGCGGGGGCCCGGTGGGGGTGGCCTTTACCCATGCTACGACCAGCGGTCTGGAAGACGAATTCATTATTTCGGTGACGGTCTCACTCAGCGCCGCTTCCTCGGTTCCCGTCACCGTGAACTACGCCTTTGGAGGCGGAACCGCCTCCCGTCCAGCGGATTACAATTATGACCCACCTCAACCGATCTTTTTTTCGCCGGGAACGGTGACTCAAAGCATTTTCGTCCTGGTGAACGACGACTCCCTCGTTGAGTCCGCCGAAACTCTGGTGATCACCGTGAGCAACCCGGTCAATGCCGTGTTGGACGCCTTCACCACCCACACCCACACGATTCTCGACAATGACTCGGGGGGGACCGTCAGCATCGCCGCGATCGATGCCAGTGCCTCGGAAACCGGACTGGATACCGGCACGTTCCGGATTTCACGATCGGGCCCGGCCAGCGCGGATCTGACCGCGAATTTCCAAGTGGTCGGAACGGCAAGCAGCCCGAGCGATTTCGTGCCACTTGGGCATTCCGTGCTGATCCCGGCGGGCCAGAGTTTTGTCGATCTGGTGGTGACGCCGGTCGATGACACGACACCGGAGGCCGCCGAAACCGTGACACTCACGCTGACCAGTGCGCCGGGCGCAACCATCGGCACCTCCGAGAGTGCCACCATCGTGCTGGACGCCGACAACGACCACCCCGCCGGCACCCTTGCCATCGCCCAGGCCACGGGTTTGACCAGCGCAGGCCCCGGCGGCGGTCCGTTCAGCCCGGCGACCGGAACCTACACCTTGAGCAACATCGCGGACACGTCCCTGGACTGGGAGGCGAGCACCGATGCGCCGTGGATTGACCTCTCTGCCAGCAGCGGCACCTTGGCCCCCGGTGCCAGCGTGGAGGTAGTCGTCACCTTGAACGCCCAGGCGGAGACGTTGCTGCCGCAGACCTACTCCACGACGGTGGCCTTCACCAACACGACCCACCCCAATGGCAATACCAGTTGGAAGGTGAACCTAACCGTGTTCCCTCCGCCTCAGGTGCCCAACCAGATCAGCCTGACCAACGACGAGGTGGTCCTGCGGTTCTGGGGGATCCCCGGTACTACCTATCAGATTGAACGCTCCCCGGACCTGAAGACGTGGACTCCCCTCGCCAGCAAGACTGCTGCCGCGAACGGATTCATCGAATTCACGGACAGCTCGCCGCCGGAATGGCGGGGATTCTACCGCATTGCGCCGCCGTAACCCCACGACCGGTTTGACGGGTTAGAGGCTGTCTGAAAAATCTCTCAGGCAGGGACCGTTTTCCGAACGGTCCACGAGAATGGGGGGCGAATGAACGGCCGATACGCCTGTCCGCCGCAGCCTTTGGCGAAGGAGGGGCTTTTTTTCTCAGTTCATTCGCCCGGACGCTCCGGAAGCGTCCCTGCCATTTTCCAGGCAGCCTCTTAGATGCCCAAGGAGATTCTCAGCGATCCTATTCGCCCCCCAGCTTGCGCTCGCGGATCTCCTGGGTTAGACCGGCGATAAATGCCTCCAACGGCTGCGCGCCGAGATCGTCCCGGTCGCGGTGGCGGACGGAGACCGTGCCCTCTTCCGCCTCGCGCTGGCCGATGACCAACATATATGGAACGCGGGCGAGCCGGGCCAGGCGGATCTTGGCTCCGATCTTGTCGGAGTCGCGGTCGATCGTCACCCGGATCCCGGCGTCGGCGAGCTTGGCGGTGGCGGCTTCGGCGAAGTCCATGGTTTTCTCGGAGATCGGCAGGACGCGAACCTGCTCGGGGGCGAGCCAGGTGGGGAACTTGCCCTCGAAATGCTCGATGAGCAGACCGGTGAACCGTTCCATGGAGCCGAACGGCGCGCGGTGGATCATCACCGGAACGTGCGGTTGATTGTCCGCCCCGACATAGGTGAGGCCGAATCTAACTGGCAGATTGTAGTCCACCTGGACGGTGCCGAGCTGCCACTCGCGGCCGATCACGTCCTTGACCACGAAGTCGATCTTGGGACCGTAGAAAGCCGCTTCACCGAGTTCTTCGGTGTAGGCGACGCCAAGGGTTTGGACGGCCTCGCGCAGGGCGGCTTCCGCCTTGTCCCAGTTCTCCGGCGAGCCGACGTATTTGTCGCTGGCCGGATCGCGCAGCGAGAGGCGGACGCGGTAGTCGTGCATGCCGAGGGTGCTGAGTACCTTCTTGACCAGATCAAGGCAACCGGTGACCTCGGCGGCCACCTGGTCGGGCGTGCAGAACAAGTGGGCGTCGTCCTGGGTGAAGCCGCGGACGCGGGTCATGCCGCCGAGTTCGCCGGACTGTTCCCAGCGGTAGACGGTACCAAACTCGGCCAATCTAACCGGAAGGTCGCGGTAGGAATGGGGGTCGCTCGCGTAGATCTTGATATGATGCGGGCAATTCATCGGCTTGAGCAGATAGCCCTCGAAGGTACCGTCGGACAAGCCGTTGACGAGGGTGGCGCAAGTGGCGTCCTCATCGGCGAGTTTCTCCAACACCTCGCGCTCGGCGATCGCCGGATACTGGCTTTCCTGATAGTAGGGGAAATGGCCGGAGGTGCGGTAGAGGTCGAGCTTGCCGATGTGCGGCGTGAAGACCTGCGAGTACCCCTGCTTGTCAAGTTCCTCGGTGATGAACTCCTGAAGCGCGCGGCGGACGAGGGCCCCTTTCGGTTTCCAGAGAACCAGGCCCTGGCCGACCATTTCGTCGATGTGAAACAGCCCGAGTTCGCGGCCAAGGCGGCGGTGGTCGCGCTTTTTGGCCTCCTCCAGCCGGACCAGGTGTTCTTCCAACAACTCCTTGTTTTCAAAAGCGGTGCCGTAAAGCCGTTGGAGCTGACCCTTCGATTCATCGCCCAGATAGAACGACGACGAGACCGACATGAGTTTGACGTTCTTGCACTTGGAGGTGTAGCCGACGTGGGGGCCGGCGCAGAGGTCGATGAAATCGCCGTTCTGGAAACAGGAGATTTCCTCGCCTTCGGGGATCTTGTCGATGAGGTCCAGCTTGAAACGCGACGGGTTGCCGGGGCGTTCGCCGAGACCGCCGAGGCGGCCGCTTTCGGCCATCGCCTTGGCATCGGCACGGGAGATCGCGCGGTATTCGAATTTCTGGTTTTCCTTGGCGACTTTTTTCATCTCCGCCTCGATTTTTTCGAAATCCTCCGGGGTGATCCGGTGGGCCATGTCGAAGTCGTAGTAGAACCCGTTTTCAACCGGCGGGCCGTAGGCGAACTGGGCATCCGGCCAGATGCGCAGGATAGCGGTAGCCATGACATGGGCGCAGGAGTGGCGGAGGCGCTCCAGGTCGGTCATCTGCTGGCGTTCGTCGAGGGTCTTGCGGTCGGTGGACATGGCGTGGGAAATGGGGTGGTGATCGGTGATCGGTGATCGGTGATCGGTAGGGAAGTAAGAAAGCGGGCTGAGGCCGGAGGCTAGCGGACGATGGGCGGGGTGGTCAACTGCGGAGGTGGGGAATGTGCGAATCCGGGCGGCGGGGTCTGGAAACCCAGCGTTTGACCTCAAAATACCGAGGCAGGTCCCGGATTTACGACAGGATTCTTTTGCCGTGGCTGGCGCGGCTCGCGCCAGACCGTCTGCGGGGCGGCCCTGGCCTTCGTAGCTTCAGCGAAGCAGGCTCGCCCCGGACCGGCTGTCCGGCATTTTGCTGCGCCCCCTCCTCTCGCCCGACAGCATGTCGGTCTCACATAGCCGACAGAATGTCGGCGCTCCGCGCGTTCATCCTGATTAAGGTAGGGACGCCGGTTGCCCGACGCCCCCCTTGCAGATCCCGGCGTGCGGAATTACCGCACCGGGCTCCTCAGGAATGCGCGCAGGTGGAACTTCGATCATGATTGGCGACCTGTTGGTTGGTGGACTCATATCGTGCGGGGCGGGGCTTGTCAAGCATGCGGCCAGGGTTTCTCCACGACGCAAGGCATCGGGATTTGCCAACGCTTCCAGGCTTCCATGAACGCAGTCATGTTGTAGCTTCGCCGCTGGCTGCGGCGGTTGAGCCATTTGTAAACCAGCCGCTGGGCGAACCATGCGAACCGGCCGTTGCGTTCCGAGTTGCCAATGACGCCGTAATAATTCCAGACGCCGCGCAGCTTGCTCTTGAGCGTGGCGACGATCTCGGGGAGCCGGAGGCTCCGCGATTTCTTGAGCCAGCCCTTGAGGGTTTTGAGCCCGGCGCGGAACTTCTTGGCGTTGGTGACGCGCCTGACCCGCCAGTATTTCGGATTGTGCCGGCTCTTCCCCCAGTAGAAGTCGAAGCCAAGGAAGGTGAACTTCCCGCTGCTCTCTCCTTCCCACCGGTTGAATTTGACCAGTGCGCTCTTCTCCGTGGCGAGCTCCAGGCCGAACTTGGCCAGCCTTGCGGGCAGCGCCCGCAGATAGGCCTCGGCATCGTCCTTTCTTTCGAAGCAGACGATGCTGTCATCCGCATAACGCCGGAACAGCACGCTTCCCTTGCTCTTCTTGGCGACGTCCTTCTTGATCCACAGGTCTTGGACGAAGTGCAGATAGATGTTTCCCAACAGGGGGGAGATGATTCCTCCCTGCGGCGTGCCCTCGTCGGAGGGTGCCCAATGGTTCAACTCTTCCATCACCCCGGCCTTGAGCCATTTGCGGATAATCCGGATCAGGCTGCGGTCGGCTATGCGGTGCTCCAGCATTTTTACCAGCCAGTCGTGATTGATGTGATCAAAGAACCCTCTGATGTCCGCCTCGACGACCCACCGGTGTTTCCCGTCGTGCAAGGCCTCCCCCAATTCCTGGGTGGCTAGGCGCGGACTGCGTCCCGGACGGTATCCGATGCTTTCGTCAACGAAGTCGTTTTCCCATATCGGTTCGAGGATCATCCTCACGGCTTGCTGCACGATTTTGTCTTCCAACACGGGGATGCCCAACGGTCGCATTTTCCTGCTTCCCGCTTTGGCGATCCACCGGCGTCTCACCGGCAGGGCTCGGTAATTCCCTTCCTTCAGACGCGATTCCAATGCCAGCAGGTTTTCCTCAAGGTTCTTTGCATACTCCGCATGAGTCACGCCGTCGATACCAGGCGCGGCCTTGCGTTTGAGTTTGCGGAACGCCTCTCCGAGCATCTGCCGGTCGAGTAGGCGGGCCAGACTCCGAAAGCGATGTTTCGGCTCTTTTCCCGCTTTGGTTCCCAGTGCGGACAGGGTGCGTGACACGCTTTCATTGAGGATATTCGTGCCTCTGGCGTGGGTGCTTTGTCCGCGTTGCATTCCTGCCTGATCCTTCGCCGTGTGATCGGTGTTACCGTCTCTGACTACTATTGGCAGGTCTGATTCCTGATGGCTTTTGGCGACTCCTTCTGTGGGTTGGAAGTCGTTGGGCCGCTGAAGGTAGATCTCTCCAACAGCCGGGGCCGCCAGGCGTCCCGAGTTCAAGGTGCCGCCCTCCGCAGGGCGGTCATCGTTTCGCTTCTCTTCACACATGCCACGACCTGTGACGACCCCGGTGGAACCTTGGACACTTGCCTTTGACGCGTCTTCCGGTGCTGGATTCTCCATAACGTTAGTGGATCTCCTTCCACATGGCACTCTTACGAGGCTGCATTAGTCTTGAGGCGGGTGCGAACCGCCCTGTGGCCTGCGTGATTCCCTGTGTACGCTTCAGCCATGCTGTTTCCCCACCCGTTGGCCGCAGCCTCCAGGAACAAGTTTGGTGACGCGGTTTCCTCCGCGAATTTGATGGGTTAGCTAACATGTCTGCAACACTCGGTAATGACTACTGGCTAGGTTTTGTCATATTTGGTCTTTCACCATATAAGAAGCGCCTTGCTTGGCTCGGCGCACAACGCTGAGTCCAGCGGACATGCTGTCCGCCCCGCATTCCCGTGGCTGGCGCGGCTCGCGCCAGGCCGTCTGCGGGGCGGCTCTGGCCTTCGTAGCTTCAGCGAAGCAGGCTCGCCCCGGATCTCCCCCGCCCGCAAAAACCTTGGTAGATCTGACAATTCATGTTCGAGCCAGTGGCACGATAGACATCAATTGACCCCTCTTGCATGAAACAGGCTGGGAGCCAAATACTGTTCACTTAAGAATTTTCGACCACGGATTACGCGGATTGGCACGGATAGCGCTCCGCGCTTTTATCTGTTATCCGTGTACATCCGTGTAATCCGTGGTTTTATTAGCTGTCCTTTGCAACTAATTGAACAGTATTGGGCTGGAAGCCTATCCTCCTTCGCGGTTCGCTCTGCGACCTCCGCGCCTTTGCGTTTCGCTACAATCCAAACCTTCGGTCAAGCGCCCTTCGTTCGCCCTGCCATCCGGCCGACCACAAACATTCCAAGCAACGGGGCGAACACCAGCGCCAAGGTCGATCCGGCATCAGCCACGTTCACTCTGCGGGGAACATTAACGCTCACACTACCGGGATCATTAAGGACACCGATTTCGATATAATCGAAGGCCGTATACGACTCATCCCGGGCCAGGAAATCGACCGCCAAATAGCCCTTGTAACCTCCATCGAACGGAGTGAAAACATCGTTGAAATTGAGTTTCACACTGGCCTCCTGAATCAGACCATCGACGCCACCCTGGGTGTTGATCGCGATGCCCCGGGGGCTCCCATCCGCACTGGTGAGGTGAATGACCGCCGGACTTTCGTCGTAATCACCGAAGACCAGATTGAAAAACAGCCGTGTGGTGGTGGTGATGTCGCCCCAGGCTACGAAAAAATCGAAGACAAAGCCGGGTTGGTTCGGGAGTGTGGCTGAGGGAGGCATCGGAAACGCCCCGCCCGCCCCGGAGGCTGATGCACTGTGGTTCCAAACTTGCGTTGCCGCGGTGGAAGTGTCATAACTTTTCGAAAGCGCAATGTCGGTGAACGCCGCCCCCTTGGTGCCATTTCCAATGACGGCACCCACTGCGGAACTGCCTTCCCCCGACCGGTTGTCAAAGTCATCGCCGTCGCCGGCCGCCACCTTGGCGTTGCCATTGAGGCTGGGGAGCCGATCACCGGCTGCAAGATTTCCAAGCCCATCGGCATTCGAAGCGCTCGTGCCGGTCGTGTAGCCAGAAGCGGCGCCGTAGCCAAACCCGTCGGTGTCGCCGATGCGGATGACCTGAAACTGAACAGCGCCCAAGGGCGTGGACGCAACGAAAGCCGCGGCAACGCCCATAAGTGGGAATTTACTCATAAATATTTGTCTTTGGGGTGGGGTGATTAGCAAAGGACGCCGAGGCGTCTCCGGGAACTTCATTATCAACATCGGAATATTGGGAAGACCGGAAAGAAATATTAAGCAGAATTCATGCCAACCGCGAACTCTCGAAACGCCATAACTTCATAACTCCATTTTTTTCAATGTTTTATAACAACGAGAAAAATTCACCGGCGCGCGGCTAGCGGGGATCATCTGTAAGAAAATCCGACATTCCATGCTCGCATGTAAAGAAAAGCGACACTCAACCCACGCGGGGAACCATTTCCTCCCCGGCAAATGATCCCGGTGGCATAGTTGCCAATCCAGGCCATGGCTCCGGCACGCGCCGGCATGGTGGATGACCTCGCCAACAGGCGCCTAACGCCCGCCCCTTAGAGGCTGGATGAAAAATGGCAGGGACGCTTTTCCGAAGCGTCCGGGTGAATGAACTGAGAATAGAAATGCCGTGTCGTCTGTTCATTCGCTATCCATTCTCGCGGACCTTTCGGAAAAAGGTCCCTGCCCGGAAGATCCGGCCATGCATTCGCTAGCCATTCTCGCGGACCTTTCGGAAAAAGGTCCCTGCCCGGAAGATCCGGCCATGCATTCGCTAGCCATTCTCGCGGACCTTTCGGAAAAAGGTCCCTGCCAAGCTATTTTTCAGACAGCCCCTTAGCGATCCAGCAGCAGGAACTTCAGTTCGGCTTCCGAAACCACCTCGCTATTGACGAGGCAGCGGCAGCGGGTTTGACCGATGGAGCCGCGCATTTTGACAATCCGGCACTCGATGACGAGGGTGTCCCCGGGGAGGACGGGACGCCGCCACTTGACGTTGTCGGCACTCATGAAATAGCCGATTTTCCCCATGTTTTCCGGTTTGCGCAGCATGATCACGGAGGACACCTGGGCCATCGCTTCGAGTTGAAGCACGCCGGGCATGATCGGGTGGCCGGGAAAATGACCGGGGAAATACGGCTCGTTGATGGTGACGTTCTTGACTCCGGTGCATTTGTCCTCGCCCTCGAAACCGATGATCCGGTCCACCATCAGGAATGGGTAGCGGTGAGGGAGGATTTTGAGCACCTCGTTGATGTCCATCACGCCCTCGCCGGCGGGAATGCTGATGGGGGCGGGCACCATCGAGCGCATCTTGGCGTACTCCGCCTTGAGGGTGGCGGCCACTTTGGTATTGGGTCCGTGACCGGGCTTCACCGCGATGACGTGGCCGAGAATGCGGATGCCGGAAAGCATGAGGTCGCCGATGAGGTCGAGCGCCTTGTGGCGGGCGAACTCGTTGTGGAACCGGAGGGACTCCTTGGACATCACCTCGTTGCCGCGGATGACGATGGCGCTTTCCAGTGAACCTCCTTTGATCAACCCCTTGTCCAGCAACGGCTTGACGTCCTCGTAATAGACAAAGGTGCGGGCGGCGCAGATTTCCTTTTCGTAGGTGGCCGGGGTGACTTCACCGGAGAAATACTGGGTGAACCGTCCCTCCGGCCCCACGTTGGTGACGGAAATCCGGAAGGTTTTGCTCGGCACGATGGTGATGATCGTGCCGTCGCCGGTTTCCATGTGGATCGGTTCGCGGATTTCCCAGATCCTGCGGGGGGCCGTCTGGGGGGCGATCCCCGCCTTTTGGATCAGTTCCACGAACGGCCGGGACGAACCGTCGCCGATCGGCGGTTCGTTGGCATCCATTTCGATCAACGCGTTGTCCACGCCCATGCCGGCCAGCGCCGAGATCACATGTTCGACCGTATGGACCTTGACCGAACCCTCGGCCAGGGTGGTGGCGCGCTCGACCGTCTGCACCTTGCTCACATCCGCCGGAATGAACGGCATGTCCGGTAGGTCGATCCGCCGGAAACGGATCCCGTGATCCTCCAGCGCGGGTTTCAAGGTCAGCGACACCTTCTCCCCGGTGTGGAGGGAGGTGCCTTGGAGAGTGGCGGGACCTGCGAGGGTATGTTGGACGGCGTAGGGCATGGGCGGACAGTATCCCCGGGACCACCGGTCGGTTCAAGCCCAGATTTGCAGCGATTGGCCCCCTGTTGGTAGCCAGCGCCAACTGCCAAACAGTCGATGCGCGTCATTGACCGCAGACCCGCACCCGGCCTAGTCTCCGCCCGTGACCGTGATCGCCACTAACGGACGCTGGCAAACGGACGGGAAATTCTTCCGCGCCGGCCAGACCCGCGTGTGGCTGAAAGCGGTGACCTACGGGCCGTTTCCGCCCGACCGGCCTGCCCTGCGGGATGAGGATTTTGCCAGGATCGCGGCAGCGGGATTCAATGCGGTGCGTTTGTATGAAATGCCGGACCGTGCTGTGCTGGATGCGGCATGGGCACATGGCCTGCGGGTTTTCGCGGGCCTTGAGTGGGGTCAGAGCGCGGATTTCATCGCCCGGCCCGGCGTTTTGGCGCTAGCCCTCGACTCATTGACCGCCGGACTCCGGGAAACCGCGGACCATCCGGCGCTGGCGGCGGTCTATGTGGGCAACGAGGTGCCATCCGATCTGGTCCGGTGGATGGGCCCCACCCGCGTCCGCCACGCGCTCGAACGACTGATCGCCCACGGCCGCACTCTGGCACCGGAGGTGATGTTTGCCTACGCCAACTACCCCAGCACCGAGTATCTGGAACCCGAAAACGCGGATTTCTCCGCCTTCAACATCTATCTGGAACATGAACCGGACTACCGCAACTACCTCAAACGACTCCATCACATCGCCGGCGACCGGCCGCTGATGGTGTCGGAGTTCGGCCTCGATTCGCGGCGCAACGGCACCACCACCCAAGCCAACACCCTGGCATGGGCGCTCCGGGCGTCGGCCGGCTTGTCCACCGCGGGGTTCACCGTCTATGCGTGGAGCGACTGCTGGCGGAACGGAAATGCCGAAGTGCTCGACTGGGATTTCGGTCTAACCGACCGGCAGGGCCGTGGCAAACCCGCGCTGTCCTCGGTGAGTGCCGGATTGGCTTGCTCCCCGCCGTCTCCCGCCGACCCGGGGATTTCCTTTTCAGTGATTGTTTGCACCCGCAACGGCGGCACGCGCATCGGCAAGTGCCTCAAGGCCATCAGCGCACTCGCCGGCGGTCCCCACGAATGCTGGGTGGTGGACGATGGCTCCACCGATGGCACGGCGGAACTGGTGAACCGCGAGTTTCCAGAATTCAACCTGCTGCGCCTGCCCCCATCCGGGCTGAGCGCCGCCCGCAATGCCGGCGCGGCCGCAGCCGGCGGCGATTGGCTGGCATTTACCGACGACGACTGCGAGCCCGATCCCGAGTGGCTGGTGCGAATGCGGCCGCTCTGCGCGGAGGGGCGGTTTGCCGCAGTCGGCGGGCCCAACCTGCCGCCGCCCCCGCAATCGTGGCAGGAGGCGGTGGTGTGCGCCGCGCCCGGCGCGCCGAGCCATGTATTGTTAGATGATGGAGAGGCGGAGCACCTGCCGGGATGCAACCTGGTGGTGAACCGCCGGGCATTCGAAATGATCGGCGGCTTTGATCCGGTGTTCCACACCGCCGGCGACGACGTGGATTTCTGCTGGCGGCTGAGGGATGCGGGTTTCCGGCTTGGCTTTGAGGCGGGAGCCTTTGTCTGGCATTGGCGGCGGCCTTCGGTGCGCTTGTTCCTGCGGCAACAGCTCGGCTACGGCCGGGCGGAACGCTTGCTCATGCGGAAACACCCGCATCGTTTCTCCTCCCACGGCGGAGCCCGCTGGGACGGATTTGTTTACGGTGGCGGCCCAGTCCGCGCGGACGGTGGGTCCGTGATCTATCATGGTGCCATGGGCATGGCCGGCTATCAGGCCGTGATCAATCGCACGCTGCCGCTGCGCGGGCTGACCACCCGCTACAACCACGGCTGGACCCGGATCGTCCTCCACGGCGTGGGGTTTTTCCAACCACGGCTGCGGGCATGGGCGCGCAATGCCAGTTTCCACCTTCCCGCCCCCGTCCCGCCCCCGGCCTCACCCGCCAGCCCCACCACCGAGCTGGCCGTCACCACCCGCGACGGCCGGGACCGGGCATGGGCACTGAGATTATTGTTAGATCGTGGCTGGTCTCCGGGCGGCCCCTCCGATTGCTGGGACCTAACCCAACATGGAACCCGCCTCCAACTCGCCGTCGAACACGGCGAGGGCCCGGCAAAAACCATCCTCATCCGGGTGTGGGGCACCACCTCCCTGCTCCCTGCCGAGCTTCGGCAGCCGCCCATTCCCACCGGTTTTCATCCGTGATCCCCGCCTCCGCCACCCCTGTCCGCCTCCCGTCCGCGCCCTGCCTGTGGCTGGGCCGCTGGCTCGCCGCGTGGGTGTTTGCGCTGTCGCCCGCCAACGCCGGTGTTTCCCAATCATCCGGCTACACCGAGGGAGAGGTTCTGGTGGGTTTCAAACCCGGGATCGCTGCGGAAACGATCCGCCAGTGCCATGAAGCCCACCGGGTGGCGGTGGTCAGGACGTTTTCCGCGATCTCGCGGATGCAGGGCAGAACCGTCCAACAGCTCCACTCCGGGTCCGCCACCACCGCGGACCTCGTCGCCGGACTGCTGGAGGAGCCGGCCGTCGCCTGGGCGGAGCCGAACTTCCACTGCCAACTCGCAGGGATGCCCGTCCCCAACGACCCCGGGTTTCCACGGCAATGGGCGCTCGAAAACACCGGCCAACTCGTCAACAACATCCCCGGCACCCCCGGGGCGGACATCGGCTTCCTCGATGCCTGGGGCATGGCCAACCCCACCACCCCGGAAACCGTCATCGCCCTGCTCGATACCGGCATCGACCTCACCCATCTGGAACTCACCCCCGCCCTCTGGACCAACCCCGGCGAAATCCCATGGGACGGGCTCGACAACGATGCCAACGGAAAAATCGACGATGTCCACGGCTTCAACTTCACCGATCACAACGGCAACCCGTCCGACGTGAATCCAACGCTCTCCCACGGCACCCATCTGGCTGGGATCATGGCCGCCGCCATCCGGAACAGCCAGGGGATCGCCGGGACCGCCTTCACCAGCCGGATCATGCCGCTGCGCATCACCAGCGCCGACGGCGTCCCGGACGTCGGCAACGTGGTGGCCGCCATCAACTATGCCGTGATGATGAAAACCCGGGGGGTCAATCTGGTGGCAATCAACGCCTCGTTCACCCGCTCCTATTATTCCGCCACCGAACAGGCAGCCATTCAGGCGGCCGGCACCGCCGGCATCGTCGTCTGCGCCGCCGCCGGCAATGAAGGTGCGGACAACACCGCCACCCCGATCTATCCGGCGAACCTCCGCCTGTCCAACATGATCGTCGTCGCCGCCAGCAACTCGTCCGATGAACTCGCCAGCTATTCGAACTACGGCACCAAGGTGGACCTCGCCGCGCCCGGCGACACCATCTACTCCACCAAAACCATCTGGCCAACTGCCGACGGCGTCATCGCCACCCTGACCCGTGAGGACGCTGCCTACACCGCTTCCCCGATCCATTTCTCCGGCACCACCACCGGCGTCACCGGCTCCCTCCGCAACTGCGGCTACGGAATGTTCCCAAGCGATTTCCCGGCCGCCGTGAACGGCCATGTCGCCCTCATCCAACGCGGCAACGGCACCTACGCCGCCAAGGTCCTCAACGCAATGAAGGCGGGAGCCAACGGCGTGGTCATTTACAACAATGTCGCCGCCCCCACCTCACCCACCCTGAATTCCGCCGATGCCTGGATCCCCGGGGTCTTCATCTCCCAGGCCGACGGCCAGGTGCTGCTGGCCGCACTGCCCGCCACCGTCACCCTCACCAACCTGCCGGCCAACACCTGGGACGCCTACTTCTACGCCAGCGGCACCTCGGTCGCCGCGCCCTTCGTCACCGCCGCGGTCGCGTTCGCCGCCGCCCATTTCCCCAACGAATCCGCCACCCAGCGGGTCGCCCGCATCCTCGACCACACCACCCCGGTCGGCACCCTGACCGGCCGGGTACTGACCGGTGGCAGACTCGACCTAACCGGCATCATCGACACCGACCGCGACCAACTCCCCGACTGGTGGGAAACCGCGCATTTCGGCAATCTGGCCCAGCCCGCGGAATCCGATCCGGATGGCGACGGCTTCACCAATCTCCAGGAATACCGGATCGCCACCCTGCCCACCGACGCCACCAGCCACCTGCGGATCTCCCACAGCGGGCTCCTCGAAAACGGCGCCGTCCGGGATTTTGAAATCACCTTTCCCACCGCGTTGGACGTGCTCTACCGGGTGGAATACAGCCCCAGCCTGAGCAGCGGTTCCTGGCTTCCGCTGGGGACCGACCTCCCCGGCACCGGCACCCCTGCCACCGCCATCGACCCCGGTTCCCCCACCCTCCCCACCCGCCGCTTCTACCGCGTCCGCATCCTCTCCCCCTAACCAACCACTCCCCACCCATTCAAAATCAGAAATCAGAAATCAGAAATCAGAAATCTCAAATCTCAAATCTCAAATCTCGAATCTCAAATCCCCCCCCATGTCTCCCACCCAGGCCATCCTGATCCGGCTCACCCGGTTGACCGACACCAGCCTGATTGTCCACTGGTTCACCCAGGATCACGGATTGGTGAAAGCGGTGGCCAAGGGCGCGCGTCGGCCTAACAGCCAGTTCGCCGGCAAGCTCGATTTGTTTTTCGGTGGGGAGATTGCGTTTGCGCGCGCCCCCCGCGGCGAACTGCACAGCTTGCGGGAGGTGGCCATCCATAGCTGGCGGGAAGGGTTGCGCCGCGACTATTCCGCCACTTTGTTGGCGGCCTATTTCTGTCAGTTGCTCGAACTCGCGGTCGAGCCGGAACACCCGGATCCTCCGCTCTTTGACCTGCTCCGGCGGGCGCTCGATCATGTGGCAGACCACCCGCCCAGCCTCCGTGCGCTGCGTCACTTCGAGTCCGAACTCTCACGCATGTTGGGCATCAACCATGACTCTGCCCCGCCGGAAACCTGCCTCCAGAACGCCCTGGGCAACCTCCCCGCAAACCGCCGCCTGCTCGTCGAGCAACTCCAGTGAGGCCGGGGCCGCAGGTGGCGCGGCACCGCCGGGGCCGGATAAGGAGAGTGGACATTCCTGTCCACCGGCCAAAGAGCCGGGAAGGAAGCGCCCAAGAGCAGCCCGATGGAACCTGCTTGGACTCTCCTTTCTCATCCCTTTGTTGGCGGCCTTGGGCGTCTTCACGCGACAACACAGCGGGCCCAGAACAGCTGGAAACCCGTTCTCCGACACAGCCGGGACGACACAGCCGGGACGGCTGTGCACCGTTGGCGCCCTAACTTGACGCGCGTGCCGACCGGGGGCAAAGGTTGGACAGCGGCTGGACCAAGAAGTGACCCACAGACCGGGTTTGGGCTTGCCCGCGGGCGGCGGCTGCCCTAGGCCCTCCCCTGCCCATGTCGAGTTCCAGCTATTCCATTCCGTCGCCCGCCCTCCAGCGCGAGGTGCGGCGACGCCGTTCGTTCGCGATCATTTCCCATCCGGACGCCGGCAAAACCACGCTCACCGAGAAATTCCTGCTCTACGGCGGCGCCCTCAACCTGGCCGGCAGCGTCACCGCCCGCAAAAACCAGCGCGCCACCACCTCCGACTGGATGGAATTGGAAAAACAACGCGGGATCTCGGTGAGTTCCACCGTCCTCCAGTTCGAATACAAGGACTGCGTGGTCAACATCCTCGACACCCCCGGCCATAAGGATTTCTCAGAGGATACCTACCGCGTGCTCACCGCCGTGGACGCCGCCGTGATGGTGGTCGATGCCGGCAAGGGCATCGAAAGCCAGACCCGCAAACTGTTCGAGGTCTGCCGCCGCCGCGGCGTGCCGATCTTTACCTTCATGAACAAGCTGGACCGCCCGGCCCGACCACCGCTCGACTTGATCGACGAGCTGGAACACGTCCTGGGCATCCACGCGTTCCCCCTCAACTGGCCGCTCGGCGACGGCCCCCGCTTCAAGGGCGTCTATGACCGCGAGCACCAGCAGGTACACCTCTTCGAACGCACCGTCCACGGGTCCTACCGCGCACCGGTCAAGGTCAGCGGCATCGGCGACGACAGCGTGAAGGCGGCGATCGACGAAGGCACCTACCACCAGGTTTGCGACGAACTCGAACTGCTGGAGGGGGCCGGCGCGGACTTCGATGTGGGCAAGGTGCTGTCCGGCGAGCTGAGCCCGGTGTTTTTCGGCAGCGCCGCCAACAACTTCGGCGTGCAGATGCTGCTGGACCGGTTTCTCGAACTCGCACCCGCGCCGCCGCCGCGCCAGAGCGGGGAAATCCTGATCGACCCCGCCGCCGATGAGTTTTCGGCATTCGTGTTCAAGATCCAGGCCAACATGAACCCGAAACACCGGGACCGCGTGGCCTTTATCCGGATCGTCTCCGGCAGATTCGAGCGGGACATGAACGTCCTCAACACCCGCAGCGGCGAGC
>JAIPKB010000033.1 GCA_021733795.1 Akkermansiaceae bacterium | reverse complement strand
GAGGCCATTTTAGCGATACGTTCGGGTAGTGGGGTGGTCTTCATACGGGGCAGGTCTATGCGTTCCCATATACCCCGTCAACAAAAAAATGCGGGAATAGAAGAAATCATCAGGCTTTGAACAAATCTGTCCTGCACCCTCTCAGGGAAAAGCTCCCGATTTCCTCTTGACGGGGCGGGATCTGGGGCTGCTGTGACCGGGCGCGATTTCTGGAGCTGTCCATTGGCAGGCGCGTTGTGACCAACGCGGCTACTGAAGCCTTATCCGTGTGATCCGTGGTTTGGGATCTCTGACCACGGATGGCACGGATGAAGAGGAAGACGTCAATCTGGTGCCAGGGAGGTATGGAATAGGGGATCAATGGTCTGTGGCAGCCGGGGCATCTACGGCTCTGAGTGGGCAAGGAAAACCCCGCAGGAACGGAGGGTTTTGGACAGGAGTGCACGCGACGTGCCCCGTAGGGGCGAGCCGCGCAGGATTGCGTGGCGAGTCGATACCGGATGATTTTGTTGGATGAGGGGATGGAGAAACTGCGGGAGGAGGTGGACGCGGACGGGAAGTTGCAGGTCAGCCAAATGAAATGACCTTGCCAAATATCCCGGATATCCTGCAAATCCTCAGACAAGCCGGGCTCCGGAGGTCGCTCCCAGTGAGCAACCCTACCCCGCCCACCATGAGAACAACGATCCGCTTCATCACCCCGCTGCTCTGCCTGAGCGCCGCCGCCATCACCCCGCTCGCTGCCCAAGACCACGCCCCCAGGCCGGCCGCCAGCCACGCGGTTCCCGCCGCCCGCCCGCTCTTCGGCGTCGCGACCGAACGCATCTCCGACGAACTCCGCCACCAACTTCCCCACCTTCAGCCCGGAGCCGGACTCATCGTCCGCGGGGTCATGCCGGGCAGCCCGGCGGACCAGGCCGGGGTTGAAACCCTCGACATCCTGCTCCACTGGAACCACCAGATCCTGGTCCTCCCCGAGCAGCTCCAGATCCTCGTTTCCAGCGCCAAACCCGGCGATCAGGCGTCCTTCGAGTTTCTTCACCGCGGGGTCGTCACCCGCGCCACCGTCACCCTCGCCCCCCGGCCCGAGCCGCCGCATCGCCACCAGCCGGCTCCGCCAGCCGCCTCCCACCATCCGCGGCTTTCCCCGGACCTGATGAAACAAGCCGCCGAGGCATTCGGCCAGTCCGGCATTGATCCGCACGCCATCGGCCAGGCGATGAAAGGCTTGAAACTCGGAAATATCGATCCCAACGCCATCGCCGGGGCGCTCGACGGCCTGAAGCTTGAGGACATCGACTCCAAGGCCATCGAACAGGCACTCAAGGGCATCGATCTCGGCACCATCGCCAAGGCGCTGGAAGGTTTCCACACCCCCGCTCCGGAGCCCGCCAATCCCACCACCGCCAGCAAGATCGTGCTCATCGCCCCGGATGGCACCCGCACCGAGATCCCGCTCGACAAGGCCCTGCAGCCCGGCGGCAGCCCGGCCGATGCCCTCAAGGGCATCGACTTCAGCAAACTCGATCCCGCCACCATTCTCAGCGGCAAGATCCTGCTCATCCAGCCCGACGGCACCGAGCAGCAGCTCAACCCCGGCGATCTCCTGAAAAACTCCGGTGCCATCGAGCACCTCCTCAAGGGCCTCGGCGACCGCCACCCATAAGGGGCAAGGGGGGTGGGCGTCCCCGCCCACCTCAAGGCATGTGGGCGGCCCGCCCACATCGCCAATGAAAGGCGCAAGATCGGCGAGCTTTGCCGTCCTCCTTGCGCTCCCCATTGGCGAGGCGGACTGAAGCACCCGCTTTGCCTCGTCGGCCGAAGCCAGCGCGCCGCAAATAGAACATCTTCTCTCCCGGTCTCCGGACCTCTCTTCCGCCCCTCATGCACACCAACCCCAGCAATTTCCTCGCAATTAGCAGCAGTGAATTTTTCTGTTGCCTCCGGCGATTCTTTCTGTGATCCTGTCCCCTTATGAGAACCTGCAATTGTACACTCATCATCGCCATGGCCATGACCGCCGGGTTCATGAATTCGCCTGCCGCTGACAAGCCCGGCAATCCGGTTTTCCCCGGTTGGTATGCCGATCCCGAGGGGATCATTTTCGACAATACCTGCTGGATCTATCCGACGTTCTCCGCGCCCTACGACAAGCAGTTGCACTTCGACGCCTTCTCCTCGCCGGATCTGGTGAAATGGACGAAGCATGAAAACATCCTCAGCACGAAGGAAATCAAATGGGCGAAGCGTGCGATGTGGGCACCATCGATCATCCGCAAGGACGGGAAATATTTCCTGTTTTTCGGTGCGAACGACATCCAGAACGACCAACAGGAAGGTGGCATCGGCATCGCCGTGGCAGACAAACCGGAAGGTCCCTACCGGGACTACCTCGGCAAGCCGCTGATCGACAAATTCCACAACGGCGCACAACCCATCGACCAATACGTTTTCAAGGACGCGGACGGCAGCCATTACCTGATCTACGGCGGCTGGCAGCATTGCAACATCGCCAGGCTCAACGCCGATTTCACCGGCTTCGTCCCACAGGCGGACGGCACGATTTTCAAGGAGATCACTCCACAAGGGTATGTCGAAGGGCCGTGCATGTTCATCCGCAACGGCAAATATTACTTCATGTGGTCCGAGAGCGGCTGGACCGGCCCGAACTACTGCGTTGCCTATGCGATGGCGGATTCCCCGTTCGGCCCGTTCACCCGGATCGCGAAAATCCTGCAACAGGATCCGGCGATCGCGACCGGAGCCGGGCATCACTCGGTCATCCACGTGCCGGGCAAGGACCGCTGGTTCGCGGTTTATCACCGGCGGCCGTTGAGGGAAACCGACGCCAATTCGCGGGAAACCTGCATTGACGAAATGCACTTCGATGAAAAAGGCCTGATCCAGCCAGTAAAGATCACCAATGAAGGAGTGAAGGCATTGGAAATCAATTGAGCGTGTTTGGCGCCGCCCTCGACGCGGAGCCTGAGCTTGCCCTTTGCGGTCTGGTGCACGACGGAGCGGCCGTGCCTGCGCCCGACCATATCGAAGGGCGGGTGGTGGCGTTTGGGGAATTGCTGATCGCCAGCAGCATCAGAATTCAGCCACCGGTGGCGGGCGGGGCGGCGACCTGGGTGAGGGCCTCGATGATGACGGTGATGGCAGCCGGCTGCATCGGCTCGGGAACCACCGCGCCAAGCACGAGCCAGCCGTATGGGGTTTCCACCGGAATGACCTCGAGCGTGGCAGAGGTGCCGATCTTGACGTGGACGTTGCCGGCTGGATTGCCCGGCCGGCGGGAGGTGAGCGCCAGACTGCGGGCCAGGAAATGCAGCTTGCCGTGGCCGCTTTCGTCGAAAATCACGAACCCCTCCCGATCCAGAATGAAAACCCCGGACGCGCCGAAATGGTGGTGCAACCAGTCACGGAACCGCCCGATCCGATCGAGAAACGGACCACGGGCGGCAATCAACGGGTCGGCCGGCGGCGGCGGGGCCGCAGGGGTCACGGCGACTGGCGGCGGAGCGGGCATCTCCGGGCGGGGAACCGGGGCCGCCGCAGGGGCTGGCACGGGGGCTGGCACGGGGGCTGGCAAAGGGGGCGGCACGGGGGCCGCCATGGGATTGGCCTGGGAAATGGGGGAGAACCCGACAAACCCGGCATCGAACCCGGCCTCCTGGGAGCGACCGCCGAGCGCACCGGCCGGAGGGCTGAGCAGCTTGGCCGCCAACTGCCTGACTTCATCAGCGTCCAGCCATGGGGTGATCGGATTCATTAGCCGAAGGTGTTGGAGCTGCGGGAGTCGGCTTCGAGTTTGAGATCGACCTCCCCGCGAAGCGAATCGAACACCGCCAAGGCTCCGGCACCCTCTTCGAGCACGCCGATGGGCAAACCGCGGGCACTGGCCCGGACAAACAGCGAATCCCGGGGGATCTGGGTTTGGAAGACCATTTCCGGAGGCAACAGTTGGCGCAGGGCGGCGGCGACCTCGCGGCTTTCCGCCAGCTCGTGCTGGACCATGGTGAGGCAGACGCCGAGCACGTTGAGCCGAGGATTCATGATCCGCAGCCGGTTGAGGCCGTCCAGCAACTTGGGCACCGAACGGATGCCGAGTGGCTCGGCCTGCTGGGGAATGAGGACCGCACTGCTGGAGGTGATGATGTCCCCGGTGATGCCGAACAACCCGGCGGCGGTATCGATCAGACAAAGGCCGAAACCGCGGTCGGCGATCTGCCGCAAAAAGCTGCGCACCCGGGCGAGATGGGTGCCGGTGGCACCACCGCCGGCCTCGTAGTCACTGGCCTGGCCGCAGGTGACCAACGAAAAAGTGCTCAGCCGGGTCGGCACGATCAACTGCTCCAACGGGGTGGTCGGATCCGCCAGAAAATCATAAAACCCGGTCAACAGCCGGGACTGGCGGGTGAGGGAGAGTCCGACGGACCCCTGGGGATCGGCATCCACCAGCAACGTGTTGACCCCGGCCCGCGCGAAGGCATGGGCCAGATTGATGGAAAGGGTGGTCTTGCCGACGCCTCCCTTTTGGCTGGAAATTGCGATGGTGGTCACGCGGTAGAGTAACTTGCGGGCTTAGGATAACGGATCCTGGCCCAAGCGGAAGTTTTTTATTCAAAGATGTACTCGACAAGTGGTCGGCGGGCTAGAATCATCCCCCTTCATGATGAGTATGAATGACGACTTCAGACGCGCGGTCCTGGGGCTGGGCGGGGTGGCCGTGGTTCTTTCAACAGCGTCTTGCCGGGAGCGGGAGGTGGCCGTAGAGGAGGGGCCGCCGCCGGTGATCGCTGCGGAGTTGAACAGCAATCAGGTGGCGGATTTGCCCGGCGAGGTGTATCGCAGCCAGGCGGGATCCCCGGTGTGCTGGCAGCCGTGGAGCAAGGAAAGTTTCGAGCGGGCCCGGGCGGCGCAGCGGATGGTCCTGGCGGTGATCGCGCTGCCGCAATACGGCGGCTTCCAAAAGGTGCTTGAGGAATTGCAGGCCAATCCCACCCTGCTGGCGACGATCAACGACAACTATGTGCCGGTGTTGGTGGACGGTGACGCCGCCCGCGAGATGGGTCTGCTCACCGCGGACCTGGCGGCGGAGATCAATCGATCCGTGCAACTGCCGATGTTCGTCTGGCTGACCCCTGATCGCAACCCGGTGGCATGGATTCCGGTTCCGGGTGGGGAAACGGGCAAGGTTTGCGAGTTGTTCGACAAGAGCCACGCCATGGTCATCGAGTCCTGGGGCAACAACCGGGAATACGTCAATGCCAACAGCGCGATGGACAGCGCCAACCGCCTGGAGCGGATGAAAAAGCGTAGGAACGTGGATATCGCGAGCAAGGAGCCCGCCGAGGATGTGGTCCGCTCCATCCGCCAACTGACCTCGCTCTACGATCCGGTGTCACGATCATTTGACGAGGCGGGCGGGTTGTTTCCGACCGGCGGGCTCGAGACGCTGTCGAGTGCGGCGCTGTGCCAGGCGCTGCCCGCCGAGGTCCGGGCCCGCTGCTTGCGCACGGTGCGTGAATTGATGATCGACCTGCTGCCCAGCCCGATGTTCGATCCGCTCGATGGCGGTCTCTACACGGCGCGCCGGGGTGGCGATTGGTCGTTGCCGGCATTCGAACGTGACGCCAACCGGCAGGCGCTGGCGGTGGTGGCCCTGTGCCTGGCCTACCAAGCCACGGGCGACGAGGTGGTCTTGGATCGGGCGATGGGGGTGCTGGCGTATCTGGAGAGCCACTACGCCACCAGCGACGGGTTGTTTGCCTTGGGAGCTGGTGTGACAACACCAATTCGCGCCTCGCTGTGGACTCTGGAGGAAGTGAACGCCGTGCTGCCGGCGGAGGATGTCTCATGGTGGGTCGCCGCCACCCGCATGCACGGACTGGGCAACCTGCCGTCCGAGGTGGACCCCCAACGCGATTTTTTCCGGTGCAACTCGTTCGGGATGAAAGAGTCGGTACCCCAAATTGCCGCCCGCCTCGGGCTCTCGCCGGAGGAATTCAAGCCCCGCTACGAGGCGGCTTGCAAGCGGCTGCTGGAGGCGCGGCAGGCCCGGACCCCGGGCAGGCGCAAGGACCAACAGGCCCATGCCCCCACCACCTTCCGGATGGTTTCGGCCTATGCGGCGGCCTTCACCGCCACCGGTGACGAGAGCTATCGCGACCGGGCGGTCGCGTTGTTGAATAAAGCCCGCAAGGCGTTCTCTGACGGTCGCGAATTGTGGCAGTATTCCCAGCGAACGATCCCCTCGGTTTCCGTGGGCCGGGCATTTCTCTACAGTCTGGCGTTGCAAGCCAGCCTGGATGTTTGTGATGTGACCGGGGATGAGAGTGGGCTCAGTTGGGCCGATGATCTGGCCACCACCGCTGCCGAGCTTTTCGCCAAGGATGGTTTTCTCAAGGAATGTCCGGACTCCGCCCAGGTCATGGATCTGCCCGTCACTGATCTGACGATGTTGTTCGACGAGTCATCCGCCGGGCTGATTTCAGCCAACGAGAGCCGGATGGCGGTACGCGGCAGGCCGCTGGTGGAGTCCTTCACGGCCCAGGCCATCGCGCTGCCGCTGGTCACCCTGAAGAGCCCGATCTTGCACACCGACCTGATCGTGGCGACCTTGGCAAGGCACCACGCGCCCGCGGTGGTGGTTGGCGGGGAGGTGCCGGCGGAGTTGAACACCGCGATCGCCAGGCTGCCATTGAGGGTGGTGAACCGGCGCTCCGCGACCGCCAAGGACGAGATGCCCGCCACTGCGGTGAAAATCCTGCGGCCGGACGGCAGCACCCAACTTGTGGAAACTGTTGAGAGTTTCCAACAAGCGCTCTTGCCAGCCCCGTGATTTTGGGTGATAGTCCCGCTCCCATCCATCCATTCCATCCGATATTCCATGAAACTCCCAATTGTGTTCGCTTCCCTGATTTCCATGCTGTTGGCCATGCTCCCGGTCTCGGCAGACACCATCACCCTCAAGGACGGCACTGTCCTCGAAGGCAAAATCCTCCGGACTGAGGGCGATGTTTTTGTCATTGAGTACAACCGCACCAAGTCCGGTTCCATCAAGGACATCAAACGGGTGCCGAGACTTCAGGTGAACAAGATCATCGAAGTGCGGGAGGACGAAATCGCGTTTGCCAAGCTGGAGAAACTCGTTCCGACCCCGGACCTGCTCACCGCCGAGGACTATGCCGAGCGGGTGCAGGCGGTGCAGGCGTTCCTGGCCAAATTCCCGACCGGGACGAGGACCAAAGCGGCCAACGCGCTGATCCAGACACTCACCGACGAAGCCCAAAAGGTGGAGGCCGGCGGCCGCAAGATCGACGGCCTGATGATTCCCGCCGCAGACTACCGGGCGAATGCCTACGATATGGACGCCCGCGTGTTGGAAACAAAAATCCGTCAGGAAGCGACGGCCCGCCATTCCATCATTGCCCTGCGTACGTTCGCCAAACTGGATGAAAACTTTGCACCCTCGAAAAGCTATCGCGAAGTGCTGCCGGTGGTGGTCAAGCTGCTCCAATCCCTGCGCGTCCAGGTTGCCGCCAGCATCTCGACCTATGAAGCCAGGATGGAAAAACAGGCGTCCGAACTGGAAAGCATGAGCGGCACCGAGCAGGCGACCGTCAAACGGGCGATCGAACAGAGAGCCGCCGCGCTGGAGTCCCGCTACCAGGCGGAGAAAAGCGCCGGCCAAGCATGGGTGACTCCCAGTTCCGAACACCTCGGGTCGCTTGAGGACTGCCTGACCCAGATCGATTCCGAACTGTCCCGGCTCACCGACGGCCAGACGGGAGCCAAACCCGAGGTTGATCCGGGCCAGGCTTACCGCGAGGCATGGAAGACCATCCGCAGCCAGGCCGACCTTGAGGAAGTCGAAAAGAGCATGGCCGACGCCCAGGCCGCGGGCCTGTCGGAAACCTACATCGAAATGCTCACGGAAGCCGCCAAGGCCGAGGGCATCAAGATTGGCGGCGATTCCTAACCCCATTCCAGCCCGATGGCCAGCCTCCGCACCGCATCCCGCGTCCGAACCACCGCCGAAACCCGGATTGATTTAACCATCGGGTTGGACGGCTCCGGGGTTTCCTCGGTGGACACAGGCATTCCGTTTTTCGATCACATGCTCACGTTGTTCTCGCGCCACGGGTTGTTCGACCTGACGGTGAAGGCGGTGGGCGATCTGACGGTGGATTTCCATCATACGGTGGAGGACACTGGCATCGTGATGGGCGATTGCCTGCGCGAGGCGCTGGGCACCAAGGAGGGGATCCACCGCTATGGTGCGGCCTATCTGCCGATGGACGAGACTCTGGCGCGGGTGGTGGTGGATCTGAGCAACCGTCCGCATCTGGAGTTTCGGGCGGCCCCGGACACGCCGTCCGCCCCCAATTTTCCGTTCACCCTGGTGGAGGAATTTTGTCGGGCGCTGGCCTCCAACCTGCGCGCCAACATCCATGTGGAAT
The DNA here is from genome assembly GCA_021733795.1 of Akkermansiaceae bacterium. Classification (GTDB taxonomy): domain Bacteria; phylum Verrucomicrobiota; class Verrucomicrobiia; order Verrucomicrobiales; family Akkermansiaceae; genus Luteolibacter. Next base: position 26,309 of record JAIPKB010000033.1, on the reverse strand, counting down.
TGTTATATGGTCGCGACGGCCACCACATCGCGGAAGCCATCTTCAAGGGCCTGGCGCGGGCCTTGCGGGAAGCCTGTGAGCCGGACCTGCGGGTCAAGGGGGTACCCAGTACCAAGGAAGCGCTGTGAAAGTCGCGTTGGTCGATTACGGCGCGGGCAATCTCCGCAGCGTGGCCAACGCGCTCACCGCGTTGGGGGTGGAGAGGCACATCGCCGCCGGTCCGGATGAAATCATGGATGCCACCCATTTGGTTCTGCCGGGGGTGGGATCGTTCGGTGATTGCATGGGCGAACTGGCCGCGCGCGGGTTGTTGGAACCGGTCCGTGACTGGGTGACCGCCGGGCGACCCTACCTGGGCATCTGCCTGGGCTATCAACTGTTGTTCGAGGGCAGTGAGGAAACCCCGGGCGTGGCGGGTCTGGGGGTGGTCAAGGGGATGGTCCGGCGCTTCGCTGAAAAACCGGGCCTGAAAATCCCGCACATGGGTTGGAACGCGGTGGTTCCGCGAAACCCGGACCAGGGACCGTGGTCCGGCCTCGGTGAGGAACCGTATTTCTACTATGTCCACTCGTATTTTCCGGTGCCGGAGGACCCGGCGGTGATCGCGGCGGAAACCAACTATGGCGGTGAGGTGTTTGCCGCGGCGATCGAGCGGGGCAACCTGCTGGCCTGCCAGTTCCACCCGGAAAAAAGCCAGGGCGCAGGGCTGCGCCTGCTGCGCAATTTTCTGGATGAGAAGCGTGAGAGGAATGGGAAGAATGGGAAGAATGGGAAGAATGGGAAACCCCTTCTTCAGTAGCCGCGTTGGTCCCAACGCGAGCCCCTGAGCAAGCCAATGAACCCGCGTTTCCCCCTCTTGAAACTTGACCCTCTCCTCCGTGTTTCGTGTGGCCATTTCGGCAACGGTGGCATATCATCCGCCGATGAGCGATTCAATCAAGGAACTGACCGTTGGCATCCAGGCCTTTGTGGACGCCCGCGACTGGCGGCAGTTTCACAATGCCAAGGACATGGCGGTGGCCATCGCCGCCGAGGCGGGCGAACTCATGCAGCACTTCGTCTGGCAGCAGGATGACCAGATCGAGGCGCGGGTGGCCGCACGGCGCGACGAAATCGCCGGCGAAATCGCCGATGTCGGGATCCTGCTGTTCGAGCTGGCCGATAACCTGGGCCTCCAGCTCGGCGAAGTGATGGCAGCAAAGCTTGCCCGCAACGAGGAGCGCTACCCGGTGGCCAAGGCCCGCGGCAACAACCTGAAATACTCGGAATTGTGAGCGATCCCGCAGAACGTCCGCCACGCCGGCCCCGCTATAGTGGGAAAAACCCCCGCCGGTTCGCGGAAAAATACAAGGAACACGCGCCTGAACTCTATCCGGAAACCGTGGCCAGGGTGATCGCCGGCGGCAAAACCCCGGCGGGTTCCCATGTCCCGATCATGGTCGATGAATCCCTGGCCGCGCTGGCCCTGCATCCGGGGCAAACCGGAGTCGATGCCACCCTCGGCTACGGCGGACACGCGGCCCGGATCCTCAAACGGATCACGCCGGGCGGTAAATTGTTAGGCCTGGACGTCGATCCGCTGGAACTACCGAAGACCGCCGCCCGGCTGCTGGCGATGGGGTTTGGCGAGTGCGCGTTCGAGGCGGTGCGGTCGAACTACGCGGGGATCGCCAAGGGGTTGGCCGCGCGGGAACTTGCGGCCGTGGATTTCGTGTTTGCGGATCTGGGGTGCTCGTCGATGCAATATGACGACCCCTTGCGCGGGTTCAGCTTCAAGCGGGCGGGGCCGCTCGATATGCGGATGAATCCCGGGCGCGGCCTCAGCGCGGCGGACTGGTTGGTGAAGGTTTCAGCGGAAAAGCTGGAGCTGGCCCTCCACGAGCACGCTGACGAACCGCGGGCGGAAATGTTGGGAGCCGCTTTGGCAGGCCATCGTTTCACCGACACCCTGGCCTTGGCCGAAGCGGTGCGGGAGGCGGTCGGCAACCTGGACAACGGGCTGCTGGAGCTAACCGTCCGCCGGGTTTTCCAAGCCGTTAGAATCGCGGTCAACGAGGAGTTCACGGCGTTGGAGGCCTTCCTGCGGGTGTTGCCGGATTGTTTGAAACCCGGCGGCAGGGCGGTTGTTCTAACATTCCACTCCGGCGAGGACCGGCGGGTGAAAAAAGCGTTTCAGGCGGGTCTGCGGGAGGGCGTATATGCCTCACTCAACGAGAGCGTGATCACCGCCGGTCCCGAAGAACGCCGGCTCAACCCGCGCAGCAGCGCTGCCAAACTCCGTTGGGCGGTGAAAGCATAACCCGTGGCTGCGGCATCTCCTGACATTCGAAGCCTTGGCGAAGAATGTTGCCGCAGGCTGTCCGTGGCTGGCGCGGCTCGCGCCAGGCTGTCTCCGGGGCGGCTCGCCCCGCGAGTCTGAATCACCCCTGAGCCACCAAACACCCACCGCGCCCACGCCGGAGAATCAAATGGGCGTCCCCCGCCGCGCCGGTGGCGAAGCGCGGGTAGTCCCGCAGGTTGCTGAGCACGAAAAGCGTGAGGGCCTTGCGCAGGCTGCTGTCCCGCTCGGAGCGGTCCCTGCCGATCCGGGCCTGCCATTGCTGGGACCAGCCGGCGAGGACCAGAATCCGCAGGTCGAAGTGCCCGCGCAGGTTCCGGTGGGCGGCGATTTCGCCGTCGCCAATGAGGAAGCGGGCGGGCGGGACGGTTTCGGTTTCCAGAGCGGCCCCACGGACGCGGCAAAACACGGGTCGCTCGAACGGACGGCCGTTTCTGGCGTCATCGAGGTGGGATTTCAGGAGCGAGAGGCGGTTGCCGGCAGGGTGGGAGCCATAGATTCCCCGCTGGCGCTCGGAGCGCGGTTTGCGGTAATCATCCAGCGGGAGAATCCGCACACCGTCAAGCACGCGGGCGATCGCGGCGGAAAACGATGACTTGCCACTGCCACCCGGACCACCGATGCCGATGAGCACGGGCCGACCTAAAGTGACACTCGCCTCGCGCAACAGCGGCAGGGCGGCGACACAACCGGGACATTCAGTGACAGGCGGTTCCACGGGCGGAGTTATCCCCATCGGCTTGAAAAATTCAAGCACGGCGTCGACCCGCATGAGGTTCTCACTTCTTTCCTGACAAGTGGAGGTTCTTTTTGTCGAGCGAGAGGATGAAGGCCGTGACCGCGGAGGCGCAGACCCGCGAGTCTGCTCCGTAGCCGGCGTTGTCCCGGTTTGGTTGGTAGTAAAAGCTGCCGTCCGGGCATTGCGAAAGGACGAACCACCATTTGTTTTTGTCCATCAGTCGCCGGAAGCTGGCGGGATCGAAATGGGCGGCCATGGCGGCGTAGGCCATGCCCATCACGGGAGAACCATGGGTATCGGGAAAACTCTCGGGATGGAGGCCGATGACCTTGGCGTGGGCGAGGGCGCGCTCCAGGTATTGGCCGCCTTCATAGGGGCTCAGGGCGTTGGCCATCCCGGCGGCTCCGGTGCGCCCCATATCAGCCCAGTTATCATTGCCGGCCGCTTGGTCGGCGTACCAGACATAACCGTTGCTGCCGGAGGCGCGAACCAGGAACTCGTAGGCCTTGTCGTGGCGCTCGCGATCAACTTCGATGCCGCAGTGTTTCATCAGTGCGAATGAGAGGGCACCCTGGCCGGTCAACATGCAGATCGGGCCGTAGCCTTCGAAACCCGGGTTGTGTCCCCAACCGCCATTGGCGCCTTTCTCATCCTTGGGCACGGAGCCGGGGTGGCTCTGTCTGGATCTCTCGTTGATCTGCGACATCCTGACGTATTGGCTCGAAATCAGGAAATCGTAAACCTGCTGGAGTTCCTTGGGAACCCACGATTCCTTGGTGGCGAGATAGTATTCGCTCATCACGATAGCGGCGGCCATGTAGCGCCAGTTGATCAGTGACGAGTTGTCCTTGGCGCTGGTGGTGCGGGCGTGCCACTCGGCGTTTTTTTTGACCAGGCGGAGGTATTTGTGCTCACCGCTGGCAAGCAGGGCCAAGGGTGCGAAGGTGTCCTGCGGCGGACTGCCCCACGAGCCGTCCGGGCGCTGGGTCTCGGCAAGATATTCATAGAGGTCGTGGCGGATGAGATCGGTCTTCTTGCAATCGAGAGGGTAGCTGGGGCTGAAAGTGCCGTATTTCTGCCCCACCTTGAGCTCGACCTGCAATGGCTTGTCGCCGCGCAGGATGTCGAGGGTGAGCAGTCCCTTGAGATCCTTGCCCTGGCTGGCTTCCAAGGCGGTGGCGAAGTCGAGGATCGGGCCGTCGGGTCCGAAGATATCCATGCCGTAGCCATTTTTGTGAGGGGTCTCGAATTTCGCGCCGTTGGCACCGATGACCAAGTCGCCGACCTTGATCTTTCCGGAAGCCGGGGTTGCTTTGAACACATGTTTGATCAGCAGGTAGTTCGGCTGGTCCGCGACCAGTTGGGCCCGCATCCCGGTGATCCCCAGGTTGTAATACCAGCCGTCCACTTCGGCATCCGGGCCGCCCCGCGCCTGCTGTTTCCACGGGTTTCCGGCGTCATTGTAATGTACTTGCGCCGAAGCGGGTTGGGCGAGCACCAGCGAGAGGCTCAGGGCCACCAGCAGGATGGGGGAGGCAAGGCAGGAGGGTTTGGTCGAGTGCATGGTAAGGTCCCGATACGAACGCATTCATCCGATTCTTCCGGCTTTTTGCGGGCACAACCTCGCGGGTTCCCTGCGACACCGCCGCTGGTGTGGACGGTGTTGCAGTGTAATCCGTAGCCGCGATCAGTCGCGGTCGAAGCGATCCGCGTTCATCACCTTGTTCCACGCAACCACGAAGTCGCGCACAAACGCCTCTTGCGAGTCGTCACCTGCGTAGACTTCCGCCAGCGCCCGCAACTGGGAGTTCGAACCAAAGATGAGGTCCACACGAGTGCCGGTCCATTGCAATTCGCCCGTCTTGCGGTCATGTCCCGCGAACACGTCCCGGTCTTCCGAGGTCGGCTTCCACGTGGTGCCCATATCGAGCAGGTTCACGAAGAAATCATTGGTGAGGGTCTCCGGGCGTTTCGTAAAGACGCCGTGTGGGGCCTGCCCGACGTTCGCGTTCAAAACCCGCAGACCACCGACCAGCACGGTCATTTCAGGCGCGGTCAGCTTCAGCAGTTGCGCTTTATCGATCAACAGCTCTTCTGCCGATACGCTGTATTTTTTCTTGAGGTAGTTGCGGAACCCGTCTGCGACCGGTTCGAGCGGGGCGAACGAGTCCACATCCGTTTGCTCTTGCGACGCATCGGTGCGACCCGGGGTGAACGGGACCGTAATGTCCTGACCGGCGTCTTTCGCGGCCTTTTCGATCGCGGCACAGCCACCAAGAACGATCAGGTCAGCGAGCGACACCTGTTTGTTGCCAGACGGCGCGCTGCCGAACTCCTGTTGGATGTCCTCGAGCGTTTGCAGCACATTTGCCAACTGGGTGGGCTGGTTGGCTTCCCAATTGTTCTGCGGCGCGAGACGGATGCGCGCTCCGTTCGCTCCGCCGCGCATGTCAGAACCGCGGAAGGTCGCCGCCGCCGCCCAGGCGGTCGAGACCAGTGCGGAGATGGACAACCCGGAGGCTAGAATCCTGCCCTTGAGCTCAGCGATGTCCTGCGGGTTGATCAACTCATGATCGACCGTCGGCACGGGGTCTTGCCAGATCAGCTCCTCTGCCGGGACTTCCGGGCCGAGGTAGCGTGCGCGAGGACCCATATCGCGGTGCGTCAGCTTGAACCATGCCCTGGCGAATGCCTCCGCGAACTGATCCGGATTCTGGTGAAAGCGCCTTGAGATTTTCTCGTACTCAGGGTCGAACCGCAAGGCGAGGTCGGTGGTCAGCATGGAAGGCGCGTGACGCGTTGAGGGATCGTGCGCATCCGGCACCGAATCGGCGCCCGCACCATTCTTCGGAATCCACTGGTGGGCACCAGCCGGGCTCTTGGTCAGTTCCCAATCATAACCGAACAGGTTCCAGAAGAAATTGTTGCTCCATTTGGTTGGGGTGGTGGTCCAGATGACTTCCAAGCCGCTGGAAATCGTGTCGCCACCTTTGCCGGTGCCAAAGCTGCTCTTCCAACCGAAGCCTTGCTCCTCGATGGCGGCCGCTTCGGGTTCGGGGCCGACGTGGGCGGCATCGCCGGCACCGTGGGTTTTGCCGAAGGTGTGACCGCCAGCGATCAGCGCGACGGTTTCCTCGTCGTTCATCGCCATGCGCGCGAAGGTTTCGCGAATATCCACGGCCGCCGCGAGCGGATCCGGGTTGCCGTTCGGGCCTTCCGGGTTGACGTAAATCAGACCCATTTGCACGGCTGCAAGCGGATTCTCGAGATCCCGGTCTCCGGAGTGGCGTTGGTCATCCAGCCAGGTTTTTTCGAATCCCCAGTAGATGTCTTCTTCTGGTTCCCAGATGTCTTCACGTCCGCCGGCGAAACCGAAGGTTTTGAATCCCATCGACTCCAGAGCGCAGTTGCCGGTCAGGATCATGAGATCGGCCCAGGAGATTTTGTGGCCGTACTTCCGCTTGATCGGCCAGAGCAGTCTGCGTGCCTTGTCGAGGTTGACGTTGTCCGGCCAACTGTTGAGGGGGGCAAAGCGCTGGCTGCCGGTCCCTGCGCCGCCGCGGCCGTCGCCGGTGCGATAGGTGCCTGCGCTGTGCCAGGCCATCCGGACAAAGAACGGACCGTAATGACCGAAGTCAGCCGGCCACCAGTCCTGCGAGTCGGTCATCAGGGCATGGAGATCCTGTTTAATTGCCGCCAGGTCGAGTTTCTTGAATTCCTCAGCGTAGTTGAACCCCTCTCCCATCGGATTGGATTGTGGGGAGTGCTGGTGGAGGATCTTGAGATTCAGTTGATTCGGCCACCAATCGTGGTTTGCGGTACCCTTATCACCCATTTTCGTGCGAGATCCGTGCATTACCGGGCACTTGCCTGCGGTTTCGCCATTATTGTCGTTCATAGCTGTTTCCTATTGTTGCTGCGTTAATCATGCGTCGGCCCCAGAAATCCGACCCCTTGGGCAGCTAGCCTAACCCTAGGCTATGGTGTCTGGCACCTAGCGGAAGCTAAGGGCTCATCGTCGCGGAGTCAATGGCGATTTGGATGAAATTGCGGGTGTTGGAAGCTGGCTTGCCTTCCTGGTTCTCCGCCTCTGTAGCCTTCCCTCCAACCGTCTTCACCCCCTGCCGAATCGGCTCGCTTCGCTGCTCAGGGTTATCGAATATCACGGCGTCGTAATGCTCGCCGGCGGGGAGCACCGCGCGGTCAAAAGTTGGCAAGCTCGGTGCGGTCGATTCTCGTCGCGTTGCCGAGTTGGAAGTCGGCCTTGATTGATGATGTCGAGCATCATGCTTGGGTCGAACTCGGTCTCGCTGTTGACGGAGATGGGGTGCTGGTTGCTGCCGTCGGGGGGGGGAGGCGGGCATGAGGTCCTGTGCCGCGCCGAGTGAACCGTGTGCACCATGGTAAAGGGACTCCAACGTCTTGACATGGCGGGCCGGATGGCCATCCTTGTGGGCGCAACCGCCGCCGCATCAAGCGGGCGGCGTCCCTGGACACTCCCACCACACCCCCCGCCATGATCCGACAAGCCATATCCTCAGCGCCAACCCTGTTAAGCGGATTTTTTCCAAGTCTTGCCGTTTCCGCGGCGGGAGTTTTCATGTTGTCGGCCGTCTGCGCCGGGCCGGCGGCGGCCAGTCCGGCGTCGCGGGCGATCTGGGATGGGGCCACCCTGGTGAAGGCCCCGAAAGTGTTCCCCGCCCCCGACCGCCCCGCGAACGGGCTGCGCTCGCTGTTTTATGAGGGGGCGGATTACCAGGGCAAGCCGACCTGGGTGTTTGCTTACTATGCGGCCCCGGAAGGCCCCCCGCCGGCGGGCGGTTGGCCGGCGGTGGTGTGTGCCCACGGCGGCGGCGGCACCGCTTATCCGGGGTGGGTCAGGAACTGGAACGGCCACGGCTACGCGGCCATCGCAATGGATTTGGAGGGGCGTTTGCCGGGCGGCAAGGACCACGGCATGGAGGGCGATCTCCCGCTCGGGGCCGGTCATCCGAACGCCGGACCGGCGCGCATCGACTGGTTCGGCGACCGGGCGCTGCCCGACAAGGAACAATGGTTCTATCACGCGGTGGCCGACGTGATCCGCGCCAATTCGCTGTTGCGCTCGTTCCCGGAAATCAACCCCAAGAAGATCGGCCTGACCGGTATTTCCTGGGGCGGGACGATCGTGAGCGCGGTGGCGGGAGTGGACTCGCGGTTTGCGTTTGTCATCCCCGTCTATGGCTGCGGGTTCATCCATGAGAGCGACAATCCCGGCCTGGCGCAATGGTTCCCGCCAAAAAACATGACCGCCGCACAGTTCAAGGACTACCGCACCAAGTGGGATCCTTCGGCCCATCTACCCTCCGCGAAAATGCCGATGCTGTGGGTGACCGGCGTGGCCGACCCCGTGTTTCAGATCGATATTTTTGCGAAGTCGGCCAAGGCCGCGGGCGGGCTGAGCAGCCTGTGCTTGCGGCCGTTTTTGGCCCACGGCCACGGCAACGGCTGGGAGGATGCCCCTGAAATCTACACGTTTGCCGACAACATCGTGAAAGGCGGGCCGCCCCTGCCGCAACTGGCGCGGCCGGCAACCAAGCCCGGCAGTGGCATTGTGAGCGCAAAATACAAGGGTGAATTCACGGAGGCCTGGGTTTACTTCACGACCTCCGGCGGCCTGTGGAAAGACCGCAAATGGAATTTCATCCAGTGCAACCTCGGCAAGGGCGAATTAGTCTCCCAGCAGCGGATTCCCCAGGACACCAAAGCGTTTTTCGTCTATGGTTTCCGGGTCCAGGGCGGCGGACGCAACAATCACGCCGCTTCCGAACTCGTGGTGCTCAAGCCGTAGGCCGGACGCCGCGGCAGCGAGCCCGTGCCGCAACACGCCACCTGCTCCCGCTCTCCGACTCCCCTTTCAGCTCAGCCATGCTCACTTCCCCCCAAGGCAAATTCGCGGCCCTCCTCGGTGCCGTCACCCAAACCACCTGGCGGCTGGGTTGGCTGTTCGCCGCAGCCGCCTGGGCCGGCGAGTGGCCGTGCTGGCGCGGCCCGCGCGGCGACGGGGTCTCCGAGGAAACGAACCTGCCGATCCGCTGGAGCAACTCCGAGAACGTCGCGTGGAAAGTCGCCATTCCCGGCTGGGGCCATTCCTCACCGATCGTCTGGGGCGACCGCGTTTTCCTCACCACCTACCTTGAGCAGGGCCACCGGCGCGTCTTGCTGTGCCTCGACCGGCTCACCGGCAAAACACTCTGGGAGCAAACCGTGCTGACCGCGCCGCCGGAGAAAATGCACAATCTCAACAGCCACGCCAGCGGCACGCCAGCCACCGACGGCCGACGCGTCTGGGTCGCATTTCTGCAGGCGCGTGACATCGTGGTCGTCTGCTACGACATGGAAGGCAGGGAACTCTGGCGCAAGTCGCCTGGCACGTTTGCCTCGGTACACGGCTTCTGCAGCTCGCCGGTGCCCTACAAGGACACCATCATCCTCAACTGCGACCAGGACGCCGTCGCCTACATCGTCGCCTTCGACCAGGCCACCGGCGCCGAGCGCTGGCGCACGGACCGGCCAAACCGCACGCGTTCCTACTGTACCCCGACGATTTTCCAAGCCGCCGGCAAAACGCAGATGGTACTCAGCGGCAGCAAGTGTGTTGCCAGCTACGATCCGGACACCGGCAAACAACACTGGCTCGTGGACGGCCCGACCGAGCAGTTCGTCGCCAGCGTCGTCTTCGCGGACGACCTCTTCTTTGTCACCGGTGGTTTTCCCAACTTGCATATCGTCGCCATCCGGCCGGACGGCGAGGGCAACGTCACCGACACCCACATCGCGTGGCGCGACACCAAGGGCGTCTCCTATGTGCCGTCGCCGATCGCGCAGGGCAATCACTTCTTCGTCATCGCCGACCGCGGTCTAGCGACTTGCTTCGAGGCGAAAACCGGCCGACGCGAGTGGCAGGAGAAACTCGGCCGCCATCACAGTGCGTCGGCGGTTGCCGCCGGCGGGAACCTTTATTTCCTCGACGACGACGGCAGGATGTTCGTGCTGAAGGCTGGCCCAAAATTCGAGTTGCTCGCCCAAAATGAACTTGGCGAGGAATGTTACGCCTCGCCCGCCATCAGCCGCGGCCAGCTTTTCATTCGCACGCTCGGCAATCTCTACTGCATCGGCACCCGCTAGCGGCGCTCGATGAGCGTCGAAGCCCGTGATCCGCGCGGAGCCCTCTGCGTCTTGCGACTTGCGTCTGGGGCGACCGCGTTTTCCTCACCACGAGCACGAGAAAGGGCGGGAAACAAATGTCTCCCGCCCGCTTGGTTAAGTGCTGAAAATCGAGGGTTACTTGGCGACGTCGGGATTGGCCCCACCGCGACGTTGAGGGCGCAATTCCTTCAGCTTTGCCTGTTGCTCGGGCGTGAGAACGGCTCCTATTTCCTCATCATTTGCGTGAGCAACGGTTTCATGGCGTCGTGCCAGACCTCGTAACCCTTCCGGCTCAGATGCACGTTGTCGCTATACAAGCTGTCCACGGCTTTGCCTTTCCTGTCCAGGAACTTCGGGGCCATGTCCAGGAACCGAATGTTCCTGCCGTTATCGAGTTTGGCGGTGATTTTGTTGACGGCCTTGATTTTGTCGTTCTCGTCGCCCTTGGTGGGAAGAATGGCGAGCAGCAGGATCTTCGACTTGGGACATTCTTTGCCGATCCGCTTCACCATGTTGTCGATTCCGTACGCGATTTCCACGGCCGTGTTGTCGACCATGTTATTGATCCCGATCAGCAACACGACCACTTTGGGCGAGGTTCCCTTCAATTCGCCGTCATCGCCTTCCAACCGCATCAGCAAATGCTGGATCTTGTCGCCGCCGCAGCCAAAGTTCACCGCATTCAGGCTGCCATAGTATTGTCCGAACATCTCGCCCGGCCACCCCTGGGTGATCGAATCACCAAGGAAACACAGGTCGATATTGCCGGCTTTCCTCCGTTCGAAATTTCTCGCATGGGTAGGCCAATACCACCTGACGCCACCGACTGCGGGGATTGTCGGATCAATCGCCGGATTGGAGAAAACCATCGGTTTATCCTTCGCGCCGCCCTTGACTTGGGGGGCTTCTGCCATCACTCCGGCAGGAGCGAAACCCGCCACCACCACCGCGGCCCCCACCATGTTCAACAACCATTGCTTCGCCGATCTGAAAGTGTGTTTCGGGAGGGCGCGCAGCCGGAAGCCAAAACCGGACCCGCAGGGCGGGAAAGAGGAGGGGTGATTAGTGGCTGAAAGCTGCAAAGCCGGGTGCCTGAAAGGCTGAAAAAAACGATACTTGCCGCACCGGTGTTGACCAAGGTGTGGGTCCGGCGGGTTTATGGGGGAACATGGGAATTCGGTCAGCATCATAAGCAATCTCCTCAAGAGCGAGCATAGCTTGCCACCCGGATTTGCCAAGATCTTTCGTTGGATCTTTCGTTGGATAGCGGAACAGGCACCGCCGGTTACTCGCTGTAAAACGACCTGAGGCTGGGATGGAGCTTCCCAAAGCGGGCATACAGCTCCTGGTATTTGGCATGGTTGGCCGCGTCGGGCTCGTACACCTTGCCGGTCCGGTGGACTTGCTCGAACGCCTCATCCTCGTCTTTATAGATCCCGGCACCGATCCCGGCCAGGATGGCCGCTCCAAGAGGCACGGCTTCCTCAATATCCGGAACATTGACCACGGTTCCGCTGACGTCCGCTTTGTTCTGCATCCAGAATCGGTTCCTGGTCGGGCCGCCGATCGCCTCGATTCTGTCGCTCTTGACATGCAGACATGTCTCAAACGCCTGTACGATCTGGGTGAACTGGTAATTCAAGCCTTCGATGAGCGCCCGCAGCAGGTCGCCGCGGCTCGCGATGTTGCGGAGCCCGACAAAGGCGCCGGCCGAGGTGTGATCCAGCACGGGACAGTGGCTCCCGGACATGTGCGGCAGGAAAAAGATGCCGTTGCTGCCGACGGGGGACTGCTCGGCGAGTTCGACAATGGAGTCCCAGACGGACCCGCCATCCGCTGCCGCCGCCCTGCGTTCTTCCTCCCCGCAGAATTCACGGCGGGCCCACTCCAGGTTGTCGGCGGCCACGGTGGCACCCATGACGGCGTGTTTGTCGCGGGCCACGTGGGTATCGACGAGCACTCCCAACTGCTGGACTTCCGGGGTCAGAACCGGCTGGTCGAGTGCGGCGACCACCATTTCCCACGTTCCGAGCACGTCGAGGACGACGCCGGGACGGTAGGCACCGGTCGGCAGGCAGCCGCAACTGTAATCATGCCCGCCGAGCACGACGGGGGTGCCGGCTTTCAGCCCGGTCAACCGCGCCGCCGCCTGGTGCACTTGACCCAGCACGGTCCCGGCGGGTTTCGGGTCGCAGAGAAGCTCCCTGTCGATTCCGGACTTCTTCAGCAGCTCCTCGTTCCAGCTCCTGGTGGACTGGTCAAAGAGCAGCGTGGTTGACGCCATGCTGAAGTCGGTGGCGTATTCGCCGCACAGCATGAAGTTGATGAAGTCCTCGATCAGGACCCATTTGTGGGTGTGCTCCAGGATGGCGGGTTGGTGCTCCTTCATCCACCGCAGGCGGAGCGCCGTGTTGAACGGCCAGATCTGATCGCCGCCGATCTGGAACTGGCGGTCGATGCCCACTTGCTCGATCCACCATTTTTGCTGGGGCAGGGTTCTGGGGCAATGCCAACTGATGAATGGATAGAGCCATTTGCCGGTGGCATCCAGCGGCACGCCATCCATGCCCATGCCGGTTACGGCAACCCCCTTGACGGCTGACGCATCGATCCCGGCGACCACTTTGCTGACCGCTTGGGCGATCCCCGACCAGATTTGTTGCGGCTGCCAGACGGCCCAGTCGGGATGGTCTTGCTCCGGGTGCCCCAGCTCGGTCGGAGTATCGGCTTTCGCCACGATTTTCCCGTCGTATCCGAAGAGCACGGCCTTGAGATTGGTGGAACCGACATCGATGCCCAATAGATAACTCATAATTCACTTCTCCTATCGTAGTTTGGCGGCTTGTTCCGGCGCAATCATCGGGCGGATAGCACCACCCGATAATCCGTGCTTGTTTCAGGTCATGGCCTCGACGGCACCGCACGCGTCGAAGTCCAGCTTGATCGGATATCGTCCGTAGCCCTTGAGGGTGCTCAACATGGCAAGGTAGTTTGCCGGGTTGACGGACGAGTGAATGCTGTTGCTCGATGACAGGATGAAGCCGCCACCCTCGGCACCGGCCCGGATCACGTCCAACGTTTCCCTGACCACATCCTCGACCGTTCCCGTTACCAGCGTGGTGGCGCAATTGACGTTGCCTTTGAGCGCCACCTGACTGCCGTAGGTCTTTTTCATAGATGCCAGATCCATGCCGCCGAGCGGGTCGATCGGGTCCAGGCAGGCGAACCCGGCCTCCATGATCATGTCGATCAGGGGCATGATATTGCCATCGGTATGTTTGATGGACGGCAGGCCGTGGTCGCGGAAGCCCCTGGCCACGCGCTTCAAGCCCGGGAACATCACCTCCCGGAACGAGTCAGGCGAGATGAACGGGCCCTGTGCCGAGGAATAGTCGTCACCCGTGAAGACAAAATCGGCACCATGCCTTGCCGCTTCGGCGGCAAGTTCGATGTTGAGGTCCACTGACATTTCGACGAGTCCGCGGACCAGCTCGGGTTCCACGGCAAAGGCCATCATCAGTTCCTCGAAACCCATCAGGTTGCGCGGGATGGAGAGCACGTCGTTGAGATGAACACCGATGGCATAACGGCCCTTGTAGCGGGCGACCAATTTTTTCAGGCTGTCGAAGCGGTGAGGCGCGTGGGGGTCCGGTGCCTGATAGTTTTTCAGGTCATCGAGGGTGCTGATGACGGCTTCCACGACCGTGGAGTGTTGTTCTTCTCCGCGTTCGACGACGATGCCCCACTCGTTTCTAAAGCGCTGCGGAGCGACTTGAGTGGATCGGTAATCCGGTGCCGTCAGCATGGCGTCCAGCCCCATTCTAACGGTAAACTCCTCCGTGGTGGCGCCCGGGCAGAGCGCGTGCCGGACCTTCCGGTCGATCACCCATTCGAAGTGCGGGATTCGGTCAGGCTCTTCCCCGCGCAGGACACACATTACTCGTTCAGCTGAATTCATGGATTGGTTTGAGGGGGCGATGGTTTGCCGGCGGCTTCCTTTGCCGCCATCACGATTTCGGCACCGCGCCGTTCAGGGCTCCAGTCCAGGATCTCACCTGCAATGTCAGCGATCTCCCGGAGGGCCGGCTCTTGGGCTTGGCCCAGGAGGGTGATGGTGCCGCGGCGGCGGACGATGTCCGACAGGTGGTGGACGCATTCGTGGCGGGCAATGTGTTGAATCTCGCCCACGCAGTAGTCGGGCAGGCTTTGCAGCGGCTGGCGCCATGCCGCCGGGTCTTCCGCGATCAGGGTTTCTGCTTCGGTGCCGTAGCGCAGCAGCAGGTTGGCGACTTGTTTTTCGTCCAGTCCGAAGGCGGCGGCGACCCGCCGGGTCCAAAGCGTTGCCTGTTGTGCATCCACGGGAAAGTCCTTGGCGCAGGGGAAAGGACGGTCCCGGGTCGACACTTTTCTTGACTTCTTCAGTACCGGGAAAACCAGGTCGGCCACGGCTTCGGCCAGTGCCCGGAAGGTGGTCAGCTTGCCGCCGATCAGGCTGTAGATTGTGAAGTCGCGTCCGGCGTCCGGTGCGGCCACATCGATGCGATGGGAGCGCGGGACGCGGCTGGTGAAGTCCAGTCCGGAAGCGGGCAGCGGACGAACGCCGCAGAATTTGTAAACGATGTCGCCGCGGGAAATTTCCAGCCTCGGGAAGACGCCTTTCAGCGTGGTGAGCATATAATCGATTTCCTTCTCTTCGCACTCCGCCAGGTCCGGGTCATCCACGCGGATATCGGTGGAGCCGACGATGACCTTGTCCATGAAACGGAAGGTGATACAGATCCGGCCATCAAGATGTTCATAATAGATCATCCGGTCGCCGAGGGCATCGTAGAGTTCCTGGTTGTCAACCACGAGGTGCGAGCCCTTGGTGCCGCCCATGAATCGTGACTCGAAGCCGAGCTCCAGGTTGGCCCGATCGACCCAGGCCCCGGTGGCGTTGACCACTATCGAGGGCTTGATCGTGGATTCCTCGCCGTTCTCCAAGTTGCGCAAAACGACCGTGTCGCCGCCGCTCTTGCGCGCGGTGACGTAGTTCACCGCAAGGCACTCCGGGTTGTCCCGGCAGGCTTCGGCGAGCATATCGACGCACAATCGCTCAGCCTGGCTGATCCACGCATCCCAGTAGGTTGCGGTGCAGGCAATGTCGTCGACAAGTCCCGGGATTTCCGCGAGCGACTTGTTTCTGGAGGTGAAGAAATGCGGCGGCGTCCGGCGGTTGCGGGCGGTGATGAGGTCGTAACACATCAACCCAAGTTTGAAGATCACGGCCCCGCGGCCGCCCGGGGTGACGGGCAGGCCGAAGAAAACCAGCGGCGATTTGATCATTCCCGCCAGCCAGGACTTGACGGGAATGGTGGTCTTGAGCGGCCCCACGAAATGAGGCGCGTAGCGCAGCAGGCGATTCCGCTCGGTGACCGCTTCCTTGACCAGCGCCAACTCGGCATTCTCCAGATAGCGCAGGCCGCCGTGGATCATCCGGGACGACGTGGAACTGGCGCCCGCGGCGAAGTCGCTCTTGTCCACGAGCACACACCCGACCCCGTTGAGAGCCAGTTCCCTCATCAGGCCGGCGCCGTTCACTCCTCCCCCAAGGATCAACACCTCACAGGTGTCCTTGCGCTTCAGTTCCGCCCATGTTTCCGCGCGGGTTTTCATGCAAGGCCGGCCAGTTTCTTGCGTTCGGTGCCGAGCGCGTCGGCGGCGATCATGGCAGTGACGATATCGTCGGAGGTCACCTTGAACGGGTGGTTTTCGCACAACGAGCCGGGTCCGCCGCAGATGTCGCCGATGACTTTCAGGCGCTCGCGAGAGACGTCCGCTAGCCCGAGTTCGGCGAAGGTCACCGGCAGCCCGATCGCGATTTCGAAATCAACGATCTGGTGCATTTGCTCGACCGACAGGTCATCATCGAGGCAGAGCTGGGTGACAATCCCGAAGCCGACCTCGTCGCCATGCATCTGGCCGTGACACTCGGGGAACGAGGGCAGACAGTTTGCCACCATGTGGGCGGTGGCGACGCCGCTGCTCTCAAAGCCCAGGCCTGACAGCAGAATATTGGCTTCCACGACTTTTTCAACGGCCGGGGTGACGAGGTTTCTCTCGACGGCGCGCTTGGCTTCGAGGCCATGCTCCATGAGGATGTCGCGGCAGAGCCGGCAGATGGCCATTCCCGCCAGCGTCGAAGTGCCGCCGGCCAGGTTCGGGCCGCGCACTTTGAAGACGGCGGTGGCCTCCACCCAGGTGCTCAGGGCATCGCCCATGCCCGCCACGAACGTACGCACCGGAGCGTTGGCGATCACCTGGGTATCGACCAGGACCAGGTCCGGGTTCACGCCCCAGCTTTCAAAGCCCGTGCAATTGCCCTGTTCGTCATACCAGACGGTGAACGAGCTGGTCGGCGAGTCGTTGGAGGCAATCGTCGGGATGGTGATCGTTTTGGTGCGCGCGGTGGCGGCCGCGGCTTTTGCCGTATCGAGGGTCTTTCCTCCGCCGACGCCGATGCACACTTCCACTCCTTGCTCGGAGGCGATCGCGGCCACGCGGGCGGCTTCGGCCTTGGTGCAGTCGCCGTTGAAATCGACGTCCACGACCTCCACCTCTGCGGCCTTCAAGCTGTTCAGCAGGGTTTCGCCGACGATGTTTTTGACTTTGGCATCCCAGAGCACCATCACTTTCCGGCCAATGGGGCGGATCAGGCTGCCGGCATCTTTCATCACGTTCTTCCCCTGTACGTATTTCCGAGGAGCGATTAGTATCTTGTTCATGTGGTGTTTCTTCGTGGTGGTTGTTGTGGGTTTACTGATCAGACGGTCTAATTGTTACAAAAGTTTCACTTGTCCGCCATGAGGTCCTTCATGGCCTCGCCCATCGCATGGCCGATGCGGGTGAACCAGATGGCGCTGCCGAGATAGTGGTAACCGCGGTCCGACCCGGCCTTTTTCCATTCCTCGACATGTTTCTCCCACCCGTCGATGAGGGCCTCGGCGGCTTTGTCGGCAAAAACATCGGTGCGGATCGCCTTGACGTTGCCCTTGAATTCGGGGATCTCGTTCATCGCGAGTTGGGCGGTTTGGATGGCGAGCATGCCGCCGCTGGCGGGCTTCGACCCGTTCTGTCCGAGGACTCCGATCACGAAGGGCAGCTTCGGCACCTTGAGGTCCTTGCGGACGTCCTTGATGAAGTGTTCCATGTTGGCGGCGTACTCGCCGGGCGCTTGGTCGCCGAACATGTCATTGAACCCCTGGAACCAGACGAACCCGGCCAATTCGAGCGGCTTGCCCTTGAGCGCTGGAAACAGCGTCTCGTAATTGTCGAAGGTGTCTTTGACTTCCTTCATCATGTTGCGGTAGGAGGAGCCGTAGGGTGCCTTGATGTCTTCCATCGTCGGCAGCGGAGCCTGCTTGCCATTGTTCTTTGCGTTCTGCTTGCGGATCTTGTCCTGGGCTTGTTCGAGTTCCGCCTTGAGCAGCGCCTCGGAGGGCAGACCGGCCGAAGGGGAGCGGAAGGGCTTATAGAGCGAGTGGCCACCCCACGCGGCCTTGATCAAAACGACCGGCTCGTCGAAGTGGTCGCCCATGACGGTGCCGAATTCGAGTTCCACGCCGGTCCGGTCCGGTGAGCCGTATCCGATCGTCAGGCCGCCCTTGCGGTCAAGGTACTTGATGAACACGTCGTCGCGGACGATCCACGCGTCGCCCTGGCGCAGGTGGGCGAAGAGATCCTTGGTTTTCGGATCGGTCGCCTGGAACTCCAGCAGGCTGTTCTGCGCCTTGCCTTCCATGTTCGATTGGCCGGCCAGGATGAACACCTTGACTGGTTTTTCGGCTCGGGCAGCAGGGGCGATCGCCATTGCCGTCACCAGGGACAGGGCCAGCGTCATCAATTGGGGGTGTGTTTTCATGGTTGCTATGTGGGTTGGGTTGATGTCAGTTGATCTTCACTTCGCCGTATTGGTCTTCATAGGTCTTGACGGCCTCCTTCAGCGCATCCAGGGCCTGCTTGAGGGTGTCGCCTTGCCTGGCCTTCTCCGTGATGCGGGATTCCAAGTTCGGTTGGATCCGTTTCATGCTGGCGATGAACGGCCTGCCGTCCTTGCCCAGCATGGCGGCGGCCTTGACCAGGCCGATGTTCCCCCAGTTGGCGCCGAGGATCGTCCAACTGGCCGGCAGGGCGTCCATTTCCGGATAGATCCGCTCGATGGCCGGCAGCAGCGGAATGGCGTTTTCCGGATTCTTCTTCATGTTCACGTAGCGGAGCGTCTCGAAGATGTTGTTCAGGTCGATCGGCTGCTTGAAGCCCTCGCGGAGCTTGATGCGGTTGACTGAATCGGCCATGCCGGCGACGATCTCATCCTTGAGCGCCGGGTTTTTCTCGATCGCCTTCTTGAACAGGTTCGTCGCGCCCCAGCGGCGGCTGGGCAGGTTGCTGTCGGCGTCGTAACTCGCCAGCATCGCCGGCAGCGCCGCGCGGAAGGTTTCGGTCTCCGGGATGATCGGCTGCAACGCTTCGAACGCCGCAGCGCGCAGCCACCATTCTTTGTCACCGAGGTATGGCTTGATCAGATTGAGATGGGCGGTGATCGTTCCGACGTCGCAGCAACCCAGCGCCATGAGGGCGTGACGCTTCTCCCACATCGGTGCCTTGGGATCCTTGAGCGGCTTGAGGATCTGCGGCAGGAAGTGGGCCTTGATCAGCTCCGGGGTGATCTTGCTAACCGTCTTGCCGATGCCCCAGCCGGTCGTGCAACTGATCGCGTCGAGGCCGGCCACGCGGAGGCGGCCGTCGGAACTCGCCAATGCCCTGGTGATTTCAGGGATGGCCGTTTCGCCTTGGAAGCCCAGCCCGTGGGACGCCCACTCCCGGAACGTCGGCGAGTAGTGGTGCATGATTTTCGCATACCATTCGACGGGCATCTGCTTCTTGTGCTCGTCGTTGTTACTTGCGTTGCCACTTCTCGGGAGCTTCTTGCCGGAGGCATCGTAGAGCGCCGTAAACACCTCCGCGATCTCGTGCGGCGTCTCCTGGATGACCACCCCATCGATGAAATCGGTCCGCAGGAAATCGTCGTGCGCCAGCGCTTGTTCGACTGCGGTGGGCCGGTGGGGCACGCTGAAGGCGGTGCGCGGCTTGCCGCAGATCCGCAGGCTCTTGAGTTGCGCGGTGTAGGCCATCGCCATCAGTCCGGTCTGGAAATGCGGTGCTTTGCCGATCGGCCCATAGCCCGGATACCACGGGGTGCGGAAGCCGCCGCCGGGCATGCGGGACAGTTCGAAGAACCAGATCAGCTTGTCCTTGTGGCGGCGATACGAATCCTCGTGCTCCGCAGGGACCAGCGCATCGACGATGTTGCGCCAGGTGATGTTGCCGAAGGTCGAGCCGTGCCCGGTCTCGCTGTCGTCATAGGAATCGGTCTCACTCAGCGCGAGCAACTGCGCGCCGGCTTGGAATTTCTGGTCAGGCAGCAATGTTAGGGCGGACGCCAGGCCTCCGTTCTTGCCGTTCGACGACCACCACAACTCGGGATGATGATCGCCGTAGGGCACGCCGCCTCGCCCGGCGAAGCGGAAGAACAACCTCAGGGCGTCGTCGTAGGTTTGCGCGTTGACCGCCACGCCGCACTCGCGCGCCAGCACGAGTGTCGTCAGCGCCTGGTCGCCGGCAGCGTTCAACAGCCCGCCGGTGACATAGCCCGGCCCGCAGTGCTCGGTGCCGTGGCCCCAGCCGCCGAAGTACTGGCCGGCGCTCAGCGCGTCGCACCTGGCCTTGAGTGCCGGCAGGACCCGCTTATCGCCGGTGGCGAGGTAGTATTCGCCCAGGAAAATCCCGCTGTAGCCGATCCCCCAGGTGCTGGTGCCGGCCTTGCCCGCCGCCAGGCTGACCGCGTATTTTTCGATGGCGGGCAGGTATCTCTTGTCGCCGGTGGAGAGCAGGAACAGCCCTTCGAGGTTGCCGGTGATCCCACCTTCGGGGCCGCCTTGCTTGAGGATGAACGCCGCGGTTTCGTCCACGATGTGCTGCGATTTCCTGCAGTTGGCGGGAAACGTCGGGCTGTAGCTGCCGATCGGATCGAGTTGGATCACCACCGTTTGTGGCGCGTCGCCGCGGCGGATCGAGAACTTCATCTTGCCGTCGCGCCCCTCGGCCGCGTTGATTGCAAAGCCGAGCGGATGGCGTGGATCCTGGATCTCCAGCGAGCTGCCATCGACCGCCACCAGCACATCCCCTTGTTCGAATTTGCCGGCCGCGGGAGTGTTCGGTGTGACCTGCGTCACCCGCAGCGTCCCACCGGTGATGTCGGCGAGGATGCCGGTCACGCCGATCATGAATTCCTTGGTGTCCTTGCCGACCGGCAGCGTGTTGGCTGGAGCACCCAACGGTGTGGCGACGAGAAGCAGGATCGCGATCACAGATCGTTTCATGGCATTGTATTCATGGTTGGTGTTTGGCCGGTGACCCGCCGATCCGCACGTGATCGTCAATCTGATGATTGAGCCCCGACTGACGCCTCGCCAAACGCTACCCCCGGCGCCATGGCGATCTTTCGCCATAAATGGATCTTGACGAGATCGTCGCCAGCCTCCGTGCCGCAGACCAGCACCGGGCGGCCCTTGAGCCGGGCCAGACGCTTGAGGGCCGACACCCGGTCGTCCTCGGGAGAACCCCACTGCCGCTGGCTCCAGGGGGCAGATAGGGGCTGGGTGATCGACCGCGCGGAAAACTAACCAATACTCGGCGGGGATTCTGATTGACCTGGGCGGCGATCTGCCTCTGAATGCCGCATGCTTTTCTGGAATGAGACCCGCGACCGCGCCAACGCCGATCCCCGCGACCGGATGGATCCCGCCAGCGGGATACCCAGGCGTCAGCCGTCCCGCCCCGGCTCCCGCACCACCCCGGTTCTGTAAAGCCACTGTGAAGCCACTTGACAGCCACCGCCCGCCTACGACCCAAGCCGCATGAAAGAAGCCGCCGCCCGCATCAAGATCAACAAGCTGCTCGAAAACGCAGGCTGGCGGTTCTTCGCGGACGAGAATGGCCCCGCGAACATCCAGCTCGAATCCAGCGTCGCCTTGAAAAAGCAGGACCTCGACGCCATGGGCGAGAATTTCGAGAAGGCCGGCAAAGGCTTCATCGACTTCCTCCTGATCAGCGAAAAATCCTTCCCGCTGATCGTCCTGGAAGCGAAGGCCGAGAAATTCGATCCCCTCGTGGGCAAGGAGCAGGCCCGCAAATACGCCAAGTCCAAGAACTGCCGCTTCGTCATCCTCTCCAACGGCAACCTGCATTACTTCTGGGATCTGGAACGGGGCAATCCCTACCTCATCACCTCGTTTCCCACCCCCGCCTCCATCGCCGGGTATCAAAAGACCACGCCGGACCCCAAGCGCCTCATTGAGGAAGTCGTGGGCGATGATTACGTGGCACTCACGCAGCGCCCCGGTTACGCAGCGGAAGCGGCTTGGAAAAACGAGGCCGAGCGCGCCCTGTTCATCGTTCTGAACAGCCTCCGCTTCCTCCGCCTCTACCAACTGAAAGCCATCTACGCCATCCAGCAGGCGATCAAGAAGGGCCGCGACCGGTTCCTCCTGGAAATGGCCACCGGCACCGGCAAGACGCTCACCGCTGCCGCCATCATCAAGCTCTTCCTCCGCACCGGCAACGCCCGCCGCGTGCTCTTCCTCGTGGATCGGCTGGAACTTGAGGACCAGGCGCTCAAGGCATTCACAAAGGTCCTTGCCAACGACTACAAGACCGTCATTTACAAGGAAAACCGCGACACCTGGCGGCATGCGGAGATCGTCGTCACCACCGTCCAGTCACTGCTCTTCAACAACAAATACCACCGGCTCTTTTCCCCAACGGATTTCGACCTCGTCATTTCCGACGAAGCACACCGGTCCATTGGCGGCAATGCCCGCGCCGTGTTCGACTATTTCGTCGGCTACAAGCTGGGTCTCACCGCCACGCCCTACGACTACCTCAAGAAATTCGACAAGGACAAACCCACCACCAAGGACCCGCGGGAGTTCGAGCGCCGCCTCATGCTCGACACCTACCGCACCTTTGGTTGCGAAGACGGCCAGCCCACCTTCCGCTACTCCCTGCTCGATGGCGTGAAGGACGGCTTCCTCATCAACCCCACCGTGGTGGACGCCCGCAGCGATGTCACCACCCAGCTTCTGTCTGACAAGGGCTTCGTGGTCAACTTCAAGGACGACGAGGGCGAGGACCACGACGAGGCGTTCAAGCAGCGCCAGTTTGAAAAGAAGTTCTTCTCCCCGGCCACCAACCAGCTCTTCTGCAAGACCTTCCTGGAAAACGCCCTCCGCGATCCCGTCAGCGGCGAGATCGGCAAGTCGATCATCTTTGCCGTGAGCCAGCATCACGCGGGCAAGCTGGCGCAGATTCTCAACCAAATGGCGGACATCATGTTCCCCGGCAAATACCAGTCCGACTTCGCGGTGCAGGTGACCTCCCAGGTGGACGGTGCCCAGCAGCACACGATCAACTTCACCAACAACAACCTGCTCGGCTCCGCCAATCTCATCCCCACCTACAAGACCAGCAAGGCCCGGGTCTGCGTCACCGTCGGCATGATGACCACCGGCTACGATTGCCCGGACCTGCTGAACCTCGGCCTGTTCCGCCCGATCTTCTCCCCCACCGACTTCATCCAGATCAAGGGCCGCGGCACCCGCAAGCACGATTTCCGCGAGCAACTCTTCGACGAGGCGATCAAGGAGAGCGTCAAGGAGCCCGCGAAAACCTCCTTCAAGCTCATCGACTTCTTTGCCAACTGCGAATACTTCGAGAAGGACTTCAAATACGATGAGGTGCGCAAGCTCCCGAAACCAGCCACCCAGCGCGGAGTAGGCGGGGGCGATGGCGAAGGGCCTATCACCGGCATCTCCTACGAGCACCTCGGGGACGACATCCTTTCCTCGCTCAAGGTCGAGGAAGTCGGCGAGCAGGGGATGAAGATCGACCGCATGTTCTACCAGAAATTCGAGGACACCGTGCGCGGAAACGACTTCATCGCTGCCAGCGTCGAGGCCGGCCAGTGGGACAGCGTGATCGACTACGTGAACAAGGAGCTTTTCGACAAGCCCGCCGAGTTCTACACCCTTGAGAAACTCCGCAAAGCCGCCGCAGTGGATCGCCGTTTGGGACTGCGCGAGATCCTCGAAAAGATCTTCGGCCTCATCCCGCGGTTCAAATCCAGGGACGAGTTGCTGGAAGAGGAGTTCTCCAAGTTCGTGGCCGACCGGAAGCCGGAGGAGGCCGAGGCCATCCCCGCGCTGAAGAACTACTTCAAGGCCTACGCCACCAGCGACCACCTACGCCACATCATCGAATCCGGCACCCTGACCGACCTCGCCACGAACCCGCTGTTCTCCACCAAGGATTTCCGCGCCGTGCCCGCAAAATACCGCACCCTGATCCCGGAATACATCAAGGATTATGTTTCCCTTAATCAGTTTGCAGCTTAATACTCGCTCCGCAAATCGTCATGACCAGCCCCTTTATTCACCGGATCACACTCCGTAACTACAAGAGCATCGCCGCATGTAGGATTGATTTGCCGCCGCTAGGGTTCCTTGTCGGCTCCAATGGCGCCGGCAAAAGCAATTTCTTGGATAGTATTAGTTTTGTTGCGGAGTCCCTTCTGGGTTCGCTAGGGATCGCCATTGAAGATGATCGGGAGGGCATCGATTCGGTGATTCGCAGAACCGGCGACCATTTGGGACCAATGGCGATCAGGATCGATTTCACTCTGTCCGAAAATTCCAGTGGTCACTTCGGCTTTGAAGTAGGAAAAACGCATGATGGTGGATTCGAAGTTCTTCACGAACAATGCAAGGTGTTTGGAAATGCAGGTGACGAGCATTTCTACTGTGTGCGCTCAGGCGTCGTGGTGCAGGCAACCCGCCCCAATTTTCCTGTTATCTTGCCGGATCGACTTTGTCTGGTGGCGGCCGGCGGGTTCCCCGAGTTTCGTGCCGTGTTCGACCTGCTGGTTCGGATGGCGGTTTACAATCCCAATCCGGAGACTCTGAATCGAGCACAGCAGGGAATTGGCGGCGTTCTGCAACGAAGTGCCAAGAATATGGTGCAGACGCTGAAGAATCTTGAACCCAAGTTTCGCAAGAAAATCGACGAATTCTTATCCCGTGCGCTAAATACCGAGACATCGGTGGCGATCGTGAAGAGCGGGGAGTTGGAAACCATCAGCTTCCTGCAGGCTTTCACCGGCCAGCCAAGTTCAACGTCTTTCTCACCAGGATCCATGTCTGACGGAACTCTTCGTGCGCTTTGTATCTTGGCGGTAATCTTTCAAACGGACCACAGGAACCACCCTCGTCATTGGCTTATAGGTTTGGAGGAACCGGAGTCAGCACTTCATCCGGCGATGGCCTCCGAGCTGCTGGCCCTCTTGCGCCAAGCCTCTCAGTTCAATCAGATCCTGATCACCAGTCACAGCCCCGACCTGCTGGACAATGAGGACATTCCGCCGGAATCCATCTTCGTCGTCGATAATGTGGATGGTGTCACTCGGATCGCCGGGATCGACCCTGCCAGCCACAAGGCGGTGCTCGAAAAGCAATTTACGCCCGGGGAGCTGCTTCGTCAGAACCAACTCGCCCCCGATCCTGCCCAACTCCGCGAAGCGGAAAGCAAGTGTAAGTTGAACATGTTTGATTACCCGAATTTATGATCCGGCATTTCTTCATTCCCATTGTCGAAGGTCATGGCGAGCAAAAGGCGCTGCCGCTGCTCATCCGGAGAATATTCATGGAAATATCTCCACAAATACTCCCCGAAATCAATTCCCCCATTCGCGTGAAATCCGGTTCCTTTCTGAACGATCCGCATTATTTCAAGAAATATGTCAACTACGCGGCGGACAAGGCGTCTCATGCTGGCGGACAGGTGCTGATTTTTCTCGATTGTGAGGACGATTGCCCGGCCACGCTAGGCCCAAAACTGCTTGCCAAAGCCAAGACCGTGCGAAGCGACGTGCCCACCACCGTCGTTCTCGCCCACCGCGAGTACGAAACTTGGTTCCTCGCTGCAGCCGGGTCGTTGCGGGGCTGTGCGGGGCTGCCTGCGGACCTCTCACCTCCCGCAGACCCGGAACGAATTCGTGGAGCCAAGGAATGGCTGGGCCGGCATATGGATCACTCCTACGATCCCATCATGCACCAAGCCGCGTTCACCGCACGCTTCGATCTCACCCAAGCCAAGATCATTCCGTCCTTCGCCCGTTTTGTTTCCAAGGTTCTTTCCTGATTTCCCATGCTCGACACCGATACCAAACGCCGCATCGACACCGCCCGCGACATCCTCGTCGGCAAGGTCCCCGATCCCAAGTCCCAGGTCGAACAGATCACCATCGCCCTCATCTACAAGTTCATGGACGACATGGACGCGGAGTCCGAGGAACTCGGCGGCAAGCGCAAGTTCTTCACCGGCGAATACGCCCGCTACGGTTGGGCCAAGCTCATGGCTCCCTCCCTCGGTGGCCACGAAATGCTCGGCCTTTATGGTGAGGGCATTTCCAAGATGCCCGAGAACCCCGGCATCCCGGCGCTCTTCCGCGACATCTTCAAGAACGCCTACCTCCCTTACCGCGATCCCGAGACGCTCAAGGCCTTCCTCAAGATCATCGACGAGTTCAGCTATGACCACAGCGAACGCCTCGGCGACGCCTTCGAGTATCTCCTCAGCGTCCTCGGCTCCCAGGGCGATGCCGGGCAGTTCCGCACCCCGCGCCACATCATTGATTTCATGGTCGAGGTCATCGCCCCGCAGAAAAACGAAACCGTCCTGGACCCCGCCTGCGGCACCGCCGGGTTTGTCATCTCCGCCTACAAGCACATCTTGCGGGCGAATTCTTCGCCCACCTGGAGTTTGGTTGTTCCTAGACTGGTGATCTAGTTTTTTACGTTTTTCTGATATTTTGTGCTTGTTAAACGTGATTTGTGATCTAGCGTATTTCCTAGATTTGCGAACAACCAACAACAACACCGCCATGGGATACCC
>JAIPKB010000032.1 GCA_021733795.1 Akkermansiaceae bacterium | reverse complement strand
GGAAACCCTCCGGGCCAAGGAGTTTTTCGAGTCGCGGGTGAAGGTGCTTGAGGGCGAGTTGTCCAAGCAGCGCCTGTTTGCCAAGTCCGAGAACGAGTTGCTGCCAGAGGCTGTTAAGTTGTTTCAGACGCTCCGCAAACTCGAAACCCAAACCGACTTGCAAATCACCAAAGCCTACAGCGAGATTGGCGCCGAGCTGGGTGCTGAGGTGGTCAAGACCCTCCATTTTCCGACCGGCATCGCGAAGATGAATCCAGCCGACGAGGAACCGGTGCGCCAGCTTCTCGCCAACGTGCCGGATGGCGACATGCTGTTCGTGGTGGGCTATGCCTCGGTAACCGGCAATGTGAATGGCAACCGGACCTTGTCCTCCGACCGCGCGACCGGCGTGGCCGAGCTGCTCACGGCGGCAAAACGTCCGGGGCAATTGGTCCAGGCCGTCTATCTGGGCCAGACCAGCCGCTTTGGCAGCCGCCCCCCCGAGCAGAACCAGTGCTGCGAAGTCTGGCGCATCCGGAAGAAGCAGTAGCTCCGACTATCCGCCGATCCGTGCCAGCCAAAGTGCGGCGTGGATTTTGAAGTCGATGGTGGCACCCTCCGCCTCCTTGGCGGCGAGCCATGGGCGGAGCCCGGAGACCGGCACGTGATGGACGATGATCTCCTCGCCGGCGATGCCGCCGCCCTCATGCTCGCGGATCAGACCGGTGGCGTGGAATAAATGGGTGAACTCCGAGGTCATGCCCGCCGAGGTGGGGGTCGCCAGCAGAGGCCTCATTTCCGCCGCGCGGTAGCCGGTTTCCTCCAGCAACTCGCGCCGGGCGGTGGTGGCCAGCGATTCGCCCCGGTGCTTTTCCTCGTCGCCCACCAGTCCGGCCGGAATCTCGATGGCCCGGCGCTGGACCGGAATCCGGAATTGTTCGATCAATACCACCTCGTTGGCGGCAGTGACGGCCAGGATGCCGACGCAGGCATCCGCTTGCGGGCGGCGCACAAAATCCCACCGGCCGATCCGGTACAAGCCAAGCCAACGGGTTTCAAACAAGGTCTCGATCGCAGTCATGATTTTCAAAAGGTGAAATAAACGGTGGCGTCGCGTGCCGAACCCAGTTACCACTGGGGCCCGCCGATGTCCCGTCAAGATTTTGAAATTCCCTTGGTTTTCCAACACCGGATCGTGTTTACCCGCCGCGCGTTCGCGTTGGATAACCCGGAACTCGCCGAATTGCTCGCCGCCGGCGGGGGCCGCCGCGTCCTGGTATTGCTGGAGGACGCCGTGGCCGCCGCCTGGCCCGGGCTTCAGGAAGCCATCGGGAGCTATATCCGGCGGCTCGATCTGGAGTTCTGCGGGGTGCTCCTCCACCCCGGCGGCGAGGCGGTGAAAGCCGATGATTCGTTGGTGGGTCAGTTGTGGCAGACGATCGACCGCCATCATCTCGACCGGCATTCCTACGTGCTGGCGATCGGTGGCGGAGCGTTTCTGGATGTGGCCGGGTTTGCCGCCGCCACCGCCCACCGCGGCGTCCGCATGGTGCGGTTTCCCACGACCACCCTGTCCCAGGCCGACAGCGGGGTGGGCGTGAAATGCGGGATCAACGCCTTCGGCAAGAAAAACTGGGTGGGTTCCTTTGCGGTACCCTTCGCGGTGATCAATGACTTTGATTTGCTGGCAAGCCAGGCTCCGGAGACCAACCGCGCGGGGTTGATCGAAGCGGTCAAGGTGGCTCTGGTGAAGGACCGGTCGTTTTTCGATTGGATCGAAGCCCATCTTCCCGAGCTTGGGCGACTGGAGTTCCCCGCCCTGGCGTACTGCGTGGAACATTCCGCCCTGCTCCATGCCCGCCACATCGCCAGCGGAGGGGATCCGTTCGAGTCCGGCTCGAGCCGGCCACTCGATTTCGGCCATTGGGCGGCGCACAAGCTCGAGGCCCTGACCAACTATCAACTTTCCCATGCGCCGGCCGTCGCCATCGGGGTGGCGCTCGACACGCTCTACTCGGTGCATTCCGGCCTGCTCGCCCCGGAACTGGGGGAGCGCATCCTCGCGGTCCTGCACGGGCTGGGCATGGCCACCTATCATCCGGCGCTCGACTGGACGGATGACAGCGGCCGGCGGCCGGTGTTGACCGGGTTGGCCGAGTTTCGCGAACACCTCGGCGGCGAGTTGACCGTGTTGCTCCTCAGCGGACTGGGAACGGGCGTCAATGTCCACCATCTCGATCACGGACTGCTCGTCCGCTGCATCGGCGAACTGCGGAACCGGGTGCCAGTGATCGGTGATCAGTGATCAGGGACCCGTCCTGAACCTATTTCCGGTTTGTATTCGAACGTATGCAATTTACAAATTGTATCCGAACGATTGCAAAAAGCCGCTTGCCAATGATCGTATACACAATTACGGTCCAGCCCATGCGGATCAAGACGGTTGAAATGCTTGGGGAGCTGGTCAGAGATCAGCGGAAACGGCGCGGTTGGTCGCAGACCCGGTTGGCCGAGCAAGCCGGTGTGAGCCGCCTGTGGATCGGGCATTTTGAACGTGGCAAAGAATCCCTGGAGCTGGGCTTGGTCTTGAAAACCCTCAGGGTGCTCGATCTTCACCTCGAGGCATTCCTCCGGCAGCAATCCGACCCGGAAAGACCCTTCCCCAAGCCATGATCGAAACGCTCCACATCCTCCGTGGCGGTACCCAGGTCGGCACTCTCGTCTATCAACGCGCCCGGGATGAAATCTCGCTCTCGTATGATGAGGCCTGGCAGTTCGGGCGGGAGGGTTTCCCGGTTTCACTGTCCCTTCCATTGGCGAAAACGACGCACGCTGACTACCGCATCCGCCCGTTCCTGCAGGGCCTCCTGCCCGACAACCCGGCGGTGACCGAGGCCTGGGGCAAACGCTTCCAAGTTTCTCCGCGCAACCCTTTCGACATCATCAAACAGGTGGGGGAGGATTGCGCCGGGGCGCTTCAATTCGTCCGGCCGGAGCGGTTGGAACTGATTCTATCGGGGCAGTTGGATGCGCTCACCGAACTGACCGGGGAGGCACTCGCACGGCGGATGTCGGACTTGCATTCTCAAGCTCGTGCCGTCGCGGTCCCGATTGATGGACGTTTGATATGAAAATCGGCGGCACCTACCGCGTCCACCAGATCGATGCCACCCGATGGAGGAAATGGGCGCTGGAGGCCAATTTATCACCGGAGCGGGTCATCGCGCTGGTGACCACGCTGATCGAACGCCTCGCCGGAGAGTTGGCACCGGTCCGCGAGGCGGTGGCCCGGACAAACGACTCGCCGTTCCTGCACCGACTGGCAGCGCTGATTCATGCGCGCGCCCGCCACTGCGCCGCAGCCATGGACTGACGGACTCCGGGTGGATCGGGCGGCAGAGCAGGGGAAATTTTCAAGCCCAACACCCCTTGCCCTCGCGCTGAATGTGCCCGATCCAATTCTTGCGCTCTCCCACCGCATGAGGACAGGAATGTCCTCCCTCCTTATTTCGCCGCCGGCGGGCTGGCGGGAGTCTTGGCGGGGGCGGTGTCAGGTTTGGCCGTGTCAGGTTTGGCGGTATCGGGTTTGGCCGTGTCGGGTTTCGGCGCGGTGTCGGCCTTGGCACCGGCTTGGTAGGAGGCGGACCGGTAGTCGGTCTGATAAAACCCGCTGCCTTTGAAAATCACTCCGGCTCCGGTGCCCAGCAGCCGTTTCACCCGACCATCGCACGAGGGTTCCGGGCAATCTTCCAGTTTCGGGTCGTTCATGCTTTGAGTGACCTCAAACCGGTTTCCGCATTTCTGGCATTCGTAATCGTATCTTGGCATGGCGTGCGCGGGGGTTCTACCACGGTTTCAGCGGAATGCAATTAAAAGCTGGATTCTTCCTGGGGACTGGGGTGGGTGCCGGTGGATGTGGCCTCCGGGGTGTTGCATGACAAATCTCCGGCCGGGCCCGAGTATTTTGGCAATGATCGGGGGGACTTCATCACCTTGCATCTGGATCATGATTTGGTCTTCGACACCCATCACTTCGGCGTCAAGCGGATGCCCCTGTTGCAGCGGCCAACCTATTGGGCCACCGGCAGAGGCGGCTTCGGAGCGTGTCTGAAAAATGGCAGGGACCGTTTTGCCCTCGCTGCGCTCATGCAGGAGCACTGGGAAGTGAAGCCGTTTCCTGCCCAATAGGCGGGGTGAACGCCCCATACGGTACATTTAGTGCGCCGGAGTCCAATGGGATGCTCGGGAGAAATTTGCCACTGATGCCCCATCGACCGAAAGTGGTCGCAATTTGGGTTGAATTGACAATGTTTGGGGTGAGCGCCAGCCCGGGGATCGGCATTTTCCACGTCGCAAGTTTGACGCCGGGAGCAACAGCGGCCATGGTGGCCGCGCCATGGCCTTTGCCGATGTATTTTCCGAGCTGATGAAGCGCCCCACTCCGGTGATGGCGCGCTTCGCACGCTTGCTCGGGGAGAATGGCGGCCAGTCGCTGGAGGCGCTTGCGCGGCGCAGCCAGGCGTTGACCCGGCAGCATTTCGGGCGGACGATGCGGTTGTTTGTGCCGCTGTATGTGTCCAATGAATGTGTGAACAACTGCACCTACTGCGGCTTTTCCCGTGATGCGCCGATCTTGCGGACCACGCTGACGGTTGCCCAGGTGGTCCGTGAGGCCCGGCATCTCCACGCTCAGGGCTTTCGCCATATTTTGCTGGTCGCCGGCGAGCACCCGAAGTTTGTTTCCGATGGGTACCTGCAAAACTGTCTGGATGCCCTCAAGTCGTTCATCCCCACCCTCGCAATCGAGGTGGGCCCGATGGAGGACGCGCAATACGCCGAAATCGTCCGCCACGGTGCCGAGGGCCTCATCGCCTATCAGGAAACCTATCACCGTCCGACCTATCAGGAACTGCACACCGCCGGCCCCAAGCGGGATTTCGACTGGCGGCTCAACTGCCCGGAGCGCGCCTACGCTGGTGGCTTCCGGCGGATCGGGATCGGTGCCCTGTTCGGGTTGGCGGGCTGGCAACATGAGGCGCTCGCCCTGTGTGCGCATCTGGAGTATCTCTACAAGCATTGCTGGAAAGCGCAGTTCACCGTGGCCTTTCCCCGGATGCGGCCCTACGCGGGGAACTATCAATACCAGCCGGACCCCGCCCATTCGTTGCCGGATGTGGTCCTGGTCCGGTTGATCGCCGTCTTCCGGCTCGTTTTTCCCCAGGTGGGAATCGTGATGTCCACCCGCGAGCCGGCTCCGCTGCGCGACTCATTGGCGGGCCTCGGCGTCACCCACATGTCCGCCGGCGCACGCACCGAACCGGGGGGCTATACCGGGGCTGGCGGTGATGATCTCCACCTTACAGTCAAGGGCCGCCGCGTGGAACTCAAACAGAAAACCGGCTGCGAAAAAGCTACCGAACAGTTCCAGATCAACGACCTCCGGAGCGCCGAAGAGGTCGCCAACATGCTCCGGCTCAAGCACCTCGATCCGGTCTGGAAAGATTGGGACGAGGTGCTGCTCGCGGGTTGTTAGATTCGAATGCCGGCCCTCTGGTCGTGCTTTCGGGACGGATTTGGCCCAATTGAGACTGTATGGATCCTGCCCGCAACACGGCGTTAATCCGGCCGCGATTGTTCCACCGCCGATTTTTTCTCTCGGGTGGGTGCGAGCCACCGCTGGAATACCCGGCGATGCCCGATTTCATTCCACCCGCACCCGATACCTCACCACCTTCGCCAACGCCACTTGTGGCGCTTAAAACAATATGCACGAGAAGGTGACAGAGAATATATCGCCCATTTCTCTTGACTGTGCTTCAATCCGGGGTAGGATTGCTGCGACGCCGGGATTTCCCTGCCACATCAATTAAAAAAACCCCATCAACCTGTAACCATTCCCTGAAACCATGAGACGCGCGCGTTGGCTGGCCCCTTGGAAGGACTCGACGGAACGACCCGTGATCTACCACTGCGTGACGCGGGTGGTGGAGCGACGGCTGGCTTTCGGGCCGGAGGAGAAGGAGAAATTCCGCACGTTCATGCGGATGTATGAGAACTTTTCCGGCTGTCGGGTGCTGGCCTACTGCCTGATGTGCAACCACGTCCACATCCTGCTGGAAGTGCCGCCGATGCCCGTCGGCGGGCTGACCGACACGGAACTGCTCAAACGCCTGCGGGCACTCTACGGCGATGACGAGGTGGGGTTGGTCGCCAAGGAATTGAAGGCGGCGCGGGAGGCGATTGCCAAAGGCTTGGCCGACGAGAGTTATGCCACCGCCATCCACGAGCGTTTTACCTACCGGATGCACGATCTGGGAGAGTTCATGAAGACGCTGCTGGCGCGTTTCACGCGGTGGTTCAACGTCGGGCACCAGCGCACGGGCGCGCTGTGGGAAAGCCGGTTCAAGAGCGTGCTGGTGGAGGAAGGGATCGCGTCGCGGACGATGGCGGCGTATATCGATTTGAACCCGGTGCGGGCCGGGATGGTGAGCGATCCGGTCGAATACCGGTGGAGCAGCTACGGCGAGGCGATGGGTGGCGGTGCGAAGGGCCACGGTGCCAAGGCGCGAGGCGGACTGGTGCGGGCAATCATGGCGCACAAGAGCTATGCGGCGGACGCTCGCCATTGGAAGGGAGCGGTGAGCAAGGAATACCGGATGATTTTGTTGGAGGAAGGGATCGAGAAGCTGCGGGAGGAGGTGGATGCGGAGGGGAAATTGCAGGTGAAAGTGGTGCGCAAGGGCATGAGCAGGAAGGTGGCGGAAGAGGAGAAGAAGCGGTTGGAACGTCGGCGGGATTTGCTGATGCGGCAGATGTTGCGGTATCGGGTGCGGTATTTTTCGGATGGGGTGGCTATTGGGAGTCGTGGTTTTGTGGACGGGGTATTCAAGGCGTGCCGGGAGCGTTTCAGTGCGAGGCGGACCAGCGGAGCGCGCAAGATGCGGGGTGCGGGCGCGGCGGCGGCGGGAGTGATCTGGAGTGCGCGGGATTTGAAGGTTGGGGTTGGGTGAGGATGGAATTGGAAAGCCGAAATTGGGAAGATGAAATGTACGGTCCGTTGTCGGCTCATTGGCGACGTGGACAATAAGGTCCACGCTCCTTATGGGTCATGGCGCGCGGGCGTGATTTCCAGGACTGTCCATGGGCAGACGCGTGGTGACCAACGCGGCCACTCCGCTTCCGCTAAGAGAAAGTGTCAGAGAGCCTATCAAATTTTGCCTGTGCTCTTGCCCGGACCGTGGCGAACGGGCGCGATTTCCAGGGCGATCCATTGGCAGGCGCGTTGTGAACGCCGGCCACTGTGCTCCCGGTGGCGGACGGCGGACAACACGCTGGCCAACCACTACGTCACCATTCCCACCCATTACCGCGGCTCGACCGTGTCCGGGTTGCTCGGCCCGACCAGCTTGCGCCTCACGCCGCGCCCGTGACCGAGGCCATCCGGATGCTCGGGATCCTTGCCTGTGGGAAGAAGCCCCTCTGTTTCATCGCGACCCGCGTTTCCGCTCCACCCGTGCGATCAGCGCGAAGACCGCGGCCGCCAGGCCGACGAGTCCCACATACCACACCCACTCGGGTGCGGAGGCGAGTTCAGGCAGCCGCTTTTTCCCGAGGTCCGCCACCGGCAGGATGTTGGCCGCGATCCAATCGTAGCTCAACGCATAGGCCGCTGCCCCGACCAACATGCCGAAGAAGCCGACCAGCGCGTCCAAGCGCCCGGTGGCGATGGCGGCGACCCCGGTCCCCGGGCAGTAGCCATAGACGACCATGCCGATCCCAAACAGCACCGCGCCGCTGACGACGGCCAGCATCGTAGCCGGCTTGATGTGATAATTGGCCAACTCCTGCCCGTGCAACAGGAACACCCCCACCCCGCCCACCACCACGGCGGTGAACATCACCTTGAGCACGGTGAAATCCCGGAACAGGAATTGTTTCACGATCACATTGTAGTCGCTGACGCCGCCGCGGTGCAGCAACACGCCGAAGACCACACCAAAAAACAGACCGCTCCAAAGCAGGCTGGAGCCGGATAGGAAAGCGAGGATGGGATTCATGGGGATAAGTGGGTTGAAGCTCAGGCCTTGGTGTTGCGGCCGAACAGAAGAAAGGCGGTGACAATGCCGGATGCGAACATCACGATGAAGAAGGTCCAGCCACTGAGGGCAAGCTGCAGCGAGCCACTGATGCCGTGTCCGCTGGTGCAGCCATCCGCCAACCGCGCGCCGAAAATCAGCACCGCCCCGCCGAGAAAGGCCGCTCCCAGGCGTTTCGCCACCGACGGACCGAAGCGCTCGCTCCAAACCTCCGAGACACTGCCAACCTTGAAACTCCGGCTCACCAGCGAACTGCCGAGGGCACCCAGAAAGGAACCCACCACAAACAAGCTGCCATAGTTCCAGGCCGGCGCGGCTTTCTTCGCCCAGTAGGAATTCTGTGCGACGCCCTCCGCGCCGAGCACCGGCATGGCACAAGCCCCCGCCGCCTGGGCGATGCCGGTGGAAATGCCGATGGGTTTGTCCGCAAGCGTGAAGGTGAACAGGCTCAGCAGCCCGATGAGCGCGCCGACAAGATAGGGGTTCCAGCGATAGTTGGTCATGGCAATTGGATGAGGAGGAGCAAGCATACGCGTGCCATCTCCGGTTCTTTCCGGAAAACCGGGAAGGGCGGGTAGGGTTGCAACCATGAACCGCCGCTTCCACCTCTTGCCTCTTTTCCCGGGCATCATCCTGTGGCTGATCGCATTTAATGACCCCCTGCGGTCCCAAGAGCCGGTGGTCGGCGTCAGTTGGAATCGGGCCGCAGGCCACCTGCAAGTCGAGGTCACGGGCATCTCGCCGGCCGGCCACAGCCACCGCCTGGATTTCAGTCCCGATCTGGCGCAGTGGGTTCCGATCGGGGCGAGCGCGACCCTGCCCTGGCAATATACCGACACCGAGGCCCCGTTCCGCCCGCGCGGATTCTACCGGGCCAGCAGCACTCCAACCGAGTCCATCACACGGCACTCGTCGTGGAAGGGCGGCATCACCCTTCCGGGCGACGCTTTCCAGTCCGACCCGATCCTGACCGGATTCGAACAGGAGGAGATCCGCTGGATCAAGTTTCCCATCCTTCTCGACAACCTTCCCCGGATCTACTTCCAGGACACGTCGCAGTATGCGTTCCACTACAACTTCGCCAACGAACGGCTCGATCCGATTCTCGGGATCGGGCTTGAAGCTTACCATGACCTCACCCTCCACCCGCCCCGCCAGCAGCTGGTGCTCGGCGCGGTGTTGTTTGCGCCCAACCGCAGCGAGTTCGCGATCGAGTTTGTCGGGCTCGATCCCTACCCGGCCGAAATGCTGCGCTTTCTCTTCGACCTCGTGGATGCCTCCATCACGCGTCCCGCCGACTGGACCGGATTCTACTTTCCGATCCACGAGCAGGCTCCCGCCGCCGCGTCAAACAAGAGCTTCTTCAACTTGGGACAACGCCGCCTTCCAAGTGCGAGACCTCTCGGGTGCCAAATTCGCGGTGGACGCCTGGACGGAAACCGCATTCGCCGGCGGCAGCGCTGACTTCGAACTGCGCTTCCCACTTCCCGTGGCGTCCACCCTTGCGGTGCAGCCCATCCAAATGGCCGCGGACTTTCGCGCCGAACTGCACGCAAGCTTCTCGGTGCCGCAAATGACCAGGGATTTTACCGGCGCGTTCACCACGACTCCTTCGCAAGCCGTCATCCTGGTCCCGGGCGTCACTCGCCAACCGCTCCCGCCGGGATCACTCCTCCAGTCCCGCCAGCACACCTCGAAGTCCGGCAAGGCGATCACGATCCGCTTCTACTGGCCGCCAGCGCCTACCGGAATCGTGGCGGGCTACACGGCACCGCTCCGGAAATGGGAGACCACGACCATCATGGGCCTGACCACCGCGCCAATCGTGCTGCATGGTTATTTCTCCCAGACTTATCGCCCCGGCCACCACAACTTCACCGAGGAATTCCTGTTCGAACCACGCCTCGAGGATGGCATCAGCCCGGCGATCCTGACGGAGTTGCAGAGCCTCAACATCAAACAGCTCTACGTCCAATTCGGGTTTGCCGTGCCGGAGTTCAAGGCCGTGGGCCTCGACAACAAGGTGAGGGACCTTTGACCTGAGTGAAACGTGGCTCAACCGGGGACTCGCGGAAGCAACCAGCACCTCGCGAGAATATGAGAAGGGGCCCGGTACCATTTCGGACGGAATGGCCGCCCGACTATAATCCGCCCTCAGCCGCAGTGATACGGCCGCAACAGTGGGCGTGGCCGCGCCTCAATCCTGCTCGTCGGCGGTCGCCTTGATGTCGGACAGGGCGGAGATGAAATCCCCTAGAATTTCCGCAGGCACCATGATGGTATCACGGTTGCCGCTGACATCCTCGGTGATCTTCACGACCATGCCGCGCTGATTCTGTTTCAGATCGAGATAAAAGGTCTTGCGATCCGCTAGTATTTTTTCCGTATGCAATAAGTCACTGTCCACAATATTCTCCTTCGCTGGTTGGTGGGACGGATGATGACCCCGCAGACGGGAGTGTCAACTCTCTTTTTCGGGCAACTGCTCAGTCAACGCCGATGCGGCCCAATTCCCTGATGGCCGGAGACTGGCGCAAAGCGCGCGGCTCAATAGGATCCGCGGCGGCGTTTGAAGCTGATCGCAGCGGCGGAACGGGATATCGCACCCTGGAGGAAGGCGACTTCTTCCGAATTCATGCTGTGCTCCTCGGCGATCAATTGTTCCTTGGCCCGCTGGATGGCCTGCTCCATGTGAGTGATATCAATCTCCGCCTCACCGAGCGCCATGTCGGTGAGTACCACCACGTGGGTCTGGGTGATTTCGGCAAAGCCCGAACCCACGGCCATGTGGTGGACGGTGCCGTTGTGCAGGTAGCGAAGTTCGCCGGGCTGCAGGGCGGTCACCAAACCCGCGTGCTGCGGCAATACGCCCAACTCGCCATCCGCTCCTGGCAGATAGACATTGTCCACGGTTTCCGAGAACACCTTTTTTTCCGGCGTGACGATATCAAGTTGCAGGGGCATGGTGGATGGGATTTGAGATTCGAGATTTCAAATTTGAAATCCTCAGTCACGGGGCACGGAGTCGATGCCGCCCTTCATGTAGAAGTTTCCTTCCGGGACGTTGTCGAGCTTGCCATCGAGGATCTCGGCGAAGCCGTTGACGGTGTCCTCGATCGTGCAGAGCACGCCGGGGACGTTGGTGAACACCTCCGCGACATGGAACGGCTGGGTGAGGAAACGCTGGATCTTGCGGGCGCGGAAGACCGTCAGCTTGTCTTCATCGGACAGCTCGTCCATCCCGAGAATGGCGATGATGTCCTGAAGGTCCTTGTAGCGTTGCAGGACCTGCTGGACGCCGCGGGCCACGCGGTAGTGTTCCTCGCCGATGATTTCCGGGGCCAGGGCCTTGGAGGTGGAGGACAACGGGTCCACGGCAGGGAACAACGCCTGCTCGGCCAGCGCACGCTCCAACACCACGGTGGCGTCAAGGTGGGCGAAGGTATTGGCAGGAGCCGGGTCGGTCAGGTCGTCGGCCGGCACGTAAACCGCCTGGATCGAGGTGATGGATCCCTTGTTGGTGGAGGTGATACGCTCCTGCAGGCCGGCCATTTCCTCGGAGAGGGTCGGCTGATAGCCCACGGCGGACGGCGTGCGGCCCAGAAGCGCGGACACTTCGGAACCGGCTTGAGAGAAACGGAAGATGTTATCGACAAAGAGCAGCACATCCTGATTGGCCTCGTCGCGGAAATGCTCGGCCATGGTCAGCGCGGAAAGCGCCACCCGCAGACGGGCACCGGGAGGCTCGTTCATCTGACCGTAGCAAAGCGCCACCTTGGAGCCGTCGGTGAGCACCGGGTTGCCCCGGTCGTCGAGTTTGGGGTGGCCATTTTCATCGCGTTCGGTGGCGATGACGCCGGACTCGATCATCTCCCAGTAGAGGTCGTTGCCCTCGCGGGTGCGCTCGCCCACGCCGGCGAACACCGAGTACCCGCCGTGTGCCTTGGCGATGTTGTTGATGAGTTCCATGATGACCACCGTCTTGCCGACGCCGGCCCCACCGAACATCCCGCCCTTGCCACCCTTGAGCAGCGGGCAGATCAGGTCGATTACCTTGATTCCGGTGACGAGCACCTCGGTATTGGCCGATTGCTCGGTGAGTGTCGGTGCGGGACGATGGATGGGTAAACGAACGTCCGGATGAGGAATCGGCCCGTTTTCGTCCACCAGGTCACCGGTGACGTTGAAAATGCGGCCCAGCACCTGGTCACCCACTGGCACCGAAATGGGCCCGCCGGTATCGGTCAGGGTCATCCCACGCTTGAGACCGTCGGTGGTGGACATGGCGACCGCGCGGACCCAGCCGTCGCCGAGGTGCTGCTGCACTTCGAGCACGAGTTTGGTCTGCACGCCATTGAGGACGTATTCGATCTCAAGGGCGTTGTAGATTTTAGGCAGGCTGCTGGCCTTGGAGAAGTCGGCGTCGATGACCGCGCCGATGATCTGGACGATGGTTCCGGTGTTGCTCATAGGTAAAGTAGAAGAAGTGATCAGTGATCAGTTAACAGTGGTAGGATGACGGGGTGTTTGGCGGAGGGGCGGCTTAAAGCTTGGAGACGGGCGGATGGTGGGAGCCGATCACTGATCACTGATCACTGATCACTTTCCACTCGGGCGCTATTCCATGGCTTTCATGGCGGTGGTGATTTCAAGCAACTCGGAGGTGATGGCACCCTGGCGGAGCTTGTTGTATTCGAGGGTAAGCTCCTTGATGAACTTATCGGCGTTGTCGGTGGCGGACTTCATGGCAACCATCCGGGCTGAATGCTCGGAGGCGCGGGCTTCGAGCAGGGCTTGGAAAACCTCGTAGTTGATGTAGAGTGGCAGGACGGTGGCCAGCACCTCGGAGACACTCGGTTCAAATTCGAAATCCCGCTGCGGGTCGTTCTGGTGGGCTTCGGAACTGAATCCGCCGCCGATCAACTCGAACGCCTGGTCCTCGTCTTCGCGGTGGCCCTGGATCGGCAGCAGGGTGACCACCTTCGGTTCCTGGCGCAGCGTGGTGTAAAAGTTGGTGAAGGCGATGGAGACCTTGTCATAGTTCCCATCCAGAAATTGCTGGGTGATGAACTTGGCCACCGCCCGGGCCTCGGCAAAGGGCACGGGATCCTTGACCGGAAAGTCCGCCAGGATGTTCTTGCCAGCCTTCTCGCAGGCGGTGCGCAGCTTGCGGCCCACAGTGATGAAATCGGCATCGGCGGGCACGTCCCGGGCAATCCGGCGGGCGAGGTTGGTGTTGACCGCCCCGCACAACCCCTTGTCGGTGGAGATGACGAGCACCAATTCACGGGTACCGTCACGCAACTCGAGAAACGGATGGGACTCCTCGGTAAAATTCTTGCGGATATCGTAGAGTGCCTGCAGCAGGTGTTTCGAATAGGCGCGCCCGGCAATCGCCTGGTTCTGCGCCTTTTTCATCTTGGCCGCGGCGACCAACTGCATCGCACGGGTGATCTGCGCCGTGTTCTTGACCGACTTGATGCGCCGTCGGATATCGCGGAGATTGGCCATTGGGGGTGGTTCTTGGTGATTGGTGATTGGTTATTTGGTATCCGTCATGGGGCGTTTCCAACAACCCATGCCGTCTGACTTCATTTCCAGGACTTCTTGAAATCCTCGACCGCCTGCTTCACGGCTTCCACCATGGCGGCGTCTTTCTTGAGGTCCGGCTTTTCGTTGCGAATGCGATCCAACATCTCCGACTTGCGGGTGGTGAAATACTCGCCGAGCGCCGCCTGGCAGCGGCGGACATCGGCCACCGCCACATCATCGAAGTAACCATTCTGCATCGCAAACAGATGGATGCACTCCATTTCCATCGCGAGCGGGCTGTATTGATTCTGTTTGAACAACTCGACGATCCGGGCACCGCGGTCGAGTTTCTTCTTGGTGCCGGCATCGAGGTCCGAGCCGAACTGGGCGAAGGCCTGGAGTTCCCGGTACTGGGCGAGATCGAGCTTGGTGGTGCCGGCCACGGACTTGATGGTCTTGGTCTGGGCGGCGGAACCGACCCGCGAGACCGAGAGCCCCACTGAAATGGCGGGACGGATGCCCTGATAGAACAAGTCGGTTTCCAGGAAAATCTGACCGTCGGTGATCGAGATGACGTTGGTGGGGATGTAGGCGGACACGTCGCCGGCCTGGGTCTCGATGATCGGCAGCGCGGTGAGCGAGCCACCGCCAGCGGCCGCGGAGAGACGGGCGGAACGCTCCAGCAAACGGGAGTGCAGATAGAACACATCTCCCGGATACGCCTCGCGACCGGACGGGCGGCGGAGAATGAGCGACACCTGGCGGTAGGCGACGGCGTGTTTGGAAAGATCGTCGAACACGATCAGCACATCCTTGCCCTGGTCCATCAGGTATTCGGCGATGGCACAACCGGCGTAAGGGGCGAGGTATTGCATGGCCGCCGCATCCGAGGCGGAGGCGGAGACAATCGTGGTGTATTCCATCGCCCCGGCGTCCTCCAGGATCTTCTGGGTGCGGGCGACGTTGGAGAGTTTCTGGCCGATCGCGACGTAGATGCAGTAGAGCGGCTTGTGGTTGAGCAGCTTGCCGTTCTCGGCCGCCTTGTTCTGCTGTGCCTGCGAAATGATCGTGTCCACCGCGATGGTCGTCTTGCCGGTGGAGCGGTCGCCGATGATCAACTCGCGCTGGCCGCGGCCGATCGGAATCATCGCGTCGATCGACATGATGCCGGTCTGGACCGGCACCGAAACCGACTTGCGCTTGATGATCCCCGGGGCGATTTTCTCCATCGGATAGTAGGCGGCCGCGGCGATTTCGCCTTTGCCATCGATCGGTTCACCCAAGGTATTGACGACGCGGCCGAGGACGGTCTCACCGACGGGCACGGAGAGCACCTTGCCGGTGGTGCGGCACTGGTGGCCTTCCTTGATCGCGGCATAGTTGCCGAGCAGCACGACGCCGACCTCGCTTTCCTCAAGGTTGAGGGCCACGCCGCTGACGCCACCGTCAAACTCGATCATCTCATTGAGCATCGCGTCGGAGAGTCCTTCGACTTTGGCGACGCCGTCGCCCACCTGGCGAACGGTGCCGACGTTGGTTTTTTCGACGGACGAAGTGATGCCGGCGATCTGTCTTTCGAGTTCCTGGAGGATACTGCTCATATGGGGAAGTTGACTAGTTTTCGGTTTTCAGTTTTCAGTAAAATAACAATCAAAGTGCGTTGACGAAGCGGTCGAGACGGCCCTGGACCGAGCCGTCGAGCACGTCATTGCCCACCCGGATGCGGAGACCGCCGAGCAGGGAGGGAGTGGTCTGGTATTGGACTTCAAGGTCGGGGCCGTATTGCTTGGCGAGCCCGGCGACGACCCGCTCGCGGCTTGCCAGATCCAACTCCACGGCGCTCTCAATGGTGACCTTGCGACTCTCAAGCTCAAGCCGGACGAGCCGCTGCAGGGCGGACAGAATCGCGGAGTAATCCCGCGGTTTGGCTTCCACCAAGCCGGTCATGGCGGTGCGGAGCTTGGCATCATCCAACCGGCCGGCGGTCTGGCACAACCCGAACAAGCGGCGGGCGGTGGCGGCGGCGATCTTGGAAATCTTCATGAGTGTGGAGCGGGGAGGTCGGTGACTCAGGCTTCTACCCTGGTGAGGGTCTCCTCGTTGATCCGGCTCTGGTCCTCGGTAGTGAGCACCTTGCCGGACACTTGCGCGGTGGTGGCGGCCACGAGCCGCCCAAACTCGCGCTTGAGTTCCACGGTAAGACGCTCCCGGTCAGCTTTGGCGGCGACTTCCGCCTTGGCCAAAATCTGGTGGGCCTGGGCGATGGCCTCCTGGGCTTTCTGCTCGCTGAGAACGGCGGCACCCTCCCTGGCCTCGTCGATCATGTGTTGGGCGTCTGCGGCGGCCTTGGCGATCGCGGCGGCGGTGTTGGCCTCGGGCTCGGCGAGCTGGGCCTCGATCTGTTTGAGCTTCGCTTCGCCATCGGCGATCCGCGCCCGGCGCTCTTCAAGCATGCTTTGGATCGGCCCGAACGCGAATCTTTTCAACACCCAGATCACCACAAAGAAGTTGATGCAACTGGCAACGAAATACGGCAGCGTGACTCCAAACGTATTGAAGATCACAGTGATGCCATTTTCTGGTGCGGACGCGAGTAACATGGTCATGGCGAAGAAGTGGGGAGAAACGGAATAGCTGAAATGAAAAAGTGGAGGATGCGGTTCCCCGGGGAGTGGTTGACTCCCACGCCCCCGGAAAACAGTACAAAAGCGGCCTACTTGGCGACGAAGAAGGCGATGAGGAAGATCCCTTCGGCAAGCGCGGCGAAAATAATCGCGTTGACCAGAATGGCGGTGGAGGCACCTGGATTGCGGCCGGTGGCTTCCGCGGCTTTGGCGCCGAGAAGACCGATTCCGAGACCGGCTCCAAGCGCGGCCATCGCGATGTGGACATTACCGGTGATTTCAGCGAGCATGGGCATGAATGACATGGTGGGTGGTGTTTGTGTTAGTTGTTGGTTGTTGGTTTTCGGCGGCTCCCACAAGCAATGCATGGTCAAACCGCACGAAAGATTGTTCAGTGCTGTTCCTCCCCGGCGTGTTCGCAAATGAGACGGAGGAAAACAGCGGTGAGAAGCATGAAAACGAGCGCCTGGATGAAGCCGACCAGCAACTCCATGAAGTAAAATGGCAGGGTGGGCAGGAAGGCCAACCACTTCGAGGGCATCAGCCCCATGAGGTTTTCCATCGTCTGCTCGCCACCGTAGATGTTGCCGAACAGACGAAAGGTGAGCGCCACCGGACGGATCGCGATCGAAATCACCTCAAGCACGCCGACCACGAGGAAAACGGGAATCATGAAGGCCAGCATCAGCCCCTTGAAATCACCTTTGGGGGCGAATATGTGGGCGAGAAAATCCTTGATCCCGTTCTCCGTAAGCGCCCAGTAAAACCATAGGATGGCAAAGGTCAGGGACATCGCCATCGTCATGTTGAGGTCGGCGTTGCCACCGCGCAGGAAACCGACAACCCGCCCGTCCTCAATCCGCCCCACGGTCCCCATGCCCGGCACCAAAAACAGCCAGTTGGTAACCAGGATGAGTAGAAAAACCGACGCGAAGAACCAAAAGGTTTTCTTCACGAGGTAGGGACCGAGGATTCCCTCGAGAAAGTTGTAGAGGGACTCGACCACCCACTCCGCGAAGTTTTGCAACCCGCCCGGAACAAAGGCCATTTTCTTGGTTGCCGCCCGACAGAACAGGGTGATGATGGCGACCGCGATCCAGATCACGACCATGGAGTTGGTAATCGGCACGCCCGGCCAGATCGGCTCGGGATACAACGGAAGGGCATGCTCGGCGTGCTCCGCGCCGCTTGCCAACGCGGCAGGAAGACTGTAGAGCCAAACTAGGATAATGGAGGAAAGAAAGCGCATAAAACGGCGACCCGGCAACCGCGGGCGCGCAGGGTATAGGTGACGACAGGATTCCGCGCAAGTTTTTTTCCGCAATTTTGCGCGAAATCTCCGCATCCCTTGATTTAATGGGAATCCGGACACCTTCACCGGGCCTGGGTCGCAAGGTAACCGCCACCGCCTCTTCTCCAAAACACCAACCACTCGCTGCGGGCCAGATAGCCCCGGCGCACCAACTCGTCCTCGTCCGGCAGGAAATACCCGCGCCACACGGTCGCCTCCACGGCGGCTGTCTCCGCCGTTAGATCAACCCTCCGCGGCAGCGCTTCCGCCACCGCCAGCAGCGCGGCGAGGCATTTTCCCACCCCCGGTTCCAGATCCTGCTGACTCATCGGCCCCGGCTCTATCCGTCGGTGTTAGATAAGACCGATCCGGCCGTCAATCACGCATCCCCCGTCCGCACCGGCGCGGCGGCTACTACCGCCAGCACCAAATGTCAAGCCAACTCCACAAAAAAAAAAATCCGAATCCCCCCGTTTTCCGTTGTTCCCACGGTGTTTTTTTCTTGCCAACACCCGTCCGCAAGTCCCTAATCACGCCGCCATGAACAAAGCAGACCTCATTGAATCCGTCCAGAAAGCCCTTGGAAAAGACACCACCAAACGCGCCGCCGACGAAGCCGTCGAAGCCGTCCTCGATTCCATCGCCAAAGGCGTCAAGAAAGATAAGAAAGTCCAGATCATCGGTTTCGGCACCTTCGAAGTGAAAACCCGCGCCGCCCGCATGGGTCGTAACCCGAAGACCGGCGAAGCCA
The DNA here is from genome assembly GCA_021733795.1 of Akkermansiaceae bacterium. GTDB lineage: Bacteria > Verrucomicrobiota > Verrucomicrobiia > Verrucomicrobiales > Akkermansiaceae > Luteolibacter. The sequence goes on along the minus strand of JAIPKB010000032.1, from coordinate 16,523 downwards.
TGAAAATCGCCAAGTCCAAGTCCGTCGGCTTCAAGCCATCATCCTTGCTCAAGGCCAGCCTGTCCTGATGGACCAAAACCCCCACTAAACCCCAACCATCGAAAACCCCGGCCACCCGCCGGGGTTTTCGCTGTTGGGATTTTCCTTGCCCGCGGGACCACCCCATGGTTTCCTCCCCGTTCCCCGCAGCATCATGAAACCACGGATTTCCCTAGCCGAAACCAAACTTCCCGACGGCACCCAACTGGTGCTCCAGGAGCATGACGGCCGGCGCTACCTGCTCGTCCAAGGCCAGCAAATCACCGGTCCCGCCACCCACGCCGCGGAGGCCGAACTCTCGCGCCTGGCCTGCACCCCCTTCCGGCCCGCCCGTCAGCCCAAAATCCTCATCCTCGGACTCGGGCTCGGCCATACCCTTGCCGCCGCCGCCGCCACCCTGCCGCAGAAACGCGCCATCCTCCTCGTCGCCGAGCCACTGGACGACCTGCCCCTTTGGCACCGGACCCACCTCCCGGATAGCCCGCTGCTCCAAGATCCAAGAGTCCGGTTGGAGCCCGATCCGGGCCCCTCCTTCCTGCGCCGCCATCAGGGGGAGTTCCACGCCATCATCGTCCACCGCGATACCTGCCCGACCAATGACCGCTTCCACCCCTGGATCGACGATGCCCGTTGGCTCAGCCAGGCCTTCGAGGCGCTGCAAGCCGGCGGACTGCTGGCCATCGCCGGCTCCCGCTCCGGCCGCGAGGTGACCCGCCGCCTCAACCGCGCCGGCTTCGCCGTGGCCGAACACCTCACGCCCGCCTCCCCCAACGCCAGAAAAACCCGATTCCTGCCCATCTGGCTCGCCCGAAAAGGCAAATCCGAAGATTGATTCCGCTTCACCCACGCCCACCACTACCCAACCCCAATACCCGCCTCACCGATTCTTCCATGAAACTACTACCTTCCACCCTGCTGCTCCCCGCCCTGCTGGCCACCTCCGCCCGGTCCGCGGATTACACCATCGTCCAGCAACCGTTTTTCACGGCCCACACCTTTGCCGCCACTGCCCTGCCAGCGGAAGTCTCCCTCATCCGCCTGCCTGCCAAAGCTTGGGCGGACTTCGAGATCCTGCAGCTCGCCCCCCACGGCAGCAAAGTCGCCGCCGGTGATATCCTGCTCAAGTTCGACGCCGAGGACATCGACAAGAAACTGGCCGACGCCCGCCGTGCCTTTACCGCCAGCGAACTCAACCTCGCCCAGGCGGAACTCGACACCAAGTCGCTCAAGGCCACCACTCCGCTCGCCCTCGACGCCCTCCGCCGCACCGCCCTCCAAGCCAAGGAGGAACTGGCCTACTTCACCAAGGTCCGCCGTAAAGCCACCGAGGAATCCGCCGGCCAGTCCCTCATACGCGCCCAGGAAAACCTGGAAAACGCCCAGGAGGAACTCAGGCAACTCGCAAAAATGTACGACGCCGACGACCTCACCGAGGAGACTGAGGAAATCATCCTGGTCCGCCAGAAGAGTGCCGTCGCCCGTGCCGAGTTCGGCCTTCGCATGGAACAACTCGACTGCGACCGCACGCTCAAGGTCAAGCTGCCGCGCGAGGCCGAGGCGCTCACCGCCGCTGACAAGGAGGCCACACTCGCCCTTGCCGCCGCCGAGGAGGAACTCCCGCGCAAGTTGAAACTGCAGGATATCGGCCTGGCAACTGCCAGGATCACCTTCGCCCGCGAGAAGGAAACCCTCGCCAAGCTCGAGTCCGACCGCAAACTCTTCGAACTCAAGGCCCCCGCCGCCGGTTGGTTCTACTACGGCACCATTGAAGACGGCCGCTGGACCACCGGCGAGCTCCTCAAGGGGATCGTGGTCAATGGCAAGGCACCGGTCAAGCGCCCCTTCGCCACCTTCATCCCGGCCACCGCCAAACTCGGCCTCACCGCCTTTGTCGAAGAAGCCGTCAGCCGGGTGCTCACCCCGGAGACCACCGGCACCGCCACCCTCACCGGCCGTGAGGATCTGGAACTGCCAGTGAAACTGCTCGCCACCAGCCCCACCCCGGGCACCGACGGCCGCTACCGCGCCGACCTCAACCTCACCTGGCCGGAAGGAATCACCGTGACCCCCGGTGCCACTGCGGAAATCTCCCTGGTTTCCTATCAGCAAGCCCAAGCCATCGCCGTGCCCACCAAGGCCCTCACCCAAACCGCCACCGGTTGGACCGTGGAAGTGAAACTCGCCGATGGCAAATCCGAGCAACGCGCCGTCAAGCGTGGCCGCGTTTCCAAGGACCTGACCGAAATCCTCTCCGGCCTCGAAGCCGGGCAGGTGATTCTCACCCCTTGAAGACAGCGCAAGACAGAAGACTTGGAGACAGCAGACCGAAGACCAGAACAAGCCGCGGGCGGGGGGAGCCAATTGCTCATCTGTCAGTCGTCCAAATGTCACCTGACAGCCCGCCCTTCCACTGATCACCCCAGCCTCCCCATTCCCGCTCTCATTTTCCTCTCGTCCCACGCCATCTGCCGCAAAAGCCATGCCCGCTCATTTCATCCATCCGCTATCGCCGCCGTCGTATCTGCCGCGCGGCTCCTCCTCTTGTCTGCTGTCTGCTGTCTGCTGTCTGCTGTCTCTTCTCGCCATCGCGGCAGAGCCGGCACCGCCGGTGGCCGCACCCGCCGCCAAAATCACGGAAGTTCCGCCGCCACCCAACACCCCGCTGCCGGAGGTCACCCGTGAGTCGCTCGACACCGCCATCCGCCGCGGAGTCGATTTCCTCGTCGGCTATCAAAACAAGAACGGTTCATGGGGCGGGCCCACCCGCACCAAGGGACTCAACATCTACGCCCCGCTGCCCGGTGCCCACCACGCGTTCCGCGCCGGCACCTCCGGCCTGGCGCTTTCCGGCCTCATCGATGCCGCCGATCAGCGTCCGGAAGTCCAGGCCGCCATCGCCAAAGCGGCAACCTGGGTCGCCACCGAGCTCCCGAAACTCCGCCGCGCCGATCAAACCACCACCTACAATTCGTGGGGCCATGCCTACGGCCTGCGCGCCATCACCCGCCTCTACCAGCGGGAAACCGATCCCGCCAAAAAGACCGAATGGATCCGCCTGGGACAGCAACAAGTGGACCTCGCCAATCGTTACGAAGAGGTCAACGGTGGCTGGGGCTACCTCGACCTCTTTGACGAAGTCACCACCCAAAAACCCTCCGGCATGCCCACCTCCTTCACTACCGCCACCGTCCTGCTGGCCATGCACGAGGCCCGCGAGGTGATGGGCGTCAAGTTGGATGACAAACTCGTCAAACACGCCCTAACCAGCATCACCATGCAGCGCACCCCGGATTTCTCCTACGTCTACGCCTTTCCCCACCGGGTCCGCCCGCGGTCCGGCATCAACCGCCCGGCCGGCTCACTCGCCCGCTCCCAAGCCTGCAACGCCAGCCTGCGCGAGTTTGGCGACCTCGCCGTCACCGATCAGGTCCTCACCACCTGGGCCGACCGCTTCCTCGCCCGCGAGGGCTTTCTGAGCATCGGCCGCAAGCGTCCCGTACCGCATGAAACGCATTTCCAAATCTCCGGCTACTTCTACTACTACGGCATCTACTACTTCACCGAGTCGGCCTCCCTGCTGCCCAAGGAACAACGCGCCCGCTACGCCAAGGGCCTCGCCGCCATCCTCCTGGAACGCCAGGAAAAAGATGGCTGCTGGTGGGACTATCCGCTCTACGACTATCACCAACCCTACGGCACCGGCTACTCGCTGATGGCCCTCGCCTGGTGTCGCAAGGAGTTGTACGAGGCAAGCTGACTCCCCCCCGGGGGCATGCCAGAAAAGTCAAAGCAGGCAGGGACCGGTCTCTCCGAGCGGTCTGGCTTCAACATGAACTCGATGGAACCGACCTGGTTTGATTCGTGTTCAGCAACGGGGCACCGCCGGTGATAATAGCCGTTGCGAAGTGAAAATTCCATGGCCCGATGGAATGTTGTTCCTCGCGCGCGAGTATCCGGTGCCACCCATGCCAATTCTTCTTCACAAACGCAATCAATCGTCATGAACCCCATGCCCCATACCAACCGCCGCAACACCTGCCATTTTCCCGACCGCCCGTCCGGCCAGCAGCCGTTGGTCACTCCAGAGGATGCGGAGAGTTGCTGGAAGAAGCCCGGCCCGGCGGCAGGACCATTCAAGGCGAATCCGGGAGACGGCAGCACGGTGACGTACTACTGGTATCGGTTCGCCGACCAACCCTCGTTGCTCAATGCGGATTTGACGGATGCGGAGCGTGAGATCCTGCAGCAGCGGGTGGAGAAAATCCACCGCCACTGGACCAAGGACCGCAACTACCTGGCACCGCCAACGACCGGCAAACTGGCGGATCTTGACCAGGCGCTGATGGTGACGCCGCCAGCCGGGCTGGAGGTGGGGTATGTGCCGATCGCCACACGGCAGGAAATGCGGACCAAGTGATGGTGGCCATTGACCGAACACACGAAAATGAAAACACAAGCAATCGCCATATGCCCATCCTGGACATGCTCGGCGCGGTCTGCGCCGCCGAGCCGGACCTCAAGCGTCCGAACATCCTGTTGATCCTTGCCGACGACATGGGCTGGTCGGATGTGGGATGCTACGGCAGCGAGATCGCCACGCCGAATCTGGATTCATTGGCGCGGGGCGGTCTGCGCTTCACCCAATTCTACAACACGGCCAAGTGCAACCCGTCGCGCGCCTGCCTGCTGACCGGCGTTTACGCGCAGCAGTGCCGGATGATGAACCCGGCGAAGATCCAGAACGCCGTGACCTTGGGCGAAGTCCTGCGCACCGCCGGTTATCGCACACTCTGGTCGGGCAAGCACCACGGCACGGAAAACCCGTTCACCCGCGGATTCGATCATTACTTCGGCCTGCGCGACGGGGCCTGCAATTATTTCAACCCGGGTTTCCAACGCCCGGGCGAGGGCAGGCCCGCGCAAAAACGATACGGCGGGCGGAGTTGGTGCATCGACGATCAGACGCTACAGCCCTACACGCCCGTGGAGAAGGATTTCTACACGACTGATTACTTCACCAAGTACGGCCTGAAATGGCTCGACGAGTTGCAGCAATCCGATCCCGCCGGCCACACGCCGTTCTTCTTGTATATGGCCTACCACGCTCCCCACGATCCACTCATGGCGTGGCCCGAGGATATCGCGAAGTACCAGCAAGTACCTGGCCGGTTATGAGGCGGTTCGCCATGCGCGCCACCAGCGGCAGGTGGCAATGGGCCTGGTCGACCCGAAGGTCGAGCCGCTTTCCGACCGCGAGAGCCCCGACTGGGCGGGCTTGAGCGCCGAGAAGAAGCAGGAGGAAGACCGCAAGATGGCCGTTTACGCGGCCATGGTCGACCGCCTGGATCAGAACATTGGCAAGCTGCTGGCCAAGATCAAGGCCATGGGCCGCGTGGTACGCGGAATGCCCCCCCCGCCCTGCTCACACGCCCCTGGATAAGATGCATCTACTAACACCTACGACCAAAATTTATAACCCGCCCCGATGACAATCTGTGATTATTTCTCTGACACCTTTGACCGGATGCGACGGCAGCTACGCGCTCCAGACCGATCTGACGGTGGGCGAAGGCATCGGCCAGCTCGCCACCCTCTGCGTGACGGAAATCATCAGTGAGGGCAAAGTCCGCTGCGGCAGCGTGCCTGAGCCGCGCCCGGACGTGGCGCAACTCATGGCCCGCTCGGGAATTCCAATGCCTGCGGTCATCCGGAGCCGGGGGGGCAACGCAGCCACCAAAAAGAAGCTGCCTCCACGCCGCGCAAAACGTTCTTAAAGAATGACTTGCGCTCGCTCAGCCAAGTGCCGACAAAGGGAACATCCGTTGAAGGCTCCCGACTGCGATGTGACCCTCTTCGCCGGTGGTACCGAAGCCCGCGGGTTCCGTGACGATCCCAATGCGTTGTGCCTCGCCCGGGAAGCGGATGCCGGCAACAAGACCATCGCCGCAGTCGGCTCCGCGGTCGTGGGGCTGTCCGACCGGCTCAAGCCGATGGCTTATCTGGCACACTCCACCCATTCCACGGTGATGCGCCGCGTCCATGTCCGGTTGGTGCCCGCACCCTCCGATGCTTGGCTGCGGCGCTTTGGAGAACTTGTTGGATATGGACATCCACCTGTCGCAAGAATGACGGAGCAACCGCGTAGCCGTCACTCTCGTAAGTCAGCAGCGGCATCCCCTGGCGGATGCAATGCGGCTTGAGAATGGCCTCTGAAATCCGGTAGGGCAGGCAGTTGAACGGGCCGATCAGGATGATCCCGTCGTAGCCCTCGGCCGCGGCTTCCACCCCCTTGCCCACCATCGGGACCAGCTCGCCGAAGATCTTGGGCGACACATGCTCGGCGGCGTGCTCGAACAGTGCCGAAGCATCGTTAGGTCCGGCCACCAGCAGGCCAGTCCGCTGGAAGAGTTGGCGGTAGTGGTTCTCGGATCGCCGCCCCGCTTGGAAGGACAGCCATTGTTGGAGGTATTGTTTCCCATCCGGTTGAAACGCGCGCAGGCAGGCCTTGGCCAGCGCCAGTCCACCCGGTTTCATACCCCAGCCGCCGGCGGTCTCCGCCACCCCGAAATAGGCGTTGTAAAACGCCAGTTCGCTCAGATCGACCGGTTTGAGGATGATGCCCTGGGCGGCGTAAAGCTCGGGCACCCCTTCGATGAAAAACGGACTGAAGCGGGTGAAGAAATCGCCGGTCACCACCACCCGTGGACAGTCCGCCGGATCCGCGTTGCGCGGCAATCCGGCAAGCCGGTCGATGAAGCCCTGCAGTGCGGCTTGGAATCCATCGTGCGAAGTGGCAAGCCGCACCAACCGCTGCCATTCGCCGTGAAGTTGGGCCACGCTGCCATCGGCACCCGCCACCCGCAGCACTTGTTCGATTTCCACCAGGATGTCCGCCACCAGGACGGCCGGCATCAGGTGCCGGAGCAAGGTGCTTTCGTCAAAGCCGAGGTAGTCATTTGTCGCGTTCGGATTGAGCAGGAAGAGATCGGGCAGGCGCTGTTCGGCGATGAACCGTTCAAAATAGCCCATATAACAATCCACGACACAGGGAGCGCCGCCGCGCACCATCGCAAACCCGATGATTTCACCCGGTTGCCGGTGCTCGTGCGCGTGGAGCAATTGGCCGAGGGCGATCGGCAGCGGCAGGCACTCGCGGCCGGAGCTGTGTTGCAATCCCCGGTCAAGCTGGGTCCGGTCGAGCGGGATCACCGCGCCGGGGTGCAGCCCCAGCCAGCGCGCTGCCATCGCGAAGGCCGCCGAGTGAAAGAACGAAAAACTGGGGAAATGGATCTTCACCCGGGGGTCGGTGATCGACACGGCCGCGCCGTCCGAGCGGATCACTCCGCCACGACGGGTGAGCCGGCAGGGAGTGAATGGCTCGGCGGCGGCGGGTTGGCCGGCGCGATAGTGGCGCACGATGTCGAGAAACGCCTCCAACCGCGTCTGCACGCCGGCGTCGGCGGTGTGGGCGTCGATTTCCAGAATCAGATAGGGCTTGTCCTCCAGTTGGGAGGCTATCACGGATTGGGTGAAGGCATCGATGGTGCAACTGAAATTGCTCACGCACAACAGGAACAGATTGGGATGTTGTTTGGCGATGGCCACCGCATTCAGGATCTGGTTGGCGAAATGCCAGGCGGTCGCTCCCTCGCCGACCGGTTCGAGACAATCGGCCGGAATGGTCACGACTCCCATGCTGGCGAGTTTCTTGCCCACCGCTTGGGAGGCCTCCGGCGAAAAGGCGTTGTAGCTGTGCCCGGCCAACAGCACCGCCGGCTGGCCCGTCGCGAGCGCCTCCGCCAGGGCGCTGCAGCCCATTTCGCGGAGGGCGTGCTCGACGTCTGTCTGCGCGTTGATTGCGGCGCTCCATGCCAGTTTGGCCCGCTCCGGCGGCGCCCCTAACTCCTTGACCGCCATTTCCACCAAGGCCGGATTGGCGGCATACCCTTTCGCGAAGTCGAGGACGGGCGAGAGGAAGCGGACGTCGTCGAACACCTTGGTTAGAACGTACGGACTCGCCTGGCTGATCGGGCACAGGAAGCAACCGTGCGCGGGATGCTGCTGCGGCAGGTGCGAGACGTGCGGCAGAAACACCAGCTTGACCCCTTGTTGGCAAAGATCCAGCACCGCCCCATGGGCGAGCTGGGCCGGAAAGCAAAAGCCGGCGTTGGTTTTCAACTCGCCCAGCGGGTCGATCCCGGACAACACCACCTCCATGCCCAGCGTGGAGAAGAAGGTCGCGTATAACGGATAGAGCGAATGGGTCGTAAGCGCCTTGGGGATGCCGATGCGGCGCAGCCCGCCCGCCGGGGCGGCAGGCAACCTGCCAAACAACAACTCGCCACGCCGTGCCACCAGATCCGCTGCCGGCACCTGGCGGGATTTGCGTTTCCACACGTTCTCGTAAAGGCTGCAGCGTCCGCCGAAGGGAAACCTGCGGCCGGCCACTTCGAAGCGGTCGATGCTGCAATACAGCTGGCACGCCCTACAGGTGAACCGGCCGACCATTGTCATTTCCGGCGCCGCCAGGGTCAGCAATCCGATGGCGGCACCCGCTGCACCGTCGGCCCGTTGTTGCGCGAGCAACGCCACCCCCAGTGCCCCCAGCAGCTCCGGGGTGGGTGGAATGACCATCTGGCGGCCGACACTGTGGGCGAAGGCATTCCCGATGGCGCGGTTCAAGGCCACGCCGCCCTGCAAGAACACCTTCCTGCCCACATGGCGCGGGCCTTTGACGCGGTTGAGGTAGTTGGCCGCGATCGCATAGACCAAACCGGCGACAATGTTCTCGCGGGAATGGCCTTCCTGTTGGGCGATCCGGATGTCGGAATTGATGAACGCCGCACATGTCGTCTTGAACTGCACCGGGGCCGGGGCCGCCAGGGCCGGCACCGCAATCGCCGCCACCTCAAGCCCCAGATCCCCGTGGGCGCTTTCCTCGAGAAAGGAACCGGTGCCGGCGGAGCAGGCGTTGTTCATGGCGTAATCCATCGGCACGCCGTTGCGCAGATAGATATATTTTGCATCCTGGCCGCCGATCTCGAAGATCGTGTCCACTTCGTCGTCGTAGTGATGCGCGCCGGCGGCATGGGCGGAGATCTCGTTGTAAACATGCTTGGTGCCCAGATAGGCCCCGATCAGTTCGCGGGCGGAGCCGGTGGTCGCCACCAACATGACCTGGCGATTGCCCGCCTCCCCTACGAGTGTCCGCAAGCAGTGACGGGTCGCCGCCACCGGGTCGCCATTGGTGCGGGCGTAATGGGATGCCACCACCGCCTGCGTCGCCGGATCAAGCAGGACCGCCTTGGTGGTCGTGGACCCGGCGTCCACCCCCAGCACCAGCGGGCCCGCTGACGGTGCCGGCCGGGGCGGTGCGGGGATGACCTGGACCCGGTCGCGGTACTGATGGAGCGGCGGCAGCCGGCTGAGGTGAGCCTGCCCCGCAAACTGGGGCGAGCGGTGGCATGGTGCGTCGCGGGTGAGCAGCGCCGTGCCCCATGCCTCAAGCCACGCGCTCTCCGGCAACACCACGAACTCGGTCGCCGGCAGTTTGGCGCGCAGCGCGGCAACCATCGCCGCATTGCCGGACACCCCGCCGATCAACAACACGCGCCGCAGTTCGCGCTGTCCTTTTTCCAACAATGACACCACCTTGTTCGCCATGCTGTCATGCAGCGTGTGCAGGATGTCCTCGGGAGTGGCCTCGTGGCGGTTGAGCTTGTGGGTGATGTCGGACTTGCAATGCACCGAGCAGCGCGACGCCAGCGGCACCACCCTGCCGGCGAACGAGCGCCGGATCGCCTCGTCGATGCCGATTCCCATCCGGCCGATTTGTTGGACGAGGAACTCTCCGCTGCCGGCGGCACATTTGTCATGCGACAGCACGTTGATGATCCGTCCCCCGGCAAGCAGATAGCTCAGGAACGATTCGCCACCCAACGAGGCCACCGCATCAAAGCGGTCCGGCAATTCGCCCACCGCCCGTTGGATGGCGGCCACTTCCGAGAGGTGCCCCAGCCGCCCGGACACGCCGAAGTAATCCGCGTCGGCAAACCCGTCAGCGGCCAGCAGATCGCGGACCACCGCCAACGCCCTGCCCTGGTGCGGCACCACGCGGGGCTCGGTGGCCGCGCCGCGAAACGCAACCACCTTGACCGTCAGCGCGCCGATGTTGATGCCGAGGTAGGCTGTCACCAGCGTTGCTGGTGGATGGTTTGAACCCTGTCGGTGGGGGTTGTCCGCTCGGGAAGGGCAAACCAGGAACCGGAAGGGATGAAGCGGCTTGAATACAGCGGTCCCGGAACCTTCCGAGGCGCGTGCCGTACGGCGAAACGAGGAAAACTGGCCGCCTTCCCTACGATCATGACGGCAGGATCGCCGAGCCCCCTCCATTTGTCAAGTGATTGCCAGGAAACCGCTCAGCCCTTGGACGGGCCTTTCAGGAACGGCGAGAACAAATCGATCGGCACCGGCAGGAAGGTGGTGGTGTTGTGTTCGCTGGAAATCTCGCGCATGGTCTGCAGGAAGCGCAGTTGCAGGGCGATCGGCTCCTTGCTCATCATGGTGGCGGCCTGCACCATCTTCTCCGCCGCCTGGTATTCGCCTTCGGCGTTGACAATCTTGGCGCGGCGCTCGCGCTCGGCCTCGGCCTGTTTGGCCATCGCCCGCTTCATGCTGTCCGGCAGCGCCACGTCCCTGACTTCGACCGCCGCGACCTTGACGCCCCAGGGATCGGTCTGCCGGTCGATGATTTCCTGCAAATGCTGGTTGACGCTCTCGCGCTGCGCCAGCAGGTCGTCGAGCGGGGACTGGCCTAACACGCTCCGCAACGTCGTTTGGGCGATGAGCGAGGTGGCCTTCAAGAAATTCTCGACCTTGACCACGGCGGCGACCGGATCCACGACCCGGAAGTAAACCACCGCATCCACGGTGGCGGGCACGTTGTCGCGGGTCATCACTTCCTGTTTGGGGACGTCGATGGTGACCACCCGGAGGTCCATCTTGACCATCCGGTCGACCACCGGGATCAGCAGGACGAGTCCCGGGCCCTTGGCGCCCAGCAACTTGCCGAGCCGGAAAATGACGGCGCGTTCGTACTCCCGCAGAATCCGGACGGCTTGGGGCAGGACGACCACCGCCAGAATGACGATTGGCACCAGCCAGGCGGTGAGGTTGGCGAATTTGGCGATGATTTGTTCCATGGCGTGCTCCGTTTCAGGTTGAGGTTGGTGGGATGGGTTTGACCTGCAAAGTGAGTCCGTTGATGCCGACGATCTCGGAGGGTTGTCCTGCTGCGATTGGCTGTTCGCTCACGGCATTCCAATATTCGCCTTCGACGAACACCTTGCCGCAGGTGGCATCGATCCGAGTCAGCGTTGGCACCGTCTTGCCAAGCAGGGTTTCCTGGCCGGCCCGCAGCGGCAACCGCTGCGCCCGCAAGCCCGCGCCCACGACAAAGGTGAAGAAGGCCGCCGTCAGCAGCGTGGCGGGAATGATGTAGGCCAGCGAAACGCGAAAGGCCGGGTCCGCGCGGTTGAACAGCATCAGCGCACCCAGGAAAAACGCCACCATCCCGCCAACCGTAAGCACCCCGTGGGTGGGAGCGAAAATGTCCGCGATGAACAGCACCACCGCCAGCCCGATCAGCGCCAGGCCGGCCACGTTGACCGGCAACACCGTCGCCATGTAAAGCACCAGAATCAGCGCGATGGCCCCTATCACCCCCGGTAGGATTGATCCGGGGTTGCTCAACTCGCCGATGATCCCGTAGATCGCCACCAGCATCAGGATCATCATCAACTCCGGATGCGACAGCCACTGCAGGACCCGCTCGCTCACGGTCATGGGGATTTCGCGCACCCGCGCGTCCGCAGTGTTGAATGCGTGGCCCCGCACCTCGCGGGCGTCGAGTTGCCGCAGCAAATCCGGCAGATCGGTTGCTACCAGGTCGATGACCTTGAGTTCCAGCGCCCTCGTCGCGGTGATCGACTCGCTGGTGACCACGGCGGACGTCGCCCACTCGACATTGCGCCCCCGTTTTTCGGCGATCGAGGCGATGTAGCTGCTGGCGAAACTTTCCATTTTCTGTTTCATCACGTCGCTGGTTTGTTCCCCGCCGCCGGGCCCCAGCGACACCGGATGCGCCGCGCCGATGTTGGTGCCGGGAGCCATGGCCGCCACGTCCGCGGCCAGGGTGATGAAGCAACCCGCGCTCCCGGCCCACGCTCCATCGGGCGCGACGTAAACCACGGTTGGCACCGTGGCCGCGAACATCGTCTGGACGATCTCCTTGGTGGCATCCAGCGAGCCGCCGGGGGTATCCAGTTGAATGACCAGGCAGCGGTCGCCACGCTCGGCGGCAACGTCAACGGCCCGGGCGACATAGCCCGCTGAGGCCGGCCCGATCGCGCCCTTGAGTTGGATCCAGCCAACATCCGCCCCCAGCAGGTCAAGCGACAACCCGCAAACCACCACCGCCACTGCCGCTGATAACAATCGCTTCATGGCTGAGCCCCTCCCACCAATATAACCGGATCCGCCGGATCTGCAACTCCGGATCCGCAATTCCGGCGCCGGCGGAACACTCCGGCTCAATGGCCGTTGAGGAAGCGCTTTTCCAGCTCCGCCAATGGCAGTTTGGTCAAATCACCCGGCAGCGTGTCGGACAAGGACCGCAAGGTGGCGGCGGGCAGGGCTTTCAGCAAACCCGGCAGATTCTCCTGCGGGAAAACAAGTTGCCAAGCCGGGTAGCCGGCGGCGGCGACGATATCGCCGATTTTTCCCGCGACACGTTCCAGCGCCTGGTGCTCCAGCTCGGATTTCAAGTGATGTTCCTCGCCGGCGGACGCCCCGCCCTGGCGATTGACCGGGCCACCCTGGCGGAAGCGCCCGGCCTGGTCGGTGACCACTTCGTGAATCGACTTGGGCCGCAGTTCCAGCGTGCTTCCGGGGTCTTCGAACAAATGGGCACGGTCCTGTGGATCGTCTCCCGCCGGTTTGAACTTGACCGGCCTGACCCGTCCGAGATTGGCAATCACAATCAACTTTTTCATGGGGTAATGGGGGTTGTCTTCCCAGCAATACCATGGAACCGTTTCGCCAGGCCGCAAGGGGAAATCGATGGTGGGAGGCCAACTATTCCCAATCCGGTTGTCCGCGCCCCGGTACCCGGCACCATCATTTTCCGTGGCCTCCGCAGGTTTGTCCTTGCCTGGCCTGGGTCTGGGTCTAGCCTCGTGCCCAGGGACATTTCTCCATGAATCCGACCACCACCCCGCTTAGACCTTTCCGTGGGCGCCAAACCCAGCCGTGGTTTCCCCGCCGCCGCCCGTCCGTGATCAATTCCCGGCACTCCCACCGTCTGATCTAACATCAAAATCCCATGCAAACCCACCGCAAACCGGATTCCCCGGATCCCGCAGGCACCAGTGGTATGGAGCAGACCGATCCAGACAACGCCCGCTGGCTGCGCGTGGCCATGCCCAGCTACTTTTTCGCGGCCATGCAGGACGAGCCGGATGCCATCGCGATTCTGGAACGCAACCTTGGCACGTTGAAAACCAACCGCCACCTGATCCTGGCCGACCGCCCCAAAGCGTTCATTGTCGCGGCGCCCAACGAGCCGGGCTCGCTCTACCGCACGATCAAACTGGGAAGAACCGCCGGCCTACCGATTTCCTACGCGATGTTCGTCCATTCGGACCGGACCATGCCGGGCATGGACGCGACGCTGGAGATCCAGCGGTTCGAGTTCGACTGCAAGACCGAGGACTGGATGAAAGCAAGGCTGGCCGCCGGAGTGGAGGTACCTCCGGACATCCGCCGTGCCGTGGCGAAGGTGATGCGGACCGATTATCCCGACTTCGACATGAGGGAGCTGGGCCACCTGCTCAAAATCCTTTGGGCAAACAATGAGTCCATCACCCGCGTGGCACCGCCCCGCCGGGTGGCGCAGGCGCTGCGGTTGCTGCAGTTATGTGACCGGGCCGGCGGGCTCTATCTGGATACCGAGGCAATGCGGGACGGCAGCGGGTTGACCCGGGTTTCCTTCGTGGTGGCCAGTCCGCCGCACCGCCGGCTCCTTTCCCAACTGCTGGAAGTGCTCAATCGCCTGGAACTGGGCGTGTCGCGCGCCTATGTGCTGGACATCTCCAACGGCGAGCGGCCCTACGCCCTTTGCAACTTCTATGTGTCCCTGCGGGCTGGCGGCCGGCTGAAACTCGGCTCACCGCAGCACCGGCAGCTCGAACGGGAGTTCTTCAACACCCAGGCGCTGCGTCCGACTTCGCCGGAGTACCGCGATCTGGTCACCACCGGCGTGATGAGCGGCGAGGACGCCTCACTGGTGCGGGCCTTTGTGGCCTTCTGCCACAGCAATCTCGCCCATGCCCAGCCCGACCGCTTCGATCTGGAGGAAGTGCGCCACTCGTTTCTCTCCAATCCGCCGATGGCGCAAATGCTGACCGCGCTGTTCCGGACCCGTTTCGACCCGTCCTCGAAGGGCCGCCCCAGGGGCTGGAAGAAACGACTCGCCGCCGCCGAACAGGCCGTGCGCGTATACAACACCGGCCACCGCCACCTCGACGATGTGCGCCGCACCGTGTTCCGCTGCTGCCTGCTGTTCATCAAGCACACGCTCAAGACCAACTTCTTCGTGCTGCAGAAGCAGGCCATCTCCTTCCGCCTGGACCCGGCCTACCTTGCCGAACTCGGCCCGGCCTTCACCAGCGACCTGCCGCAGGCGACTCCGTTCCGCATCACCTTCTTCTTCGCCCGCTACGGCTTCGGCTATCACATCGGCTTCTCGGACATCGCCCGCGGCGGCTGGCGCACCGTCACCTGCCGCAGCGCCGATGACTTCCTGACCAACGCGACAACCCTCTTCCGCGAGAACTTCGTGCTGGCCCACACCCAGCACTTCAAAAACAAGGACATCTACGAAGGCGGCTCGAAACTGGTGATGCTGATGGACGCCGCCAAACTCGAGGACGCCGAGCGAGACCTGGAAACCATCCGCCTGCAGAAACTCCAGCGCGCCGTGTTCAACTCGTTCCTGGATATCTATGTGACCGATGAAGGCGTCGCCCGCCACCCGGCGGTGGTTGACTACTACCGCGAGGACGAACCGATCGAACTGGGCCCCGACGAGAACATGGGCGATCCGATGATCGAGGAAATCGCGGCCCTTTCCCGCCAGCGGGGCTATCTTCTGGGCATCGGCGTGATGTCCTCCAAAAAAGTGGGCGTCAACCACAAGGAATACGCCGTCACCTCCACCGGCGTCGTCACCTTCGCGGAAATCGCCATGCGCGAAATGGGCATCGATGTCCGCCGCGATCCGGTCAGCCTGAAAATCACCGGCGGCGCTAACGGCGACGTGGCCGGCAACGCGATGGCCATCATCCTGCGGTCCTGGCCCAAGGCGCAGTTGCGGCTCATCCTCGATGGCACCGCCGCACTGATCGATCCGGCCGGTGCCGACCACGCGGAATTGGGCCGCATCCTGCTCAAGGAGGACCTGCACGCCTTCGATCCGATGGCGCTTCACCCCGGCGGCAGCATGCTGTTCCGGACCGCCACCAGAATGGACGGCCTGCGCCAACTCCACCGCAGGGTGACGCGGACCGAGACCGGCCTGCGGGAGGAATGGATCTCCATCGACGGCTTCTCCCGCGCCTATGGCTCGCTGCCCTTCACGGTGGAGGCCGATCTTTTCATCCCGGCGGGTGGCCGTCCGGAAACGATCGACGCCGACAACTGGGAGCAGTTCCTGCTGCCCGACGGCCGGCCGTCCTCCCGGGTCATCGTGGAAGGCGCCAATTCGTTCATCACCCCGGACGCCCGGGTGAACTTGCAGCGGAAGGGCGTGCTTTTGCTGCGCGACGCCTCGGCGAACAAGTGCGGCGTGATTTCCTCCTCCTACGAGATCATCGCCAACCTGCTGCTCACCGAAAAGGAGTTCCTGAAGCACAAGCAGGAGTATGTCCGGGATGTGCTCGAAATCCTCGTGCGGCGCGCATCCGACGAGGCCAACCTGATCATAGCCCGCCGCCGCGAGGGGAACCTGCTCGACACCGAAATCTCCGATTGGATCAGCAACGAGATCAACGGCAACTACGCCCGCTTGTTCAAGTACTTCCAGGCCAACCCGCAACTGGCGGAGGACCCTGTCTTCCGCAATGCCATCCTTTCCCATCTGCCCGCCATGCTGCGGACGAACCCGCGCTTCCGCAAGCGGGTGGACAACCTGATGCCCAAATACCGCTCCGCCATCCTCGCCGCCGAGATCGGCTCCTCCATGGTCTATCAGCGTGATCCCGACGCCGAGTTCGAGGACATGCTCCGCCTGCACATGAACCGCGTTAGCCCGACTGGCGCCGGGAGACGCAAGACGGCAAAACCCAAGACCCAAGACAAGCCATAGCCCACGCAAGCGCTTCCCGCACCAGGCCATACTGGCTGGCGCAGCTTGCGCCAGGCCGTCT
>JAIPKB010000031.1 GCA_021733795.1 Akkermansiaceae bacterium | reverse complement strand
GCGTGGAAGGCCGGGATTGCGACGCCCACCGGGGGGATTTCGCCCTATTGCCCGCCCGCCTCGGCCCCTATCGCGAGTTTGAAGCCGAGGCGGAGGCCAACGCCGCCCACGCCTGCGACAACGGCAGCTGCCGCATCGGGCTCGTCCACGACCCTCAACCCGCCTCCCAGCAACCATGACCAACCGGAAACTCCCACTCAAGGACCGCATCAAGATCGACCGGCAGCTGATGCCGGAACAGGATGCCGCCCAACGCGCCGGAAATTTCCTCGAGGTCAACCTCGGCTTCACCGAGCAAATCGCCCTGCTCGAGGCCCAGCGCTGCATCCAGTGCAAGGAACCGAAGTGCGTCCAAGGGTGCCCGGTGATGGTCAACATCCCGCGGTTTCTCGAGTTCATCGTCGAGGGCGACCTGCCCTCCGCCGCGCGCAGTTTGTTTGGCGACAACGCCCTGCCCGCCATCACCGGCCGCGTTTGCCCGCAGGAGGTCCAGTGCGAGATCCAGTGCGTCCGCGGGATCAAGGGCAAGCCCGTGGCGATCGGCTACCTCGAACGCTTTGTCGCCGATTGGGCGCGCGCCCACGCCGGCACGGTCACCCTCGAGCCGCGCCAGCCCACCGGCAGGAAGGTGGCCATCGTCGGCGGCGGACCCGCCGGCCTCACCGCCGCCGGCGAGCTGCTCAAGCAAGGCCATGACATCACCCTCTATGAAGCCCTGCACAAACCGGGCGGCGTGCTCGTCTATGGCATCCCGGAATTCCGCCTGCCCAAACAAATCGTCGAGGACGAGGTCGAGCGGCTGATCGCGGCCGGGGTGAAAGTCGAGAACAACGTGGTGGTGGGCCGGACCTACACCCTGCCGGAACTCAAAGAGGCCTTCGACGCCGTATTCATCGCCAACGGTGCCGGCCTGCCGGTGTTCATGAACATCCCCGGTGAGAACTACAAGGGGGTCTATTCCGCCAACGAATACCTCACCAGAGTCAACCTGATGGAAGCCTATGCCGGGGATTCCGACACCCCCGTGCTCCGCTCGCGGCGGGTCGCCGTGATCGGCGGCGGCAATGTGGCGATGGACGCGGTGCGCACCGCCAAGCGGCTCGGTGCCGAACGGGCGATGATCGTCTATCGGCGCTCCCTCGCGGAAATGCCCGCCCGGGTCGAGGAAATCCACCACGCCCAGGCCGAGGGCGTCGATTTCGAAAACCTCGTCGCTCCGCTGGCCGTCATCGGCAACGATCAAAAATGGGTCAGCGGGCTCAAATGCCAGCGGATGGCACTCGGCGAGCCCGACGCCTCCGGCCGCCGCCGCCCGATGCCCGTGCCCGGTTCCGAATTCGTGCTCGAATGTGATGCCGTGGTCGTCGCCATCGGCACCCGCGCCAACCCGCTTCTAACAGCCACCTGCCCCGACCTCAAGCTCAACCAATGGGGCAACATCGAGACCGCTGCCGACGGCATGACGAGTATTCCCGGCATCTTCGCCGGCGGCGACATCGTCCGTGGTGCCGCCACCGTGATCCTCGCCATGGGCGACGGCAAGCGCAGCGCCAAGGCGATCGATGATTATCTCATGGGCGGGAATTGAACTTGCTCGCCCCTTCGTCAAAATCGAGGTCGTTCAGTGAGTTCTGTCACTTTGGGCTTTCTCGATGCGCGGCGCGGGGATACCTATGGACAGTTGATGAATGACTCCCGCCATACTCTCGACCTCGACCTCGCCGTCATCGGCGGCGGCGCATCCGGATTTTTCACCGCCCTCCGCTATGCGGAAATGGCCCCCGGGAAACGGGTCGCCATTTTCGAGAAAACCAGCCAATTCCTGCAAAAAGTCCGGATTTCCGGTGGCGGCCGCTGCAATGTGACGCACGCGTGCTTCGACCCCGGAAAACTCGCGAAAAACTATCCGCGCGGGGGTCAGGAGCTGCGCGCCGCATTTCATCATTGGCAACCGTCGGACACCGTCGGGTGGTTCAAGCGCTTCGGGGTTGAACTCAAGACGGAGCCGGACGGGCGCATGTTTCCCGTCAGTGATTCTTCCGCTACCATCATCGATTGCTTTCTGGAACGCGCCCGCGAATCCCGCATCCCGCTCTTTCAAAACCATGGCCTGACCGACATCGAACCACGCGCAGATGGCGGCTTCTCGCTGCGCTTCGAGAACCACCCGGAGCCCACCACCGCATGGGCGGTTTGCATCGCCACCGGCTCATTGAAAGACAGTCCGCTGCTGGATCGACTCAGGAAGTTGGAACAACCCATCGAACCCTTGGTGCCCTCGCTCTTCGCCTTCAATGTGGCCGACCCCCGCATCACCGGCCTGGCGGGAGTGTCCCACCCGATGGTGGCCATCCGCCGGGAGGGGGCGCGCCCAGCGAGGCATGGCCCCCTGCTCATCACCCATCGGGGCTTCAGCGGTCCGGCGGTGTTGCGGCTTTCCGCGTGGGAGGCGCGGGCGATGGCGGAAACCAATCATCGTTTCCCCTTCGTGATCGATTGGTTGCCGGAGTTGGACATGGAGGGCCTGAAAGCACGTTTCGCCGACATCCGCCAAAACCAAGGGGCCAAACTCGTCAAAAACACCCCGATTCCGCCAGTCCCCCGGCGCTTGTGGGAGCGCATCGTGGTGGGTTGTGGAATCCAGGATCAGATGACCTGGGGACAGTTATCAAAAACCTCAACCCGCCAGTTGGTGGATGGCTTGAAGTGCGCGCGCTTCGAGGCCAATGGAAAAACGACGAACAAAGACGAGTTCGTCACCTGCGGCGGCATCGGACGGAAAACCATCAACTTCAACACCATGGAGAGCCGGATCACCCCCGGTCTGTATTTCACCGGCGAGTGCATCGATATTGACGGCATCACCGGCGGCTTCAATTTTCAAGCGGCATGGACCACCGCCCACCTCGCCGCGTCAGCCATCGCCGGGCGCTGAACCGCCGCCCTTGGGCTTCCGGTGTCCCGGTTTGGCGAGGATTTCGAGGTAGATCGTACCACACTGAGCGGCTGCCGCCTGATCGATGGCGGGGATGAGTTCCTCGACGTGTTTCACCTCCGGCGCGGCCTCTCCCAAGCCGGCCTTGCAGTCGAAATCCCAGAAGTCCACCCCTTCGGGAAGCGCCTTCCTGCGTTCGCGTTTCAGGTATTTCCGCACCTCGCTTTTGATCGATTCGATCACACGCGGCGGTTGGTGCCCGGGAGCTTCAAGAGAAAAAATCTTTTTCATGTCCGCGGCTTGTGTCCGTTCGGACTGTTCTTGTCGAGGGGATAATCCCGCCCGGCACCCAGGGAATTGTTCTGGGCGGTGATTGCTGCTTGTCGGAGGGTCATGGAATGCTATCCTGACTGCCCATGACCACGACTCCACACTCCCTCCCTGACTACCTCGAGGAAGCGATTCTGCTCCACCCGGAGAACCGCGTGTTCCCTAAATTCGATGCCGCCAGGCTGCTCCGCACGGTCTTTGAGCCGACCGCCGGCTGCCGCGTCTGCATTTTGCTCGACTTCGATGAGCCTCAGAACCTGATCAAGGATTTCGCGTTTCTCCAACAGGACGGGTTTCCCATCCAGAAGCGGGCCCACGAGCATTTCTACCAGGCGCTCCACAACCGCGTGATGGCGGAACTCGGGATGACCGGCGGCGAGATGTTTGCTTACAAAATGACCCATGGCTCCAACCTCGACCACGCCGACGAGGTGTGGGACTGCCACGGGGTACAGTTGTCGTTCGACCGCGACATCTATCCCAACTACGACATCATCCTCTGCATTTCCACCTTCTCCGCCACCGCGCCGCTCACCGCCAAGGCGAAGGAATTCGGCTTCCGCGGGGCGACCATGCACGGGCTCAACGACGTGATCCTCAGCTCCGGCCTGGCGGTCGATTATCTGGAGGTTTCCCGCGACGCCGAGAAGATCCGGCTGGCCCTGACCAAGGCGGATGCGGTGGAGATCGACTTCGCGCTCGAGGACGGGCGGGTGCTCACCGCATGGTTGGGGCTCGATGGCCAGGAGGCGCAGAAATCCCACGGGCTGTGCCATGGCAGAACTCCGGACATTGCCAACCTGCCGGCTGGCGAAGTGTATTTCGTCCCAGTGGACGCGCGCGGCCAGTTCCCGATGAAATACGAGGATGGCACGCTCGGGGTGCTGGACGTGGAAAACCGCTGCATCGTTCACTCCACCCTGATCGAGGGCAATCCGGCGACCATTGCCGCCCACAACGCGCGGCTGGCGGACGATCCGATGACCGGTACCCTCGGCGAGTTGGGTTTCGGCACCCAGGTGCTGCCGGTCTCCGGTGCGGACATTCAGGACGAGAAGGTGCTGGGCACCTGCCACATGGCCACCGGCCGGGACGACCACCTCGGCGGCGACATCGTGCCGGAGATGTTCAAGAAACACGAGAACTCGACCCACGACGACATCCTCTTCGCCCCGCACAAGACTCCGAATTTCAATATCAGCCAGGTGCGGATGCACCGCGGCGGGAAGACGGAGATCCTGATCGAGAACTTCCGGCCCTCCGCCTTTCTGATGCATGCCCTCATCTCATGACATTTACGAAACGGAGCGTCTGCTAGACGAATACCTGCTGTTTCACTACGGCTCGGCCGACGAACTGCTGCCGGCGGCGGTGGCACTGCCGCCGGAACTGACCGCCGCTCTCGCCGCCAGCCTGGACTTTGCCGTGCGGACGGTGAGCCACTTCAGCCCGGGCTCCGGTGGCCGGGCGCTGGACCTCGGCTGTGCGGTCGGACGTTCGAGCTTCGAGTTGTCCGTCACCTGTGATGAGGTCATCGGGATCGATTTCTCCCATGCCTTCGTCCGTGCCGCCCGCGAGCTGCAGGACGGTCGGGCGCTGACCTATCGGCAACACGAGGAGGCGCGGCTGCATCGCGAACGGACAGCCGTGGTGCCAGCCCACGCCAGGCCGGAGCGGGTTCACTTCGAGCAGGGCGATGCGATGAACCTGCGTGGCGATCTCGGCGTATTCGACCGGGTTCATGCGGCCAACCTGCTCTGTCGCCTGCCCGAGCCGCTGCGCTTGTTGGATCGGCTGCCGGCGCTGGTGCGGCCGGGTGGCGAGCTGGTGCTGGCCACGCCCTGCACCTGGCTGGAGGAATTCACCCCGCCGGAAAACTGGCCGCCGGGGGAAACCTCCGCCTGGTTGCGGGAACGGTTGGAGCCGGGGTTTTCGCTGATCCATACGACCCACGAGCCGTTTCTGATCCGTGAAACCGCGCGCAAGTTCCAATGGTCGCTGTCCCAGCTGAGCCTGTGGCAGCGGCGGGATTAGCAATCCGTCCGCAGCCAATCCCCAACCCGCGATGAACGACAGGATCACGTCCGCCACGAATGAGAATTCCGGCGGTGATCCGTTGTTCGCAGTACTCCGGGAGCAGTTCGGGTTGACGGATTTCCGGGGCGACCAGGAAGCGGTGATCCGCGCCTTGCTGGCCGGGCGGTCCGCCCTGGCGGTGTTTCCGACGGGTGCCGGCAAGTCGCTGTGCTATCAGGCTCCGGCGATGTTGCTGGAGGGCCTGACTATTGTAGTCAGTCCGTTGATCGCGCTGATGAGGGATCAGGTGGAACGGCTCTGCGAGCGGGGCCTCGGCGCGGCGCGGATTGATTCCACGCTGGCGGATGACGAGGTGGAGGAGGTGTTCGCGGGGCTGGCGGACGGGACCATCCGGCTGTTATATGTTTCTCCGGAGCGGCTGGCGGGGACCGGCTTTCGAAAACGGCTCAAGGGGATGGTGATTTCACTGCTGGCGATCGACGAGGCCCATTGTATTTCCGAATGGGGGCATAACTTCCGGCCGGACTATCTGAAGCTGGCCAGGTTGGGCCGCCGGTTGCGGGTGCCGCGGGTGCTGGCGCTTACCGCCACCGCCACCGTCCAGGTGGCGCGGGACATCCGCCGCGGTTTCCGGATCGCGCGGGCGGATCATTACCAGGCACCGCTCCACCGGCCGAACCTCCGGCTCACGGTGAGCGCTTGCGACGGCATCGACAAGGACGAGCTGCTGGTGGAAAAACTGCGGGAGATCGAGGGACCGGTGATCGTTTACGCCACCACCCGGGCCGCCACCGAAACGCTCGCCGCGATGCTCCAACAACGCGGGTTTTCCGCCCGCGTCTATCATGCCGGATGCGAACCCGCCGACCGCGCCGCCGCCCAGGACGCGTTCATGCGCAACACCACCCGGATCATCGTTGCAACGATCGCCTTCGGCATGGGAATCGACAAACCCGACATCCGCGCGGTCATCCACTACCACCTGCCGAAGTGCCTGGAAGGCTACTGCCAGGAAATCGGCCGCGCCGGGCGGGACGGACAGCCCGCCCGCTGCGAGCTGCTGGCCAGTGCCGGGGACACCCTCACGCTCGAGAATTTCATCCACGGCGCGACCCCCTCCCCGCAGGGGTTGAGAAACCTGTTAGATCGGCTGCTGCGGTTGGCGGGCCCCGGCCGCCCGTTTGCGATCTCTGCCTACGAGCTTTCACTCAGCAATGACATGCGCGAGGAAACGGTGCGCACGGTGCTGGCCTATCTGGAACTCGCCGGGGTGATGGATCGCGGCGGCTCCTATTACGATGTCTTGCGGGTGGTGCCGCTGCGCCCGCTGCCCGACATTCTGGCGGGGCGGCCACCGCGCGAGCGGAAAACCATCGGGGTTTTGTTTGCCGCCGCGGAACAGGCCTACGGGACGCTGCATTTCAAACTGCATGAAATATCCGCCGCCACCGGTCTGAACCGGCAGCGGGTGGTGGACATCCTCACCGAACTGGCCGCGGCCGAAGATGTGAGGATCACCCAACGTGGACTGCGCGAGGTCTATCAAATGAGCAAAACCTGGGACGGCAGCGTGACCCGGGTCATCGGGGATATTTCGCAGCAGTTTGAGCAGCGGGCCGGCTTCGAGCACGGGCGGATCGCCTCGGTGGTGGGATATGTCACCTCGCGGCGCTGCCGCACCGTCCTGTTGGCGGAATACTTCGGCCAGCGGGATGGGGTGCGGTGCGGTACTTGCGACCGTTGCCGGGGCGAGCCACCGGTGAAACTGGGGGTTCGTGCGGCATCCGCGGCAACGCCCGACGAATGGGCGCTGATGGCGGCGCTGCGCGACGAACGCCATCCGGCACTGGGTACGCCCCGGCAGTTGGCACGCTTCCTGTGCGGCATTTCCAGCCCCGCTGCCACCAAGGCCCGGTTGCATCGGCGGCCGGAGTTCGGGTTGTGGCAGGCCCAGCGGTTTGATGAGGTCCTACAGTGGCTCGACGCGTGAGGAACGTGTCGGGCCTGCCATCCGGCAGCCGGGGGGCATCCTCCTGACAAAGCAGGATTTTGGAAAATTTTCCGGGCGGCGGCGAAAGATCAGCCGGAGAGGGTAGGTATCCCCAACTAGGCACGGGTTGGTGGTTTTAGCCAGGCTGTTGCCATCTCAACCCTCAAAATACCATGAATCGCCGTAAATTTCTCAATACCACCACGATCACCAGTGCCGGACTCACCTTGCTGCCCAGCGGCCTGCTGCGGGCGGTGAATTCACCCAACAACAAACTCAACATCGCGCTGATCGGTATCTGGGGCCGCGGGTTGGCCCACTATGACGCGCTGTCCCAGGAGAATGTGGTCGCGCTCTGTGACGTGAACGAGAACCGTTTTGCGGATGCCCTGAAGCGCTTCCCGAATGCCAAGACTTATGTGGATTGGCGGAAATGCCTGGAGCAGAAGGATCTCGACGCGGTGGTCATCTGCACCGCGGACCACACCCACGCGTTCATCGCCAACTGGGCGCTCAACCGCGATCTGCACGTTTATTGTGAGAAACCGCTGGCCATCACTGTGGAGCAGGCCCGGATCGTACGGGCGAACTGGCTCACCAAGAAGAGCAAACTCGCCACCCAGGTGGGCATGCAGCGGCATGAACTCGCCAACTTCAACCGGGTGCGCGAGCTGATCACCGATGGCGCGATCGGGGAGTTGCAGGCGGCGTACGCGTGGGGCAACCGCCAGATCCGCCGCAGCGGCTATCTGCCTGCCGAGGGGCAGCCGCCGGCCGGACTCAACTACGATTTGTGGCTCGGGCCCTCACCGTTCCATCCATACAACCCGGGCTATTTCTCGGGGGGGGCCGGCGCAAACTGCCTGCAGTGGAACATGTACCCGGACTTCGGAGCCGGCCAGATCGGCGATATGGGCAGCCACACCATGGACTTGGTTTGGAATGCGATCGATGCCACCCTGCCGACGTCCGCGGAGGCCAAGGGCGAGCCGTTCAACCCGGAGGTCACCCCGGTGGAGTGCGAGTCGCACTTCGAGCATCCCGCCAATGACTGGCGCGGCCCGATCCGGGTGAGTTGGTATCAAGGCGGAGTGATGCCGCGCTCGCCCAACCGGGCGGTCGACCTCAAGGCGATCGATCACGGGGCGATGTTCAAGGGCTCCAAGGGCTTCCTGATCGCCGACTTCGAGTCGCGGATGCTGCTGCCGGTCGGTGACGGCGGGGACCTCACCTATTTGAAACACCGCACGCCGGAGACCCTGCTGCCACCGGTGGGGCATTTCCAGCGGCAGTGGCTGGACGCCTGCAGGGACCCCTCGCGCAAAACCGCCTGCGATTTCGAATACAGCAGTAACATGATCGAACAAATGTTGCTAGGTCTGGTCGCCCACCGGGTGGGCGAGAAACTGCAATACGACCCGGTGGCCGGCAAGATCACCAATATTCCCGAGGCGAATGAATTCCTCGGCCGCAAATGCCGCGAAGGCTGGACGATGAACGGCTGAGGCCCGCGTTGGCCCCGGATCGGCTGGTCCTGCGAGCCCCGGCCAAAACCCGGCCTTGGCAGGGTGGGTCGGGCGTGTCAGGCTCTGCGGCCATGCATTCATCCACCGCCGCCACATCCGCCAGCCGCCTGGTCTTTCATCAGACCGGGGTTCCGGCAGACTCTCTCCAGTGGGAGTCCTTCACCGCCCCCGTTCCCGGCCCCGGAGAGGTGCTGGTGCGGATCCTCGCCGCTCCAATCAACCCGGCGGACCTGAATTTCGTCGAGGGCACCTATGGCGTGAAAGCCACCCTGCCCGCCACCCCCGGGGTGGAAGGTTGCGGTGAGATCGTGACCAGTGAATCGCCGGATTTCAAACCGGGTGATCGGGCGATCTTCCTCCGCCGGGCCGCTACCTGGGCCACCCATACCGTGGTCGATGCGGACAGCCTGTTCAAACTACCGCCCGCGATCGATCCGCTGCAGGCGGCCATGCTCAAGGTGAATCCGGCCACCGCCTGGCGCTTGTTGCACCGGGCCGGGCGGCCGGCGGCCGGCGAGTGGGTGGTCCAGAATGCCGGCAACTCGGCGGTCGGCCGCTGTGTGATCCAGCTCGCCCGCTCGCTGGGCATCCGCACCGTGTCATTTGTGCGCCGACCCGAACTGATCCCGGAACTCGAAGCGCTGGGTGGCGATCTGGTATTGCTGGACGACGAAGAAGGCCTGGCTAAAGCCAAGGACGCGCTCGGGGGGGGCACCGCCGCGCTGGCCTTCAATGCCGTGGGTGGCGAAAGCGCGCTGCGGCTGATGAACCTGCTGCGCGAGGGCGGCACCCATTTCACCTTCGGAGCGATGGCCAAACGTCCGCTTTCCGTGCCCAATGGCCTGTTGATCTTCCGCGATTTGCAACTCCGGGGTCTGTGGGTCACCCGCTGGATTGAAAACGCCCCTGACGCCGAAGTCCGTGCGGTTTATGCCGACCTCGCCGCCCGGGTGGCGGCCGGCGCGCTGCTCCAACCGGTGGATTCCACCCACACCCTGGACACCTTTCAGGCCGCGCTCGGCCGCCTGACCGCCCCGCTCCGCGCTGGCAAAGTGCTCTTCACCCCCTGAGCCATCCGGTCCTTTGATCTAACCAAACATGCCCCGCGATGAAATTAATATCATGGAACGTGAACGGCATCCGGGCGGTGATTGGCAAGGGTTTCCCGGACTTTGTCAGCGCCGAGCAACCGGACATCCTCTGCCTGCAGGAAACCAAGGCCCGGCCGGAGCAGGTCGAGCTGCCATTGGAGCTCGGCGGTTACCGCTCCTACTGGAATTCCGCGGAAAAACCCGGCTATTCCGGGGTGGCGGTCTTTACCCGGGTGAAACCACTGGCAGTCACCCTCGGCATGGACCTCCCGGAACATGATCGCGAAGGCCGGGTGCTCACCTTGGAATTCGAGGATTTCATCCTGGTCAATGTGTACACCCCCAACGCCCAGGACGGCCTGCGCCGGCTCGAATACCGGCTGGCATGGGACGCGGCGTTCCGCCAGCATCTAACCGCCTCAGCCGCGCGCAAACCGGTGGTGTTTTGTGGCGACCTCAACGTCGCCCATCAGGAAATCGACATCGCCCGCCCCAAGGAAAACCGCCGCAATCCCGGGTTCTCCGACGAAGAACGGGAAAGCTACGGCCGCTTGTTGGATGCGGGGTTCATCGACACCTTCCGCCACCTTCATCCGGACACTGCGGACGCTTATTCCTGGTGGTCCTACCGCGCCGGCGCGCGCCAGCGCAACATCGGTTGGAGGATCGACTACTGGGGTGTTTCCGCACCGCTGGTCAACCGCGTGGCCAGCGCCACCATCCACCCCCACGTCCTCGGTTCCGACCACTGCCCGGTGGCCATCGAGCTTGCTGACTGACCGTGGCGGCGGTTTCCAACCGCCAAGCCAGAACAGAGCCGGACCGCCAAAACGGAGGCAGGGGCATGATTAGTAGCAGAGAAAAATGGGCGATTTCCGGATATTGGCTAACGCTGAAATAAATGTTAGATAAAGGTTTGCGACTCTTTGAGAGTAAGCGTCCCCAACTCCTCCCCCTTCAATCAGCATGCGGTGAAAGAGCATAACAGCTTGGCAAGTAAGTGCAGTCAGCGCAAATTCAACCACTGTCAATTCAAATGAAACATGCCCCCGCCCGCCGCATCGCTGCAATCCTGCTTGCCGCGGTTGCCATGCTGCCCTGCATCCCGGCCGCTGCCGCCTCCGACCTCACCAACCTGCGCTGCGAATACCGCGACAACCCGCTCGGCACCGATGCCGCCAAGCCGCGCTTGTCGTGGGTCATGGAAGAGAGAAGTCAGCGGTCAGCGGTCAGAGGTCGGAAACAAACAGCCTATCAGGTGCTGGTCGCCTCGACCCCGGAACTACTTGCCAAAGACCAGGGTGACTTGTGGGACAGCAAGAAGGTGGCGTCCGACCAGAGCATCCAGGTGGAATATGCGGGCAAGCCGTTGGAATCACGCCAGGTTTGCCACTGGAAAGTCCGCGTCTGGCTGAACGACGGCCAACCGACGCCCTGGAGCGGTCCCGCCGGCTGGTCGATGGGCTTGCTGAAGGCTGCGGATTGGCAGGCGAAGTGGGTCAGGGCGGGCGGTGAGACGTCGCCGTGGCTGCGCAAGGAATTCACCCTGACCGCCGTGCCGGAGCAGGCGGTGGCCTTCGTCAATGTGAAGGGCTATGGCGAATTGTATGTGAACGGCAAGAAGGTGGGCGAGGATGTGCTTTCACCCGCCGTGGCGGTTTATCGGAAGCGGACGCTTTACACCACCTATGACATCAGCAAATACCTGCGCGCCGGCAACAACTGCGTGGGCGTGTGGCTCGGCCTGGGCTTGTGCTATACCAAAAAGGATGAGCAATACACCCCCATCGCCCGCGTGCAACTCGATATGATTGTTGGCGGCCAACGGGTGGTCGTAGGGACGGATCCCACCTGGACCTGGCTGGGCAGCTCGCATACCGAATTCGGCTGGGGCTGGTGCGGCAACGGCCGCGAACATATCGATGCCCGCCGTGCCATCGATGGCTGGAGCGAAGTGGGTTGTACTAATGGATCCTGGAAACCCGTTGAGGAATTTGCCGAACCGAGTGGCGTGGCCACGGCGCAGTCGTGCCCGCCGAACCGCATCACCCAGTGTTTCCCCGTGGTGAAATGTACCGCCCTGAAGGCAAATACCTACGAGCTGGACTTCGGCACCAACCTGAATGGTTGGTTCACCCTCAAGCTGCCGAAACTGGAGGCGGGGCACACCGTGACAATCCGCTTTGCCGACAAGCGCTTGAAGTCAGCCAATGAGGTGGTCACACCGGATAAAACGTATGAACTGCCCCCGGGGACCTGGAAGCTCGATACCGCCAATGGCCCGCTCGCCTACACGACATACAACCAGGAAGCGCAATTCATCTCGGCCGGAAAACCAGGCGAACAGCTCTGCCCAAAGTTCAACTATTTCAGCTTCCGTTACGCCATTGTCGAGGGCTTGCCCGCCAAACCGGCAACCGACGATGCCGAGGCCTTGATGATCGAATCGGCGCTCGACCCCGTCGGCACCTTCGAGTGCTCCAACGAACTTCTCAATCGCATCCACCAAGTCAACCTGTGGACGATCCGCTGCCTGAACATCAGCGGGTACATGACGGACTGCCCGCACCGCGAGCGGATGGGTTATGGCGGCGACGGCCAGACTTCCATCGACACCCAGATCATGAACCTGGACGCTTCCGCCTTTTACACCAAGTGGGCGATCGATTGGTTGGATGAACAGGATCCGGTCACCGGCAAGTCCGTCCAGTACGCTCCAACGGGGGCCACTCCTGATGGCAGGCCCGATCCCTGCTGCTGGCTGCTATGGGGCGGCATGATCGACGTGTTGCCATGGAAGACCTATCTCTACTATGGGGATCGCCGGTTGCTGGAACGCGCTTACGAGCCGATGGTTCGTTACCCCACGGTATTTGTCGACGGATGTTTTCCAGACAAGAAAAATCCCCTCCAGCCAAGTAATTGCGACACCGGAAGCGACTGGGTGGCGCCACGCGTCGGCATGCAGGCTCCTCCCGGCAACCAGGTTTTCGTCAACTGCTATCGCGTCTATCTGATGGATCTGCTGGCCAAGACGGCCGACGCGCTGGGCAAGACCGATGAGGCGAAGAAGCACCGGGCCAGGGTCAAGGAACTCCAGGCGATGATCCATGCCGCGTTCTATCGGGAAAACGAGAAACTTTACGATGGCGACAGGCAGTTGAGCCAGGCGATGCCATTGCTGACCGGCGTTGTCCCTGACGCATTGCGTGAAGGAGTGCGGCAGAGCCTGGCAGACATCGTGCTGGTGAAGAACAAGGGCCATCTGGACACCGGCATGCTTGGTACCCATTTTCTCCTGCAATCCCTGCGGGAGATGGGCCGCAACGATCTGGCATTCACCATTGCCAATCAGCAGGATTATCCGGGCTGGGGCTACCTGTTGGCGCAGGGAATGACCACCTTCGGCGAGCAGTGGGACGCATACTGGTCCCAGATCCACGCCTGCTACCTCAGCCCCGGCGGCTGGTTCTATCAGGGGCTGGCCGGCATCCTGCCCGATGAAGCCGGCCCCGGCTTCAAGCAGATCATCATCAAACCGGCCATCGTCGGCGACCTCACATGGATCAAGTGTGGCTACGACTCGGTTCACGGCAAAATCATCAGCAACTGGAAACGCGATGGCGACAAACTGACCATGGATGTCACCATCCCCACCAGCACCACCGCCACCGTGTATGTCCCGGCCACGAATGCTGCGGAAGTCACCGAGTCCGGCAAGCCCACCGATCAGGTGAAAGGCGTGAAGTTCCAGCGCATGGAAGACGGTGCCGCTGTCTACGCCGTGGATTCCGGGGGCTATCAATTCCAATCCACTCTGCCGGAGATGAAAAGTGTCAAGCGTTGAAAATTCAGTGTTGACCTGATATATGATGCGCACCAGAGAAAAATCCAGAAGGCCGTTCAAAACCACGCCTGTGGGAAAGGAGCCTGGAAACAGCGTGTCTGGAAAAAGCAACCTGTGGTTCTGATTCCTGAACAGAACCGCGTTATGATGCGAATTCCCGAGTGCGCCTCAACGTACTATATCAATTTGTTCACAGATGACGGTCTTGTGATCAGCTCAAAACACGAGGAACCATGAAAAGGACAATCTACA
The DNA here is from genome assembly GCA_021733795.1 of Akkermansiaceae bacterium. Lineage (GTDB taxonomy): Bacteria > Verrucomicrobiota > Verrucomicrobiia > Verrucomicrobiales > Akkermansiaceae > Luteolibacter. The sequence goes on along the minus strand of JAIPKB010000031.1, from coordinate 20,899 downwards.
CAATCGCAGTGATGTTTACAGTGGTCGGCACACACGCCGCTGATCAGTGGAATCTCGAAAAACCGCAGGTGTGGACCCGCGGTGGAGAGGCCGATGTCATTTCGGATTCCGGCGTGCATAAGATGACCTTCCGATGTGAGCAGGACTGGGCCTGTTTCGGCTTTGGCCGGATTGAGGTCACCCCCGGTGATGTTTTTGAAACCAGATCCCGGGTCAAAGTGAAGTCTGCTGAGGGCGGCACGGCGCAAAGCTGCGCCACGCTCTACAATTCAAAGGGCGAGGCACTCTCCTGGTCATGGGCGGGTGTGGATATCAAGCCGGGGGATCAGTGGCAGTGTGTGACCAATCGCTTTATGATTCCGCTGGGTGTCGCCACCCTCGAACCCCGGATTATTGGGGACAAAAGTGCGGAAATTCAACTGCAGAGTTTTGAGCTGGCCCGTACCGGACGGATTGAGGTGGCCCCGGCAGCGCCGGCGGTATTGGAGAATCAGAAAATTGAGATCGCCATCAGCCCTGCTGAAAACTCTTTTGCGGTCAAGCATCTGCGCAGCGGCAGGGTCTGGAAGCAGGGGACTGTCCTCAATGGAATGTTCACCCGGGCTCTCGAGTGCGCCCCGGATAGGCGCAGTGCCGTGATCAGGTTGGTGCATGCGGAGACCATGGCGGAGTTTGTGTCGGTCATTGCGCTGGATGAAAATTCGCCGGAGTTTACCGTCACCATTGACGCAAAGGGAACGGTCACCCGTCAGGTGGATTACCCCGCCGCCTTCATCACCGCACCTGGAGAGCGGCTGATTGTCCCGATGAATGAGGGCATGAGTTATCCCGTGGATGAAGAGCATCAGGGTTTGTGGCCGATGATCGCTTATGGTGGACACGGGATCTGCATGGGCTTCTTCGGCTGTATGAAGGATGACGGCGGCAGCGGCTGGATGTGTATTCTGGAGACCCCCGAGGATGCCTCTGTGAACGCTTTTAAGGGGCCTGACGGCTTCTGGCGGGCCGCCCCGCTCTGGGATCTCTCCCGGGGTGAGTTTGCTTATGAACGCCGTGCACGCTATGTTTTCTTCGATAACGGCGGTCATGTGGCGATGTGCAAACGCTACCGTCAGTATGCAAAGCAGAGCGGCCTATTTAAACCCTTTACAGAGAAGGTGAAAGAGCGGCCTGCAATTGATCTGCTGATCGGAGCCGCCAACATCTGGAACTGGGATGCCGGCGATCAGAAGGTGGAGCTGGTGAAAGAGTTGCAGGGAGCCGGCATGGATCGGATTTTATGGAGCGGCAATGGCAAAGGCAGTGAGATCGCGGAGCTGAATTCATTGAAGGGGGTGCTGACCGGACGCTATGATATCTATCAGGATGTGATGGACCCGGCGCGTTACAGTGAAGTTGGCGGGGTGCACGGTGACTGGCTGCCGGAGGCCTTTCCCCAGGACATCAACCATGCCGCACCCGGAGTGTTGCGCAATGGCTGGGAAGTCGAGCGGAAAGACGGCGAAGGCCGTATCGCCTGCGCCGTGATCTGCGATTCAAAGGCGCTGCCTTATGCAAGAAAGAGGATCACTGCCGACTTGAAGGATAAACCCTTTAAAGCACGTTTTCTCGATACCACGGTGGCCGCTCCCTGGTTTGAGTGTTATCATCCTGACCACCCGATGACCCGCGCCCAGAGCAAAGAATGGAAGATGAAGCTGCTCGATCTTGTCTCCCGTGAGTTCGGTCTGGTCTGCGGCAGTGAGACCGGCCATGAGGCTTCGGTTCCGTTTTGTGATTACTTTGAGGGGATGCTCAGTCTTGGCGGTTACCGTGTCCATGACGCAGGACGTGATATGATGCAGAAGGTCGATGAGGTGCCGCCGCAGCTGGCCAAATATCAGGTGGGTGAAAAATACCGTCTGCCGCTCTGGGAGTTGGTCTATCACGACTGCGTGGTGGCGCAGTGGTACTGGGGCGATTACAACAACAAGCTGCCGAAGGTCTGGCGCCGCCGCGATCTTTTTAACGCTCTCTACGGCACCCCGCCAATGTATATGTTTACCACCCAGGAGTGGCTTGAGAATAGAGCCGGTTTTTTGGAGAGTTATAAAACCGCGCAGCCCGTCTCCCGTGCCACTGGATACAGCGAGATGACCGATCATCAGATTTTGACCGCCGACCGTTCGGTGCAGCAGACCCGCTTTGCCAACGGTATTGTGGTCACAGTGAACTTTGGTCCAGGTGCTTACAAAATGCCGGATGGACATGAAATCAAACCGCTGGATTGCTGTATTCAGGGAATGTGATGCCCTGGGACAGGGGGCAGTAAAGGGAGTTGAAAGAGCAGCCTCAATCATTTTGCTGAGCATGCGATTTGTTGAGGCTCAGAACTCGCTGGAGGCTGCGGAGAATCTTGTCCGGCAGTGGTCGCTTGCTAGAGTTTCTTGAGCAGATTCCGCCACCCGTTGATGGTGCGCGTCAGGTTGTCGCGCGGGTCGCCGCCGATGCCGTAGCCTTGGAAGCCGATCGGGCCGGGGTATTTCAGTTCGGTTAGTTTGCGAAGCATTGGTGCGAGGTCGAACGAGCCGCGGTCGAGCGTTTGGATCAGTTGCTTCCAGCTTGGATCGGTGGCGTTGGAGTCAGCGCCATTTACCGTTACGCAGAACAAGTGTGGCGCGGCTTGCTCCAGCAGCTCGGGAATCCTTGCCTCATCGCCCACCCGCAGGCAATGGCAGAGGTTGAAGGTGACTCCGAAGTTGGGGTGGTTCACCTTTTTGGCCAGGCGCACGGCGTCCTGGATGCGTTCCGTCCAGTCTCCCGCGTGCGGATAGATGGCGACTCTGAGACCTCGTTGGGCGGCTTTGTCGGCCAGTTCGATCAGAGCGGGCACGGCCACCGCATCGCCGGCGGGCGAGGACGTGGTGAAATCCTTGCTGGGCAGATGCAGCCAGATGATGGTGTCATGGCCGCGGAGGACGTCGAGGGTCGGTTCGAGCCGCGGGTCGATCTGGATGCCGTCTTTGGTCAGGGTTCCTTCGAAGTAAATGGCCCACATGCGCATGCCGCGAGCGCGGGCCGCTGCGGCCACCTCGCGGGTTTTGGCGGGATCATCGGCGGTCCAGGCGATGCCGTTGTAACCGAGTTCCTTGAGCAGGTCGAGTTGTTCCGCAGGGGGCGTCGGGTCATTCGGATAGGAGCGTTTGGTCGCGGTATCCATGGCGAAGAACGGATTGGAGAATCCGGGCGGCAACGGGCGGATAGTGATGTTGCGGTAGGCCACCGGACCGTGATCACCCTGCAACATGAGCGGCCCGAGTGGTTTCTCGTCATTCCACCGGGATGCGCGTGTCGGCCCTGACACATCGACGTTCTCGTGGATCACCAGGCCGTTGTGGAGCACCCTGACGAACCGTGCCGGGGCGGTCTTGTTTCCGTTTCCATCAAACCGAGGGGCGAGGAAGACGGCGTCGAACGACTGCCACTCGCCGGGAGGCTTGCTGGCATTGATCCGGGGAGCGTGTCCCTCGAATCCCTGATCGTTTTCCCATCGCTGGTAAATGCCGCCGCAATCCGAGTGTTCGGGTTCGGCCACGCCGAAGCTGTCAAACACTTGGATTTCGTAACGGCCCATCAGGTAAACACCGGAGTTGGACCCCTTGGGGACACAGAACTCGATGTGGACTTCGACATCTCCGAAATCCTCTTTCGTGAGGATGTCCTTGGTCCGTCCAGTGGATCCATTAACGATGACGCCGGTGCCGGCGGTGGATGCCAGCAGGGTGGGGTTTTCAGGCATGAGCGTCACGTCGGCCGCGACGTGCCACTCGCCATGAGGTTCAGCAAATGCGGAGAGGCTTTCGGCGCGAAGCGGCGTTACGAGGCCTTGGGACATTGCGGGCAGGACCATCGCGGCGAAGGCGAGGACGCATAGCCGAGTCTTGAGGAGGATGCGGACGGGAGTTGGCAGGGGAATCATGGTGGAGGATGGTAGGCGTGTCAGGGGAGGGTTGGCAACTGCCAGGGATCGCGACGCGGGCGGTCCATCATGGCGACGGCCTGTGGGTCACCGACGAAGGTTTCCGCCACCGGATCCCACTTGAGTTTGCGTCCCAGTTTGATGGAGATATTGGCCATGTGGCAGATGCAGTTGACGCGGTGGCCGATGTCCACCGGGAAATACGGGTCCTTGCGGGAGCGGACGCATTGCAGGAAATCGTCGTGTTCCCCGGCGGGATTGGTGTAGAGGTGGATTTCCCCGGGCTCGATCCGCGAGTTGAGGATTTTCTCGGAGCTGGCCTCCAGCGGGCCGCGCCAGCCGGTGTTGCCGATCCAGCCGTCGCTACCGATGAGTTTGATGCTGGGGTTGCCGGGTTTGCAGGTCATGACGACGCCGTTTTGGTAGCGGAAGGTGACGTCGTAGTCCTTGACGGTGTTGTAGAGGCCGCCACTCCAGTAGCTGCCGATGCCCTCGACCTCCACGGGGCCGCTGAGTTCGGTGTGGTTGGCCCATTGGGCGGTATCGAACAGGTGGGTCCCCCAGTCGCAGATGATGCCGCCGGAGTAGTCCTCGATCCAGCGGAAGTTGTAATGGACGCGGGCGGGGGTGTAGGGTGCCTGCGGGGCGGGGCCGAGCCACATCTCGTAGTCGAGGTGAGCCGGCACCGGCTGGGGGGTGGGATCACCCGCGGTCGACGGTTCTTTCGGCAGGATCACCTCGATCCGCTGGAGTTGGCCGATGCGGCCGTTGCGGACGAGTTCGGCCATGCGGTGGTAAACGGGCACCGAGCGATCCTCGGTGCTGGTTTGGAAGACCTTTTTCAGTTTGCGCACGCACTGGCTGAGGTGCTTGCCCTCATCGATGGTGAGGGTGGGTTTTTCGCATTGGACGTCCTTGCCGGCGATCATGGCCATCATGCTGATCTGGGTGTGCCAGTGGTCCGGGGTGGAGATCATGACGGCATCGATGTCCGGGCGGGCGAGCACTTCGCGGAAGTCCTGGGTCTGGGCGCAGTCCTGGTTGTCGTAATGGCGGTTGATGAAAGTAGCGGCGCGGCGCATGCGTTGCTGGTCCACATCGCAGGCGGCGATGACGCGGGCGTCCTGGTGCTTGAGGTAGGGTGGGAGGTTCCAATCAAACCCGTGGCCGCCGATGCCGATGAAACCGACGCGGATGAGGTTCGACGGGGCGGTGTGGCCCTCGCGGCCGAGCACTCGGGAGGGCACGATCTGCGGGGCTGCGACGAACGCGCCGACGGCGGCCGCCTTGCGGATGAAACTGCGACGTGTGAGAGGATTGGGTGTTGGCATGACAAGCTGGCGTAGGGAGTGGTCGGACAAAAGGACTATACGCGATGCGAACCACGGATCTTTCGGAATGAGCGTGCACGGGCGTTGAAGGCACGGGCTTGGGGGGGCATGTCGGAGGGGCTCCATTCACCCCCGGCGTCCGACAGAAACGCCCGGCAGAATGTCGGGCTCACATAGCCGGCAGAATGTCGGCGCTCCGGGGTGCGTTCATTCATAACGCTGGGTCAGGCGGACATTCGGTCCGCCTGACCGGTCTGCATCGACCTTGCGGACTGCCCGTGGCGGCACGACCGGCTCCCCAACAGCTCCCCAACTATTGGTTGAAATATCCTCCACGATCCAGCCGTAATTGTGTGTACCATGCATACCAACGACGACAAGGCCGCCGTGGAACGGCTTCACGCCACCTACGGAACGATGAAAGAGGAGATCGGCCGCGTCATCGTGGGCCAGCAGGAAGTGGTGGAGCAGGTCCTGATGGCCGTGTTCTGCCGCGGCCACGCGCTGCTAGTGGGCGTCCCGGGACTGGCCAAAACCCTGCTTGTTTCCACCCTCGCCCGGGCGTTGGATCTAAGCTTTCACCGCATCCAGTTCACCCCGGACCTGATGCCGGCGGACATCACCGGGACCGATGTCCTCGAAGTTGACCAGGAATCCGGGCGCCGCGGGTTCCGTTTCGTCCAAGGACCGATCTTCACCCACATGCTGCTGGCCGATGAAATCAACCGGACCCCACCGAAAACCCAGGCCGCGCTGCTGGAGGCGATGCAGGAACGCCACGTCACGGTGGGTGAGCGGACGATGGATCTGCCTGCCCCGTTCTTCGTGCTCGCCACCCAGAATCCGATCGAGCAGGAAGGAACCTATCCGCTGCCGGAGGCCCAACTCGACCGTTTCCTGTTCAACATCGTGGTCGATTACCCGGACGAAACCGAGGAGCGGGAAATCATCCGGCGCGTGACCGCACCCGGCGAAGCGACCATCTCCGCGGCCATGAGCGCGGCGGATATCATCCACCTCCAGGAAATCGTCAAACGTGTGCCGGTCGGCGATCACGTGATCGATTTCGCCGCCAATCTGGTGCGCGCCACCCGTCCAAAGGACGATTCGGCTCCGGAGGTTGTGCGGGAAATGGTCGCCTGGGGAGCCGGCCCCCGCGCCGGGATCGGCCTGATCTCCGCCGCCAAGGCCCACGCCGTGTTGCGCGGCCGGTTCCACGCCACCACCCGCGACGTGGCTGAGGTGGCCGCCCCGGTCCTCCGCCACCGCGTGCTCACCACCTTCAACGCCGAAGCCGCCGGCGTCACCAGCGACGAAATCATCCGCCGCCTGATCACCCAACTCGCGCCCAAGGAAGATCTGAAAGTCTAACCATCCGCTATTCTCAAAGCCAAAATTCAAAATTCAGAATTCGCTCATGTCCCTCCACCTCCCCCCCTGCATGCGGCTCCTGCCGGACGAGACGATGGGGGTGCTGCGGCGGCTTGAATGGCTGGCGCTGCGGCGGATGCAGGGAACCCTAACCGGAAAACACACCAGCCCGGACAAGGGGATCTCGGTGGAGTTCGCCGAACACCGGCCCTACGCGCCCGGCGACGATCCACGGACGCTCGATTGGCGGGTCATCGCCCGCAGTGACCGCAATGTGGTCCGCCAATACATCGAGGAAACCAACCTGCGCGCCACCCTCGCCGTCGATATCAGCGGGTCAATGGCCTACACCGGCGACGTCGCCGCCGAAATCAACGGTCGGCCGCTTTCCAAGCTCGAATATGCCAAGCACCTCGCCGCCGCACTTGCCTATCTGCACATCAAACAGGGTGACGCCGCCGGTCTGGTCACCTTTGACCGCACGACCCGCCACTACAGCCGCGCCGCCAGTCGCCCGAGCCAGGTGCGGCGGATCCTCGAGGTGCTCGATCAAGCCAAACCCGGAGCGGACACCGATGCCGCCACGGTCTTGCACGATGTGGCCGAGCGGATTCCGCGCCGCGGACTGGTGCTGCTGATCAGCGACCTGTTCGACGATCCGGCGCGGATCATCGAAGCCCTTCACCACTTCGATTTCCGCCAGCACGAACTGGTGGTATTCCACCTCATGGCCGACGAGGAACTGACGTTTCCCTTCAGCGGCTACCAGCAGTTCCGCGATCTCGAACGAATGTCCCCGAACCTGCGGATCGACCCGAGGTCGGTGCGCGCCACCTATCTGGAACGTGTCCAGGGCTTTGTCAAAGCGCTGGAATCGGCCTGCGGCAACCTGCGCGCGACCTACCTCCCGGTAAACACCAAGCACCCCCTGCGTCATACCCTGCTGCGGCATTTGGGCCGCCGCATGCACGCCAAACGCGCCCGCTGACATGCTCTTTCTCAATCCATGGATGTTGTTGGCGCTGGCCGGGGTTTCGATCCCGGTGGTCATTCATTTGGTCCGCCGCCAGGCCGCCAAACCGGTGTTTTGGGGGGCGATGCGCTTCCTGATGGACACCCTCTCCGAACGGCGGCGGCGCATCGAGTGGGAGGACCTGCTGCTGATGGCCGCGCGCTGCCTGCTGCTCGCGTTGGCGGCGCTGGCCGTGGCCCGGCCGTTCGTGCCGCCGGATGCGCCGGCGGCGTGGTCGTTCGTGCTGCCTGCGGTGTTGCTGGGGCTGGCGTTGTTAGGTGGTTCGTTCGTGATGGGCTCCGCGCGGAAACGCCTGCTGGTGAGAGCCGCCGCACTGACGCTCGTCTGTCTGGCGGCGGGCATGGTGATGATGGAGCACTGGCTCAACCTCCGCCGTTTCGAAACCAGCGGCCGCCGCGAGGTGGTGATCATTCTCGATGCCTCCACCTCGATGACCCGGCGCAGCGGAACGGGAACCTTGTTTGATGACGCACTCGAGGAAGTCCGCACGATCGTTAGGGAGGCTCCGCGCGGCACATCGTTCGCGATCATCCTCGGCGGCCCCTCACCCCAGGCGCTGTCTGCCACCACCATCTCCCGCCACGCTGACGTGCTGGCCCAACTCGATGGACTGCAACCCGTAGGCGGCACCTTCCGCGCCCATGAGGCGCTTGGCATGGCCACCCTGATCCTCGCGGCGGGCGACCGGCCTAACAAGGAAATCCTCGTCTTCACCGATTCCCAGCGTCACGGGTGGAGATTTGAAAACACCGGTGCCTGGCAGGGTATTGAAAAGGCCTGGGAGGCGCTCCCGGCCAAACCCAGACTGCTGCTCCGCCGCCTCCCCCATGCGCCGACCACCCGCAACGTCGGCATCGCCTCGATCCGCGGCGCGCGCACAATCACCGGCATGGATCGCCCGTCGCTGCTCCGGATCGAGGTGGAAAATACCGGCACCGAACCCATCACCGCCGGGGCGCTCACGCTGGAGGTGGACGGCAAACCCGCCGGCCGGGAACCGCTCGGCCTGCTGGCTCCCGGCCAACTCGAGGCGATCGAGTTCCACCATCGGTTCACTGCCCCCGGACCGCATGTGGCCACCGCCCGGCTAACCGGTGCTGACGACCTCCCGGGTGACAACCGCGCCGACTACGTGGTGATCGTTCGCAGATCGCTGAAAGTCCTGTTGGTGGATGGCAACCCGGCGGGCAGTTTCTTCGAGCGTGCCGCCGGCTACACCGCGCTGGCGCTGGCACCCGCCCCCACGCTCGTCGGCGGTGGCAGTGCGGGCGAGGATTTTCTGATGGATCCGGTGGTGGTGGCCGCCCCCGACCTAACAAGCGAGCCCCTCGCCGATGCCGAAGTGGTGGTGCTGGCTGACGTGGCCCGCCTGCCAGCCACGCTGGCGGCTGCCCTGGCGGACCAAATCGCGGCCGGTTGCGGGCTGGTCGTATTGGCCGGCCCCCGGACAGATCCGGCGTTTTTCAACCCATGGGACGGGCCTGATGGGGGCGTTCTGCCACTGCGGATCGGCGGGGAAGCCACTCTCCCGGACGGCATTTCACCCCTGCCATCGACCTTCCGCCACGAGGCCTTGGCGTGGGCGTCCGACGCGCGCAAATCCGATCTCGGAGTGGCCGCGATCCGCCGTTGGCGGAAAACCGAGGTCACTGCCGAGACCGGCGTGCTCGCCGCAGCCTTCAACAACGGCGATCCGTTTCTGGCCACCCGTGGTTACGGTCGCGGCCGCGTCGTGGCGGCGGCCTGCGCGTTCGATGCCCGCGCCGGCAACCTGGCAGCCCGCACGTCATTCGTCCCGCTGGTCCACGAACTCGTGTCCTGGGCGGCTGGCGGCGGGGTGGACTGGAACACCGGGTCATCCTGGAGCCCTTCCGTGCTGTTGGACAGCCGCTCGTCGGGCGGACTCGCCGCCAGCTACCGCCGTAGCGGGGATTCCCGCGACGAGAATCTGATGGAGCGCATCGATCCGCTGATCGACTTCGATTGGGGCCATGACCCACCGGCCGGCGGCTTGCCCAATGACCGGTTCGTGGTCACCTGGACTGGTCGCTTGCTGCCACCGGTGACCGGCGAGTATCAATTGGACGCCGAGGTGGATGACCGGCTCACGGTATTGATCGATGGCCGGCAGGTGTTGGATCAATCCGTTCAAGGCAAGGATCCTCCCGGCCGGGTGAAATTGGAAGCGGGTCGTCCGGTGCCTGTCACAGCCCGCTACGAGGAGGATGCCGGTGAAGCCTTCGTCCATTTGTTCTGGACCCCTCCGGGCGGTGTCCGCCACCTGATTCCCTCCTCATCCTGGCTACCCGGCGACAACGGACCGCTGGCAACCCTGGAGGTGACCGACCCGTTCGGCCACCCGCGCCAGGGTACCGTGACCAGCGGGCGGCGCGGGCGGGAACTGCGGATCGACGGCGCGGCGGTCCCCGGACTCTATCAGGTGAAGGTTCCCCCGAAACTCGGCGAGAGCATCGCGCCGCTCGCGGGTGCCGGCGAATTGCCGGTGGTGGTCCGCAGTGAGATCGCGGAAAGCCGGATGGAGTTGATTCTCGAGCCGGATCTGGCACAACTGAGGGCACGGATCGACACCCTGCTGCCGGAATCCACCGGTGATGTGCTGGCGGTGCTCAGCGGGCGGGGCTTCGGCCGCGAAATCACCCGCATCGTGGCGGTGGCGGCGGTGCTGTTGCTGTTGCTGGAAGCCGCCCTGGCGCGCTGGGTTTCCCGTTCGCGCCGGATCGGCGACGAACTGCGCGTGGCCTTCGCCGAGGAAAATCCCCTGCCTGCCGGAAAAGGAGGTGGGCGATGAATCCCCGCACGTTGATATATGGTATCGGTCGGCTGGTGCTGATCGGCATAGTCCTCTGGGGACTGCTGTTTCTTGCCAGTCACTGGCTGCGTTTCTCCCTCTCCTGGCCGCTGGCCGCTGCCGCCTTCACCGTGGCTCTGGCCGCTGAAATCATCCTCCATCTCTACCGCCACGAGGCCCGGGCGATGGGACCGCAACGCGCCCGGCGCTTGATCGTCCTGCGCCTCACGGCCCTGGGTCTGCTGGCATGGATTTTGTTAGGCCCGGCCCTGGTGCGCAAGGTCCGGCGGGAATTCAGCCGGGAACTGGTGGTGTTGTGGGATGAATCGGCATCGATGAAGCTCCTGGACGACGGCACCCTGGCCAGCCGCATCACCCTTGCCAAGGCAGCGATGGCCGAGTCCGGCATTCTCACCCAACTCGGCAAACAACTCCGCGTGCGGGAGGTTTCCTTCGCCCGTGGCCCGGACGATGGCACGCAGGTCAGGGACCGTGGCTGGGACCAGACCACCGACATCGCGGGTGCGCTCGACACCGTGCTCGAGCAAGTCTCCCCGGACGAACTGGCCGGAGCCATCCTGATCACCGACGGCCGCCACAACCGCCAATCGCGGGTGGAGGATAGTGCGCGGCGGTTCGGTGTGCTCGATGCGCCGCTCGGCATTCTCGCTGTCGGCAACCCCGCGCCACCACGCGATGCGGCGGTGCTCGCGGTGCGCTCGCCCGATGCCATCCACCTGGGTGACAAAATGAGAATCTCGGCGGATTTGAAATTCGATGGATTCAAGGGGGTCAAGGCCAAGGTCAGCCTCAAACGGAACCAGGAACTCATCGAAGAGCGTGAAATCCTGGTGCCCGAGGCCGGCTATCGGGAAGAGGTGAAGTTCACCCACATCCCGGAACAAGGCGGCACCGATGGCTATGAGGTGGCGATCACCGACCTGCCGGACGAGCGGTTTTATGATAACAATTCGTGGTCGTTTGAAACCTCGATCACCGAGGCCCGCACCCACGTGTTGCTGGTGGATTCCCATCCGCGCTGGGAGTTCCGCTACCTGCGCAACCTGTTCCACGGCCGTGACAAGTCGGTGCATTTGCAATCGGTCCTGCTCCATCCGGACCAGGTGGATGGCCAGCCCCTGCCAGACGTCGCCGCCTCCGCCACCCGGCCGTTCGGCGACTCCGCCGCCACCCGCCTGCCTGAGAGCGATGACGAATGGCGCAAGTTCGACGTCATTATCCTGGGCGATCTTGAACCCGCGGCGATCAACGCCGCCACCTGGGCGGTTATCTCGCGCTGCGTCACCGAGCGCGGAGCGCTGTTGGTGATGATCGCCGGACCTCAGCACATGCCACACGCCCTGCCGTCCGGCCCGGCCCGCGAACTGCTGCCGGTGGAACTCGAATGGGGGAACCGCACCTACTACGGCAATGACAGTGGGGCGTTCCGGTTTCATCTAACAGCCGAAGGCCGTCGGCATCCGGTCACCCGCCACGCCACTGGTGCCACAGCCAACGAACCCACCTGGGAGGGTTTCCCCGCGCTGCGCTGGCGCCACCCGCTCAAAGGCGTGAAGGAAGGTGCCGAGATCCTGCTCACTGCGGCGGAAAGTGGGGCCACTACCACCCGGGTGACCGATGGCCAGGCACTGGGCCACGCTCTGGACGAGCTGGCCAACCACCGCGAACGGGATGCCCGCAATGCCCTGCTGGTGACCCGGCAATCCGGCAATGGCAAGGTGGCCTGCCTGCTCTCCGACCGCACTTGGCGGCTGCGCGAGGGTGCGGGTGACATCCACCATCACCGGTTCTGGGGAAATCTGGTCCGCTGGGGCGCGGGTCCACTGCTCCGCGCGGGATCCTCGTCGATCGGCCTGGGCACCGATCAACTCACATACACGGTGGATGATCCAGTGACGATCACCGTGCGGCTGCGGGACAACCAACTCAACCCGGTCACGGAGCCCGCACTGCGTGCCGAGGTGTTGCAAGACGGCAAACCGGTGGACAACATCCCGCTGGCACCGGTGGCCGGGTCCAACGGGCTGCATGAAGGCCAGGCAGGCCGGTTGCGCGTCCCGGGCACCTATCAGATCCGGGTCACCGGTGGCCAGCTTGAGGAACTCAAGGCCGCCGCCGGACTCAAGGCGCTCGAAACCCGCATCTCGGTGGTGGGATCGCACGGGCCGGTGGAAATGGCCGAGACCGCACCCGATCGCGCTTTGCTCGAGGAAGCCGCCACCGCCTCCGGCGGCAAGGTGGTGGAACTCGATAGTCTGGCCGGCTTGCCCCCCTTGTTTCTCACCGAAAAGGAAGCCCGGGAGGAAGTCCGCGAAACCCCGCTGTGGGACAACCCGCTGGTCTTCCTGCTGCTGGCCGGCGCTCTAACAACAGAATGGTGGTTGCGCCGCAGTGGCGGCCTGCCATGAACCCGATCACTCCAACCAACCGATGGAACCCACACCGATGAAAACCAATTCCGATCCTCCGGTCCGTCCGGGTTTGGAACCCGTGCTCCGGCAGCTCAGGCGGCGGATCCGCCGGGTGCAGGCTGGCCGCGGTGCCCTGATTACACTGGTCACCGCGCTGGCCGCATTGCTGGTGCTGGTGGTGATCGACTACCGCTGTTCGCCACTGCCGCAAGTCGCTCGGTGGGCTCTAACGATCAGTTGGATCGCGGCCGTCTTGGCGGCGGCCTATATCGCCTGTTGGCGGCCGTTGCTGCGGCCTCTCGAACTGGTGCGGATCGCCCGCTGGTTGGAAATCCGCCATCCGGAATTGGATGAACGGGTGAGCACCGTGTTGGAGTTGACCGGTGCCGAAGCCCGTGGCATGTCACCCGGGTTGATGGAGGAATTGGCGCGCGTCGCCGTCACCGATCTGGCGGCGATCAACCCGCGGGTGGAGGTGAGTGGCCGGCGGATGCGCCGCTGGTTGGCACCGGCTCTGGTGCTATTGGCGGGCTGGAGCATCCTGCTGGTGCTGGCTCCGGCCTGGACCACCCGCCATGTGGTGCGCGCGCTGGTTCCCGGCTCCGCACTGGGTAACTCGGCGGGCACCTTCATCGTCGAACCCGGAACGATCGAGTTGATCGAGGGAGACCCCCTCCGGATCACGGTGCGCTATCACGGAACCCGGTCAGGCACGCTCGAAGCGGTGTTGCACCTGGCCGACGGCTCCTCGCTCACCGAACCGCTGCGTGAAGAGAGCGGAGCCTTTATCTATCAGTTGGAGAAAGCCACCACCGGTTTCGATTACGAAATCCGCGCCGGCCGCGAAACCAGCGACCGGTTTCAGGTGACGGTATGGCCCCGGCCGCGATTGAAGGACGCGCGGGTCACTCTTGATTTCCCCGCCTATACCGGCATCCCGCGCCGTGAACAGGGACTGGGCGATGGCATCGCGGCGGTTGCTGGAACGCGGGCTGAACTGCGGGCGCGGATCAACACGCCGGTCCAGTCGGCGCGTTTCGAAATCAACGGCAGCGCGGCTGGCACCATCCAACACGAACACTCCGCCGCCGGTGGCTCCATCACCGTTCGCTGGCCAATGGCCACCCCGGGTCAGGGCGAGGCCCGGCTGCTGCTCGTGCACCGGCTCGGCCGCGAATTCGAGGCCCTGCGGTTCTCCGTGGAAACCCTGGCCGATGCCCCGCCGGATGTGAAGTGGACCAGTCCGACCGCCACCGAACTCCGGGTCCGGCCGGATGAAACCCTCGGTTTGGCCTATCAGGCGACCGATGATCTGGGACTCGGCGCGGTGTTCATGGATGTGGAGCCTAACAACGGAAAGCCGGCAGCCCTGCCGCAGGACATGCCGACCTCCGTCGGCCGCGCGATCCCGCCGGTCTGGCGCGGCGGAGTTCGCCAACCGGTTGGAGCCCTGCTCCAGCAATGGCCGGATGCAGGGTCCTTCAAGCTGCGGATGCGGGTGGCGGATTCACGCCCCACCGACCTCGGTGGTCCGGGCACCGCGGTCAGTGACTGGATTACGATCCACCTCGACAAGGGCGCTGAACCCTTGGCTCGGCATGAGGTGTTCGCCGCCCACTCGGATGCGCGTGAAACGCTCGAAAAAGCCCGACAGAAGGTCGAGCAGGCCCGTGGGAAAATCGAATCCAACCGTGATAAACTCGCCAAAAACGAAGTCAATGAGCCGTCCCGGGCCGAACTCGCCAAGGCCCGCGAACAACTGGCCGACGCCAGGGAACAACTCGAACAACTGGCCGATCGGATGGAGGAGTCACCCCATGCGGCGCAGGCGGAAGCGGTGCGCGAAGCCGCCGCCGCCGCCGAACAGGCTCGTCAGCAGTTGGAGGAAACCCCGCTCCAGGATACCGCCAAGGACCGCGAACAAATGGCGGAACAAGCGAAACAATCCGCGACCCGCACCGAGCAACAACTGCGTGAGGTGTTAGATAAGATCCAACAGGCGGAACCGCAACTCCACGACTACGCCCGGCTCCTGGACCTGGAACAACGCCAACGCGAGTTGGCCCGGCAGGCGGAACAAGCCCTGGCACAAACCGCTGCCAAACCCACGGATCCACCCCCCTCACCCACTTCCGAACCACCCCCGGAGTGGCGGCAGCAACAGGCTCAAACCGCCGCGGAACTGCGCGACGTGGCGGACAAGCATCCACAGGCCCGCGCCGAGGCCCTCGCCGAACAGGCGGCGCAAGCCCGTGACCAGGCAGCCGAAGCCCGCGCCCAAGCGGCCAATCAACAGGCACTCAAACCGCCGGCCCCACCACCCAATCAACCGAACCCACCCGGGAACGCCGGCCTGCGGGAACAGCTTGCCCAAGAACAGGCGGCAATCCGTGATGAAGTGAACGAACAACTGGCCGAGGCCCGCCAAACTCGAGACGAGGCGACCGCCAACGCCCTGCCGGAAGCGGCCCAGGCCACCGAGGCCGCCGCCGAGGCACTCCAACAACCGGACTCCACCGACGCTTCGGAGAAAGTCGAGCAGGCGGCTAAGGAACTCGCCCAAGCCGCCCAAGACGCCCACAACCGCACCGAGTCCCAACAACCACCAGCCGGCCAGCCACCAGCCGGCCAGCCACCAGCCGGCCAGCCACCAGCCGACCAGCCACCAGCCGGCCAGCCACCAGCCGGCCAGCCACCAGCCGACCAGCCACCAGCTGGCCAGCCACCAGCCGGCCAACCACCAGCCGGCCAGCCGCCAAACCCATCATCTAACCAGGAACCGCAGGTGGCGGAAGCCGCCCGTACCGCAGAAAACCTGGCGGATCTTGCCGAGCGGCAGCAACAGGTGGCCCAGGCCATGAAAGCGCTCGAAGCCGGCAATGAAACCGCCGCCCGTGAAGCGCTCGCGGAAATGCGGGCGGAACAGGTGGCGGAACTCGCCGGGGAAATCCAGGAACTGCCCCAGGTGGGAGGATCCAGCGGGCCGATGCAACAGGCGGCCCAGGCCGCCAACCAGGCGGCCCACCAAGCGCAGGAAGCGGCCCGGCACGAGGGCCAACCGGAAGCATCCGCCCAACACGGCGAAGCGGCCGGAAAACTCGAACAGGCAGCCACCAACCTCGATCAAGCGGCAGCCGAGTTTGCCCGGCAAGCCGGGGAAGCCGCCGCCCAACCTGCCGCCGCCGGACAAGCGCCGATGCCCGGCAAGCCTCTGGCGGAAGCCTTCCAACAGGCGACCCAGGCGGCTGCCGCCAACTCACCGGCCACCGCCGCCAGCCACGCAAACGCGGCAGCCGATGCCCTCGCCAGCGCTGCCAGCGACACCAAACGCGCCATGCAGCAGGGCAGCGGCCCCCCCCAACCCGGAGGCCAACCGGCCCAAGCCCAGGGCGGCCCACCCCCACCCGGATCCCCGCCCGGGATCCAACCCGGCACGAACCCCGACGAAAACTCCCGCATCCGCCAGCCCGATCCCGGCGTGCCGCCGGAACTCGCAAAACTCGGGATCAGCGCCGGTGATTGGGAAAAAATCAAGTCGTCACTCATGGCCGAGACCGGTGGCTCGTCCGCAGTACCGCTGCCGGAAGAATACCGAGACTTGGTTCAAAAATATTTTGATCAAATGACCAAGGGAGGAGCGAAATGACCAGTCGATTCAGGTTGGCCGCATCGTTGGCGGCGGTTTTTCTAACAATCCAGCCGGCGGCTGGTGAGCTCATCGTCGATCCGGTATTCGCCGCCTGGCGGGCCAAGGTCGATCCGGCGGTGGAGGAGGCACTCGGTTGGTTGCAGCGCGTGCAGCAGCAGGATGGTTCGTTTCCAGAGCAATACGGCGATTCCACGGGCATCCCCGCCCTGGCGGGAATGGCTTTTCTATCAAAAGGCCACCTGCCCACCGAGGGGCCCTATGCCAATGCGCTCAACCGCTGTATCGACTTCATCCTCGCCAATCAGAAACCCGATGGCTTGTTTGAAAAAGGCAACGCCGGCTCCGGTCCGATGTATGCCCACAACATCGCCACCCTGTTTCTCGCTGAGGTCAGCGGGATGGTTGACCCCACCCGCCAGACCCGCATCGATGCCGCGCTGCCCAAGGCGCTGGCCCTCATTCTCCGCGCCCAAGCGGTCAAAAAGGACGAGCAAAACCAAGGCGGCTGGCGTTACCATCCCGGTTCCCAGGACTCGGACACCTCGTGCTCCGGGTGGGCGCTGATGGCCCTGCGCTCGGCCAAACTCAACGGTGCCGGGGTGCCCGACCAGGCGATCCGCGATGCCGTCGGCTACCTCCACCGGCACCAGGACGAAAAGGACGGCCGCTTCGGGTATTCCAACCGGGATGACCATGCGGTGTCGCTCACCGGCATGGGTTTGCTGTGTCTCGAGCTTTGTGGCGAGCACGGCAGCGAGCGCACCACCCTGGCGGCCGACTGGGTGCTGCGGCATTTCCGCGAACTGGCGGGCGGGCAGTTCGAGTTCTACGGCAACTATTATAATGCCCAGGCGATGTTCCAGATCGGCGGCCGGCACTGGCAGGAATACGCCGACTGGATGTATACCAGCTATCTCCCCAAGCAGGAACCCGGCGGTTCCTGGCAGTCCCGCGAGGCCGGTCGCGTTTACGGCACCACCATGATGGTGCTGGCCTTCACCGTCCCGTGGCGTCAACTGCCGATCTATCAACGCGACGAAACCGTCGATGAGGAATTGGAAAACTGAGGTCGTCACCGACCGGTTCCGCGCGGGGAGCGCACCCGCCCCCGGGTGCGGTCAGGCGCGCCCTCGCGGCTGACATCTCCGCACCGCAACCAAGCCCCGGACTTGAGGGCGGTTACTGAGTTCTGGGCTTGATCCGGGCTCCTGTCAGGGCTAGCGTTTGCGGGACGATGTCAAAGGCCGTGATCGCAATCATCAAAGGGGGACTGGGCAACCAGTTGTTCATCTATGCGGCTGCCCGCGCCTTTGCGCTGCGGACCCGGCGGGAACTCTTCATTGATGACCGCCGCGGCTTCACCCACGATGGCTACGGCCGCAGCTACCGGCTCGATCGGTTTGCCGCCACCGCCGGGGCCCCGATGCCAGAGGCCTGGCGGGTGGCGCCGACCCTCAAGCATCTCCGCCACAAGGCGATCCGGGCATGGAATAAGCTGCTGCCGCGTGACTGGCGGACCTATCTGGCCCAACGCTGGGACCTGCCGCCAACCCAACTGACCGCCCGCCACCCGCTGCGGCAACGGGTCACGCTCAACGGGTATTGGCCGGATGAAGCGTTTTTCGCCGACTTCGCGGATGCCATCCGCACCGAACTCGCACCACCACCGCCCGCTGATGAACAGAACCTGGAACTCGGTGAGCGGTTCGCCGCCACCGAAACCGTGTTCGTCCACGCCCGCAGGGTGCGCTACCCGACCTTGCTCCCCGCCGCCTACTATCGCGAGGCCCTCGCCGAAATCCGGCGGTGGGTGACCGCTCCACGGTTCGTGGTCTTCAGCGATGACCCGGGATGGACCCGCAAGGCCATCGATTTCGGCGGCGACCCGGTCGAGTGGATCGAACACAACTCCACCGACGAGCTGGCCGACCTGTGGCTGATGAGCCGCTGCCGCCACGCGATCACCGCCAACAGCTCGTTCAGTTGGTGGGGAGCCTGGCTCGGCGGACCACCTTCCGCCGCACGAACCATCATCATCCCCGACCACCCGGACTGGATCATCCGCCCGGCGAAAGGCTGGCACCCCATCCCGTTTGAAATGGAATCCCCATGAGCGCACCCACTCCATCCCGCACGTTTCTGGTGACCGGCGGCGCCGGTTTCATCGGCTCCAACCTGGTCCACCATTTGTTGGACATCGGCCACCGGGTGGTCAACGTGGACAAACTGACCTACGCCGGAAACCGCCACTCGCTCGCCGCCTGCGAGACCCACCCGGACTATCAATTCGTCCAGGCCGACATCGCGGATGAAACAGCGATGCGCGAGGTCTTTACCCGGTTCCGGCCGGAGCGGGTGATGCATCTGGCGGCGGAAAGCCATGTGGATCGTTCGATCGATGGACCGATGGAGTTCATCCGCACGAATGTGACCGGCACCGCAGTGTTGCTGCAAGCCGCACTGGGATACTGGCAGGGAACCGGAGAAATGGTTAGAGAGGTCTTCCGCTTCGTGCATGTCTCCACCGACGAGGTGTTCGGCTCGCTCGGTGCCGACGGCTATTTCACCGAGACCACGCCCTACGACCCGCACTCGCCGTATTCCGCGAGCAAGGCGGCCAGCGACCACCTCGCCCGCGCCTGGGGCGACACCTACGGCCTACCGGTGATCGTCACCAATTGTTCCAACAACTACGGTCCGTTCCAGTTTCCGGAAAAGCTGATCCCGGTGGTGATTCTCAAGGCCTTGAACGGCGAGCCGATCCCGGTTTATGGCAAGGGCGAGAACATCCGCGACTGGCTGCACGTGGCGGACCACTGCCGGGCGCTGGAAGTCATCGCCACCAACGGCCGACCCGGCGAAACCTACAACATCGGCGGCGGCAACGAATGGCGCAACATCGATCTGGTTCGCGAGCTGTGCCGCCACCTCGACTCCCTCCACCCGCGCGCCGACGGCGCCCCCCATGCTTCCCAAATCACCTTCGTGACCGACCGCCCCGGCCACGATCTCCGCTACGCGATCGACGCCGCCAAGCTCCGCCGCGAACTCGGCTGGCTGCCCGCGTGGACCGCCGGCGAGGGTTTCCGCGCCACCGTCCAGTGGTATCTCGATCACCCCGCCTGGTGGCAGCCGATCCTGGATGGCAGCTATCGCCTCGAACGCCTCGGCCTGGCCCCATGACCTCTGCCGTTTCCCAACCGGCCGGGGTGGCCCCGCTCACCGCCGTGCTCTTCGCCTACAACCAGGAACCGGTGGTGGAGGCCGCCATCCGAGCCTTGTTCGAACAAACCGTGCAGCCTGCGGAAATCATCCTTTCCGACGATGCCTCCCGCGATGAAACCCACGCGATCATGCTCCGGCTGGCGGCGGAATACCGCGGACCGGCGGTGGTGAAGGTCCGCCGCACCGAGGGTGGCGCGGGTTGGTTCGCCCACATCAACGCCGGCATGGCCGCGGCCTCCCACCCGCACGTGCTGGTGTTCGCCGGCGACGATCTATCAAAACCCGAGCGGGTCGCCCGCTTCGCGGAGGAATTGGCCGCCCACCCGGAAACCCGGCTGCTCTGGTCGCGGATGGAGCGGATGCGCGCCGACGGCACACTCACCGGGGAAATGATCGGCATCACCGACTATCCGGTGGGCCACCTGCGCGGCGTCGGTGCCAGCCAGTCCTGGCACCGCGAGTTGTTCACGGTTTTCGGCGAACTGCCCTCCGTACCTGCGGCGGAGGACATCGTGCTGCCGTTCCGCGCATGGTTGTTAGGTGGCCTGCGCCACCTGCCCGAGCCGCTGGTGAACTGGCGGGACCGCGACTACCGCCAGCTCGACCGCGAACAACTCGACAACACCTATGAAATCCGCGCCACCGTCTATCGGGTCAACGCGGCCCGCATCCTGGTGGACGATCTAACCACCTTCGAATCGCTGCATCCGGAGTGCGCCGCGGAGTTCGCCGTGCTGCGCCAACGCCTGCTCAAGACCCTGGATGGAGCCACCGCCGAACACGAGGCGGTCGCCGCCCCCACCCGCATGGCACGGGCGCGCGCCATCCTCCGGCTGGGGCGGCGGCTCGGGTTCAAACGGGCGCGGCGGCTGTGGCAGGATCAGGTCTGGCGGCTGCCGGCTTACCTCGACTCCGCCTACCCCCGCCGCGTGCGCCGCTGGCTGCCGCGCCTGGTGCCCGCCGCCGCCGGCCTGGCCACCGGCCTGGCGCTCCACGGACCGCTGCCGCCGGCTTTGGCGGTCGCCGCCGGCCTGCTGACCTACCTCCCCGCCGCCGAGTGCGCCCGGATGGCCATGCGCTACGCCGCCGCC
>JAIPKB010000030.1 GCA_021733795.1 Akkermansiaceae bacterium | reverse complement strand
CAGCGATGGTTGGGCTTGGCGGTTGCAAACCGCCGCCACGGTTTCACTTCACCTCCCCCCAAACCCTTTTCCAGGCGCCCGTTCACCAGCAATGCCCCGCCCGGTGACCCTCCGCAGCATTTCTGAGACTATTTCTGTTGGAAAGCACTTGCCAGCAAGTCAAAAGACACGGATTGTCCTTTCCTCCATGAAAGGTTTTCCCCGCAGGTTGGGTAAACTTGCCATGGATTCCATCAAGCTTCGCCGTTTCACCGCCTTGGCCACGTTTGCGCTGATCACCCTGGTTCCGGCTGCGGAGACTTCCCACCCCTTCGCCTGCACCGACTACACCCAGGGCAAGGTGTTTATCGTTTCCACAGCGGGCAAGGTGGAGTGGGAATACCCGGCGGCCAACTGCAACGACCTGTGGGTGTTGCCCAACGGCAATCTGTTGTTCAACACCGGACACGGCGTCAAGGAGGTCACCCGCGCCAAGGAAGTTGTGTTCGAATACCAATCGAAAAGCGAGATTTACGCCTGCCAACGGCTGGCCAACGGCAACACCTTCATCGGGGAATGCAACACCGGCAGGTTGCTCGAGGTGAACCCGGCGGGCAAGATCGTCAAGGAGCTCCGGCTGTTGGCCGAGGGCACCGATGGCGGCCACACCTACATGCGCAACGCCCGCCGCCTGGCCAACGGCAACTATCTGGTCTGCCACTACGGTGGCCAGGTGGTCCGCGAGTATGATCCCAAAGGCGCCACCGTGGCCACCATCACCGCGCCGGGCGGTCCCCACAGCGCGGCGCGTCTGCCCAACGGCAACACCCTGATCGCCTGCGGCGACATGAAATGTGACAACGGTACCAGCGTCTTCGAGGTGGATCCCGCCGGCAAAATCGTGTGGCAGGTGAAACAAGGCGACCTGCCGGACATTCGGCTCGCGCTCATGACCGGCCTGCAACGCCTGCCCAACGGCAATACCGTGATATCCAACTGGCTGGGCCACGGCAAGTTAGGCACCGCACCCCATCTGATGGAAATCACCCCCGACAAAAAGGTGGTGTGGACCTTCGCCGACCACCAAACCATGAAAACCATCTCCAGCGTGCAACTGCTGGATGTGCCGGGCGACGTCACCAAAGGAGAAATCTTTCACTAACCCCCGCCAACCGGTCCGCCCAACAGTTCAATTAGGCGCGAAGGACAGATTAATTCAACCACGGATGAGATAAAAGCGCGGAGCACTATCCGTGCTAATCCGTGTAATCCGTGGTTGGAAATTCTTAATTGAACAGTATTGCCCGGTCCGCCTGACCGGGATCACAACCCGTCACCTGCCACACACGGACAGGGCGGAAGGGCGATTCAAGGCGCCTCAGGGCTCGTCCACCCGGACCATGCTGGCGACTTCGGCGGGGGTGAATTCGAGGTCGCCGAGGCGGAGGCGGAGGGTTTTGGCGTCCTTTGGCGGGGTTTCCGAAGCCAGGCGGACGATTCCCTCCAGCGGGCGGTCCAGCCATTTGAGTTCCACTGCCACGCGACGGCCGAGGATGACGCCCCAGCGGGTTTCAAAGGCGAGTTTCTGCTCGTCGAGACGGCGCCGCCAGTTGCGGAATCCTTCCTCGGATCCGGAGTCGAAGTCGAATTCTCCCTGATTGAATGACATGGCGGTAGTTGGCGGGAATTAGCGGAGGTTGGCGGGATAGTGGACTTGTTGGAGATAGAGGCCGTCGGCGGGGGCGCAGTGGTTGCATTTGCCGAGCGGCAGGCCGGGCGACTGGTCGAGCAGTGCGGCGAGGTCGTCCGGGTAGGCCCGGCCCTGCGCCACCTTCACTGCGGCTCCGGTGAGCATGCGCACCATTTTATATAAAAACCCGTCGCCGGAGAAGGTGAGCCGCCAGCCGTCGGTTAGGGCAGTCGCGTCGGCGCGGAGGATGGTGCGGTGGTGGCTGGTGTCCGGAGTTTCATTGCCGCGGTAGGCGGCGAAGGCGTGGAAATCATGGGGGCCACAGAACCGGGCGAGAATTTCGGTTAGGGCGGCGGGATCGAGCGCCTGGGGCAGGTGCCAGGCGAGGCCGGCCCGGAGGGGCGGCAGCACCGGCTCGGTGCAGATGTCGTAGTGGTAGGTTTTGCCGGTGGCGGAGAAGCGGGCGTGGAACTCCGGCGGGGCTTCTTCACAGCGCATGACGCGGATGGTGGCCGGCAGTTTGGTGTTGAGTGCGGGCATCCAGTTGCAGGGGTTCATGGTGAGCGCGGGCGGGGCGTCGAAGTGGGCGGTCTGTCCCAGGGCATGGACGCCGGTGTCGGTGCGGCCGGAGCCCTGGATCGGAACCGGTTGTTTGGCAATCGCCAGCAGGGCCTGGTGGAGGTGGTCCTGCACGGTGTTGCCGCCGGGTTGGGACTGCCAGCCGTGGTAGGGGCGGCCGTCGTAGGCAATGGTCAGTTTGAGGCGCATTCGTGAAGACGAAAGAGTAGAAGACAGAAGACAGAAGACAAGCCGGAAGGGAAGCCAGGGGAAGGGCTGGGCGTGGCGGTTGGAAACCGCCGCCACGGGGCTATTGCCGCAGTTCCTGGCAAAGCAGGCAGGTGGTGCCGTCGCAGCCGCGGGCGGTGCAGTGTTCGCGGCCGTAGAAGATGATCTGGAGGTGCAGCTTGTTCCAGCACTCGCGGGGGAAGAGCCTTTTGAGATCGCGTTCCGTGTGGACGACGTTTTTCCCCGAACTGAGCTTCCAGCGTTTGGCGAGGCGGTGGATGTGGGTGTCCACCGGGAAGGCCGGCACGCCAAAGGCCTGGGCCATGACCACCGAGGCGGTCTTGTGGCCGACACCGGGCAGGGCTTCAAGCGAGTCGAAGTCGGCGGGGACCTGACCGCCGTGTTGCTTGACGAGGATTTTTGATAACTCTGAAATCGCGGCCGACTTGCGGGGTGATAGTCCGCATGGGCGGATGATCGCCTGGATTTCCGCCACCGGCACTCGCATCATCGCTTGCGGGGTGTCCGCCAGGGCAAACAAGGCCGGGGTGACCTGATTGACCCGGACGTCGGTGCACTGGGCGGAGAGCAGGACGGCGACCAGCAGGGTGTAGGAATCCAGATGGTCCAGCGGGACCGGGGGGTGCGGATAGAGTTCGTTGAGCCGGTGCAGCAGGTGCCGGGCGCGCTGTGGTTTGGTCATGAAAGAAGGGCACGAAAAGACCCGACCTACCGGGTGGTGGCAGATCGGGTGTTTGAATTAATTTGCGGTTAGCAGGTCGGTGGGATCAATCCCAGCCGCCGCCTTTGCCGCCGCCGCCGCTTTTGTAGCCGCCGCCGCCGCCCTTATAGCCGCCGCCGCCGCCGCCTTTATAGCCGCCGCCACCGCCGCCGCCTTTATAGCCGCCGCCGCCGCCGCCGCCTTTATAGCCACCACCGCCGCCGCCGCCGTAGCCGCCGCCGCCTGGTGGGCGGGATTCCTTGGGTTCGGAGGCATTCACGCGGAGTGCGCGGCCTTGATAATCGTAACCGTTGAGTGCCTCAATAGCGGCATCCAACTGGGTTTGATCACCGAGGGTGACGAAGGCGAAGCCCTTAGAGCGGCCTGTTTCGCGATCGGTGACTAGTTTGACCCGCTCGACGGGTCCGTGTGCGGCGAAGAGGCCTGTGATGTCTTCTTCGGTTGCGGTGTAGGGCAGATTGCCCACGTAGATGTCCATTTCGTTCAGTAATATACGCCATACCAATCAACACTTCCTGAGACCATGGCGTGAGAGACCAGACGAAGCGCGTTCCCGTGCACGATTGCGACAGGAACAGCCGTAAACTAGCGGGGGGAGACGGACTTGGCAAGCTTTCTTTTCAAAGGAGGGTGGATTTTTTGAAAAAACGGGGGCAGGGGGCGGTTTTTGACCGGATTACGGGGCTCCCAAGCCCTGATGGACCGGCCAAGGTGAGAAAAAACGCCCGGTATCGCTTGCGGAGCGGCATTGATGCGGGTATGGGGGGCGCGTCATGCTTCGATTCACCCTGTTTGGTATTCCGGTTCAAGTGCAGCCATGGTTTTGGCTGACGATGGTGATCGTGGGTGGAGGAATGTATGTGAATACCAAGGAGGCGATGATCGAACTGGTGCTGTTCATGGTGGCCGGCTTTGTTTCGATTATGGTTCATGAACTCGGTCATGCCCTGACGGGGCAGGTGTTTGGCGCGCGGAGCAGGATCACGCTGATGGCATTTGGCGGAGTGGCCGAGTTTTCCGGGGCGTGGTTTGGCCGGAAGCAGAGTTTTTGGGTGACTGCGGCGGGGCCTGGGGCGCAGATTTTGTTGGGGTTGCTGGGGGTGGTGGTTTGGTTGGGTATTCCGAAGGGTGGATTGCCGGAATACTTCTGTTTTTGGTTGTCGGCGATCAGTGTGTTTTGGGCGGTGCTCAATTTGGTGCCGGTGTTGCCGCTGGACGGGGGGCAGATGTTGAATGCCCTGATGGGGCCGGAGCGGGTCAAGACCACGCTGTGGGTGAGTGTGCTTGCCGCCGGCGCGGCCGCCATCGTGGTCTACCGGATCACCGGGTCGATTTTGTTTCCGGTGCTGATCGGCTATTTCGGGTTTCAGTCGTGGAAGTCTCTGCAGGCGGAGGGGGGGCGGTAGCCGCCAGCGGGATGGAAAGAATGAGAAGAATGGAAAGAATGGGAATAGCTCCATAATTCCCATAACTCCCATAACTCCAACGCGCCGCCAGCGGAATGAACGCCTCAGGGCTCCGGGGAGTTTTTGCTTGACCGGGCGGGCTGCTTGGATAGAATCGCGCCATGCTCAGACGCTGGCGCGGGTGGTTACTTGGGATGGCCGCATTGTGCTCTGGAATGGGCTTGATCGCGGCTGCGGTCATCAGCTACCGGATGCCGCGGATCTATGAATCACGGGCGGAAATGGAGGTTTCGTTCAAGTCCGGCTTGTGGACCGATGGCAGCCACCTGATGGCATCCCCCAACGTGCTGCGCCAGGCGCTGCAACGGCTCGATTTCATCCCAGCCGAGGGGGTAGACCCCGAGGCAGCGCTGGACCGGTTGCGGGGGATGGTATCCGCCGGGTTGATCGGGGAGGGTTCAGCCAAGCGGGTGGAACTGCGGGCGCGCGCCGCCGATCCGGAGCGGGCGCGGGATATTGCGTGGGCGGTCATCCAGGCCGGTGGTGACTACCTGGTGGAAAATGACCGACTGGACGCGCAACGGGCCTTGAAGGAATTGGAGAAAAGCGTGAGTGACCAGGAAAAAAGGGTGGAAGAGGCGCGGAAAAAGCTGATGGATATTGTGCGGGAGAAGGAGATTGAAATCCGCCCTGCGGAAGAATCACCGGCGGAAGCTCCGGTGGCGTTTGAGGAGCCGAGGCCGCCGATGACCGGCGAGGCTCTGGCCGAGAAGGGGCGGAAACTGGCGGAACAAAACCCCAGGGCGGCCAAGATCATCGTCTTCAAGTCCCCGGAGGTGCCGAAGCTGCCGATCTCGCCCCGGTTTCAGGTCAATCTGGTCGTTGGCGCGTTGGGCGGGCTGGCCGTCTCACCAGTGCTGGCGCTGATCGCCGCCTGGGTGCCGGGACGCCGGAAAAGGACCGTTGATCCTGTTGCTGAGCGATAACGGGAAGCGTGGGGTGATTTTGTGGAAGAAACTGCTGTGAATTGACAGGCGATTCGGTGCGATTGTCGTTATCCCTCCTTCTTCTTTGAAATCGCCCTCATCAGGACAAGTAGCAGAAACACGACGGCTACCACCGTGATTGCCAGCTTTATGGTTCCCCTCATCAACTTACTGAAACGTTCGTCTGTTGATAACTCTCGAGTAATGACGGTAACAGGCTTATCAGGCGCATACAATGGTTTGTCATTCAGGAAGCTTGTAGCAACTCGGGAAAACAATGAATGCACTTCACTTTCTCTGGCTTGCGGCCCGCCAACCTGCACCTGAACAGCCTCCCCACTCAAGGGGTATTGAATGCCGAATACCACATATTGGATATCCCCCGGCAGGGTCAACGTCTGACGCAAAACGTCCATTTTATGATCCCTCCAAACATACTCCTGTACCGTTGTGGCAACTCCTTGCTCGACCGGGATTTCAGTATCAGCCATTCGTGAATCCAGCCCGATCAAGCCTCTGAGTCTTTGAATCTGTATTACGCATGCCGGCTGATTCGGGGCTGGTTCACGCTCAATGTATTTATGGATTGTATCGGGATCAGACGAGTCGGCTTCCAACTCGACAAATGTTTCTGGAACTTCCACGCGGAACCCAAATACGTTGTCATTGATCTCCACGGCGTTGACCCGAGCGGTGAGAGTACTCGCAATCAGCAGGTAAGGTATGAATAATTTCATTATGGGATAAGGTTTTGCTTGTTGGGGATCTTCTTGTCATGCCTGAGGCCAGCGAGCACTGACTTCCAGAACCCAGTTGCGTGCGATGAGTTCGTGGCCTTGCGGGAGGGGGGGCTCCCCGTCCCAGATCCAATGCTCGGGAGTCACCACTTCACCCGGGCGCCGACGGCGGCTCCGAATCCGGGTTCGTTCTGGCCGGAGCCGTGGTTGCGGTAGGCTTGATCGCTTAGATTGTCGAGGCCGGCGGTGAGGTCGAGGTGGTCGTTGACGGTCCAGCCCGCGCGCAGCGAGGCGACGAGGTAACCCGGGGTGCCGCCGGTGGGGATGCGCTGGCTGTCGGCCGCCTGGTCGGCGGCGGTGATGCGGTCCTCGAGGTCGGCGGCGAGCAGGCGGCCCTCGATCCAGTATTTGTCAGACGGGTGGGTCCAGCGGAGGGCCAGTGAGGCGGAGAGAGGGAGTTGGCGGGTGTTGGGTTTGTCCTGATCCGGGCTGCCGACGAAGGCGGGGGACTGGTTGCGTCCGTCCTGCCAGGCGGCGAAGCCGGACAACTCCCACTGCGGATGGAAGCGCCACGCTCCCTCAAGCTCGAAGCCATAGATATAGCCGCTGCTGGCGTTGGTGGCGATGGTGTTGGCGTTGCCCGGAGTGACCGGCACCCCGACGATCATGTCGGTGGCGTCGGTGTAGAAGGCGGCCAGGCTCCAGGCCAGGGTTTCGGTTTGTTGGCGCAACCCCAACTCGTAGGTAATGAACCGCTCGGGATCGAGGTTGATGTTACCGAGCGCGGTGCCGCCGGATTTGGCGGCCAGGTTGCCGGAGAGGTCGTCGAGATTGGGTGCGCGGAAGGCCTGGGACAGTCCGCCGTAAAGGCTCCACTCCGGGTTGAGATGATAGATTCCGCGCAGCGAACCGACTACTGCGTCCCAGTTTTGGGATTGACCGTAGCGCAGGGTGTTGGTGGCATCATAGTAGCGTCCGAGGTCGGCCTCGACATGGGTGTAGCGGACACCGCCGGTGAGATCGAAGGCCGGGGTGGCGTGCCAGATGTATTGAGAGTAGAGGCCCAAGGTGTCATAGCTGGAGTCGTCCGCCACCGGCAGGCTTTCGCGGCGGTTGCTGTCGGCGGCATTCGTCTGATACCCCGAGGAATCGACGTTGTCGTGATAGAAATCGAGCCCATAGACCAGTTCGCCGGGGCCGAGTTTGGATTCCAGTTCGAGGTCGAGGCCCAGGGTTTCCACATGGACGGAGTAGCCGCGGATCGGGCGTGAACCGGCACCGGGGTCGGGTAGCCGGTTTTGGAATTCCGAGTCGTCGGACGCCTGATAGGAGAGGGTGGCGCTCCAGCGGTTGATGGCGGCATCCGCCCGGGGGTCGGCGCCGGCGTAGCGCAGGTAGCTGAGCGAGCGTTCCTGATCGAAGCTGTTGACGCTCCACTTGCCGGGGGTGGTGACGTGGCTGCCATCGGTCCAACCCGGGTTGGCGGTGGTGCGGTGCCAGCGGGAAATCTCGTCCTGGTTCACGTAGTAGCTGGCGAAGGTTAGGGTGGAGTCCGGAGTGATGGCGTAGTCGAGCCGGAGGTCGTAATCCTGCTCCGGGTAGCCGGTGCCGTGCATCCGGCCGACGGCGGAATCCTCGATATCACCGAAGTCCTTGAGCGAGTACCCCAATAAAACCCCGAAGCAACCGCCGATGCCGGTTTCGGCTTCGAGGCGGCCCTGGTGGCTGCCTTGGCCGTTGCTGCGGAACTCGTAGGATGCCAGTCCGCTGACGTAGGCCGCACCGGTTGGTTGGTCGCGGAACCGGGCGCTTTTGCCGAAGGCGTTGAGGGTGCCGCCGATGGCATCGGAGCCGTAGAGCACGGAGCCCTGGCTTTTGACCAGTTCGACGTGGTCGAGCGAGAGCGGATCGATGGTGTTCCAGTATTGGATGGGTCCGCTGCGGAAGGTGGAGTTGTTGATGCGGACGCCGTCCATGAGCAGCAGGTTCTGGCGGCCGGTGAAGCCGCGGATGAAGGGTGAACCGTGGCCGTTGGCGGTCTTCTGGACGAGCACGCCGGGGGTGTATTGGAGAGCATCCGGCAGTGTGCGGCGGGCTTGTTGGCGGATGAAATCCTGGGCGATGAAGTCGGTGGTGTAGGGTGCGTCCGCGCGGTCACCGGGGGTGCGGGTGGCGGTGACCATCAGGGGATCGAGCAAGGTTTGGGCGTGGATTGGGGCCAGGCTGGCCAGCAGGAGCAGGCGGGTCATGGGAGGCATGGTATCTTAGCGATTGGATTTGGGATCGGAGTGACGCAAGGGGATGGGGGTTCTTTTCATCCGAGAAACCCGGTGAGCGGGCTGGTGGCGCTGGCGTGGTCGAGCGGTTCGGGCAGGCCCATGTCGTAGGCGGCGCGGCCGGCCTGGACGGCGACTTTGAAGGCGCCGGCCATCCGGCACGGGTCGCTGGCGATGGCGATGGCGGTGTTGACCAGCACCGCGTCGGCACCGAGTTCCATGGCCTCGGCGGCGTGGCTAGGCGCGCCGATCCCGGCGTCCACGACCACCGGGACGATGGCTTGGGCGATGATGATCCGGAGTTGGTCGCGGGTGGCGAGGCCGCGGTTGGAGCCGATGGGAGAGCCGAGCGGCATGACGGTGGCGGTGCCGGCTTCCTGCAGGCGTTTGGCAAGGACCGGGTCGGCGTTGATGTAGGGCAACACGGTGAAGCCCTCCTTGACGAGGATTTCAGCGGCTTTGAGGGTTTCGATGGGATCGGGGAGCAGGTAGGTCGGGTCCGGGTGGATTTCGAGTTTCACCCATTTTGGCAGGCCGGCGGCGGCGGCGAGGCGGGCCAGGCGGACGGCTTCCTCGGCATTCATCGCGCCGCTGGTATTGGGCAGGATCAGGTATTTTTCCGGGTCGATGAAATCGAGGATATTGGCGAATGGATCGTGGCCGCCGCTGAGGTCCGCGCGGCGCAGGGCGACGGTGACGATTTCGGCCCCACTGGCGGCCAGGGCGTCGCGCATGACCTCATTGGACGGAAACTTTCCGGTCCCGAGAAACAGGCGGGAGTGGAAGGTGCGGTCGGCGATGTGAAGAACGGGCATGATGGAAGGCTGGTTGCGGTGCCGGGGCAATAGACAGCATCAAGGGCG
The DNA here is from genome assembly GCA_021733795.1 of Akkermansiaceae bacterium. GTDB lineage: Bacteria > Verrucomicrobiota > Verrucomicrobiia > Verrucomicrobiales > Akkermansiaceae > Luteolibacter. Next base: position 26,562 of record JAIPKB010000030.1, on the reverse strand, counting down.
GGTTGGCAATCCCGGATGCGGGTGGGGTGAGGCAGGGCGACTGCATTAGGATGGATTCCCGGCAAAATCCGGAATGAAGAGGTATGATCTTCCTTGCGCCTCTTGCAGAAACGCTCCCGCGCACCCGCAAACGCCTCGTTCACCAACGCACGACTCCATGTCCCGCAGCACATGCCCGCCACCTTACCCAACCCCCACCTTCAAATCCCGCGCGCTCCAGATCACTCCCGCCGCCGCCGCGCCCGCACCCCGCATCCGGCGCGCGCCGCTGGTCCGCCTCGCACTGAAACGCTCACGGCACGCCTTGAACACCCCATCCACAAAACCACGGCTCCCAATCGCCACCCCATCCGAAAAATACCGCACCCGATAACGCAACATCTGCCGCATCAGCAAATCACGCCGGCGCTCCAGGCGCCGCTTCTCTTCCTCCGCCACTTCCTTGCTCATCCCCTTGCGCACCACTTTCACCTGCAACTTCCCGTCCGCGTCCACCTCTTCCCGCAGGCTCTCCATCCCCTCAGCCAACAGAATCATCCGGTACTCCTTGCTCACCGCCCCCGCCCAGTGCCGCGCATCCGCCGCATAACCCTTGTGCGCCATGATCGCCCGCACCAACCCGCCTCGCGCCTTGGCTCCGTTGCCCTTAGCCCCCCCACCCATCGCCTCACCGTAGCTGCTCCACCGGTATTCGGCCGGGTCGGTCACCATTCCCGCCCTAACCGGGTTCAAATCGATATACGCCGCCATCGTCCGCGACGCGATCCCCTCCTCCACCAGCACGCTCTTGAAGCGGCTTTCCCACAGCGCGCCCGTGCGCAGGTGTTGAACGTTGAACCACCGCGTGAAGCGTGCCAGCAGCGTCTTCATGAACTCGCCCAGATCGTGCATCCGGTAGGTGAACCGCTCGTGGATGGCCGCCACGTAGGACTCGTCCGCCAGCCCCTGCCCGACGGCTTTACGCGCCTCCCGCAACTCCTTGGCCACCAGCCCCACCTCAACCCCGTTGTAGAGCGCCCGGAGGCGTTTGAGCAGTTCCGCGTCGGTCAGTCCGCCGTCGGGCATCGGGGGTACTTCCAGCAGGATATGGACGTGGTTGCCCATCAGACAGTAGGCCAGCACCCGGCAGCCCGAAAAATTCTCATACATCCGCATGAACGTGCGGAATTTCTCCTTTTCCTCCGGTCCAAAAGCGAGCCGTCGTTCCACCACGCGTGTCACGCAGTGGTAGATCACAGGTCTTTCGGTCGAGTCCTTCCAAGGGGCCAGCCAGCGTGCGCGTCTCATGGTTTCAGGGTGTGGTTACGGGTTGATCGGGGGTCTTTTCATGGATGTGACAGGGGAATTCCGGCGCCACGGCGGCCATCCTACCCCAGATTGAGACACAGTCAAGAGAAATTGACGATTATCTCTCCGTCACCTCCTCGTGATCTTTCCGTTACCTCCTCGTGATTATCTCTCCATCCCCTCCTCGTGAGCTGTCATTTGCTAATCTAGCAGTTCACTTCTTCTTCATTCCAGCGTCGGCTTGGCAATTTCCCCGCGAAGTTGAGCGGCCCCACCTTCAGCCTCGAAGACTCCGTAGAACATCGACGCGCAGTCCAGCCAAAGCGTGATGCGGTGCAGGTCCTCCGGCAAGAGTTTCACCTTATGGTGGCCCTTGATGAGCATCCCGTAGAGTTTGGACTCCTGGGCACCAAACTTGCCCGGCGTGGTGTAGAGGTTGTTGCCGTAATTGGTGAACGCATACTTGTCGATCAGGCTGTTGTAAGAGGCGTACCACTTGTTCTTGATCGGCTCCCGGCCAAGGTTGGGGGCCTTGTCGGCGTTTTCGGCTTTGGTATGGCACGGCACGCAGTTGCGGTCCAGCACCGGCTGCACCAACCGGGGGTAGCTGAAGGGATTGGACCCATCGACGTCGGGGGTGATTCTCGACGGCTCGCGGCGCAGAGCCAGCGGCGTCGCTCCAGCCTGCGGGGGCGCGCGGTCCTTGGGTGAGTGACATCCAGTACAGGTCAGTCGCTCGCCCTCGTGAAGGTACGTGGCCGACCGCATTGACTGCACGGCCAGGCCGTTGGCGTCCAGCGCCTGGAAGAATATCTCGACATTGGCAGGGACGGTGAAGTTGGCGCTACCGTCGGCCTCGACGGGCACCGTGCCCAGCACGTGGCGCACGGGCACAACAGAATCGCCGGCGAACTCGATTCGCTTACCCGTCTCCTGCGGCGCGAGGCCCGAAGGCACGCTCATGGGCAGCAGCTTAAAAATACGGAGGGACTTGATCACCGTGCCGGCAGGCCAGGGGCGCTGGCCATCGTAGGTGTTGACCACGGCCACGGTGGCTTCGCCTGGCTTGCCCGGATGCGACGGACCGCGAGCGGCAATCTTGGCTGGATCCATCGACAGCGTCACCGGCGGTGCGGGACGGGGCGTTAGCGGAATCGGGCTCATGCACGCGATTTTCTCGTCGCGGTAGAGCAACTCCTTGTTGCCGAAGCTGTCGACCAGATAGATGCCGAAGTTCCACGCGCCTTTGCCGAGTTCGTTGCCGGCGTCATAGGAGCAAAGGTAGTAGTCATCGCTGAGCGGCCAGGCCATGCCGTACGTGTTCGTGCCGCCCTGGCTCTCGGGGAAACCCACCTCCGGTGTTATCCGCCGGACAGGGCCCATGGCGTCGTCGTCGGGAATGTTCGGGTTGATCAGCACCAACGAGCCGAACGCCTGCCCGTGATGCGGCGCGGCCGTGGCAACGAACTTCACCGAGCCGGGAACCGCCCGAATGTCGAGCTCCATGTCCGGGCGCGCTTCTCGCGGGCCGAAGTTTCCATGCACCGCCCTGGCGTCCGCACCGTCCAGCGTGGTGATCCAGGGGTGGTGGGCGGTACAGCCGAAGCGGTCGACGTAGTCCCACCGCGTGTAGATGATCCGCCCGTCGTTGGTGACCGATGGGTTCCACTCGTTAGTCTCGTGGAAACTCAGGCAGTTGATGCCGCTGCCATCCGCGGCCATGTCATAGAGAGTGTAGGTCGGGCAGACCCGCCCGCAGCGGAGGTATCCGCCGCGCCGCTCGGAGTTGAAGACGATCCGCCCGTTGGGCAGCCAGGCCGGGTCGAAATCGTTCCACGTGCCGTCGGTGAGCTGGGCGAGGTCCGAACCGTCGACGTTCACCTTGAATACATGGTAGCAGCGACCCTCGTCCCAGTGCCCCTTGTTCGGGTCGGTGTGGTGCCGGTGGTTGATTTCACCGCGACACTCGACGTAGGCGAAGAGGATCTGCCTGCCGTCGTACGACAGGTCCGGCGAGAGGAACGAGCCGCCCTCGGTGGGCTCGCCTCCCTGGTTGCCCATGCCGTCGAACCGGATATTCCACTTGCGGTCGGGCCCGCCCCAGAGGCGCTGGCCCTTGAGCCGGCCATTGGCGACCGTCGAACCCGCAAGCACATCCGTCACTGTCGGAGAGTCGCTGAACGCGTTATTCAGAGTGTACAACCCGCCGCCGGGCATCTGGGCCATGCCGTAAAACTGGTCGCACATGTGGTCGTACATCGACTTGTGACGCTTGATGAAGAGGATTTTGTCGAAGTTGAGCAGCGGATTTGTAAACGCGATCTGCCGCCGAAGCTGGCTGGCTTTCAGAAACAGCCCGTGCCGGGCCTCGGTGTCGCTGACGGCTATCTGCCCGGCCTGTCGGGCCAGGTCGGCAAGTTGCTTTTCCATCTCGGCCAGCTTGGTCTGGCCGGCTTTGCGTTTGAGGTCGGCAGCGAGCGCCGCCGTGCGGCGCAAAACCACATCCAACGGGTCGCGGTCGCTGGCGAGGATCAGGGAATCCTGCCGCAGCGCCTCGGCGGCCCGGCCGGTGATGGCGTTTCGATTTGCCAGATCGTGCTTGAGTGCCTCGTACTGGACACCCAGTTCGACGTACATCCTGACCCAACCTTGCAGCACGGCCCAGCGCGGATCGTCAATGCCGACCTTGTCAGCCGCCAGGGCATCGAGGTCCTTGAGTATCCCCGACTTTGCCCATGGCCCGGCCTGGACGATAATCCGCGCCACTTGTCTGAAGTTGCAGGTTCGGGCGTACAGGTCCAGCCAGCGTGCGTGACCGGCGGGGATCTTGGCGTCGGTTAGAGCCTTGAGTTCGTCGCGCAGACTCTGGCCGCCGATGCCCGCCTGTGCAAGCGCGTCGGCTATCATCGACTGCTCGAGTGCGGCATCGAGACGGTCATTGAACCAGTTAAGCAGTTGGTATCCGCCAAGGTCGCTGATCATCCAGCCGGACTGGAGCGGGTGCTGCCCGGCAACCTGCTGCCACTGTGTCGGTAACTCGGGATTCGTGCCGTTGAGCACCTGAAAGTGGGCCGTGCCCTCGGCGCGGTCCTTGTCAATACCGGCCCAGACCTCGAAGCGCTGGTACTTGCCGTCAAGTTTGTAGGTCAGATCGCTGTCGGCATGGACCCACAGGCCATGCGAAAAGGTGCGGTCGCCAACCTGAAGGGGGTGGTCCTGCCAGTTCCGATCCTGATGGAGTTGACCCCAACCGACGATCACGCGGGTCGGTTTGAGCGAGCCAAGCGTAGTCTTGGCACCATCGGCGGCGACCAGGACGGGCTCGCCCCAGATGTGGCAGTTGGCCTGACCCTGCACGAGGGTCGTAATCAAACGGATCGAATCGAGCCCTTCGACGTTGACCGAAATCTGCCTTGCCGGGCCGTTGCCGGCTATCGGGCCGCTGTCGAATGGTTTGAACGCGATCGCAGGCTGGCCCGATGCCGCCTTGCCCGCCGACTGGATGAACGCCGCCCGCGCGGTCGAGAGGGCCTCGGACCAAGTGGCCCCGTCGGATACAACCCGCCCGACCTCGCCACTCGACGTGTCGACGTACCCATAGGCTGTCAGAGCCAGCAGGCACGCCGGCAGGGCCAGTCGGCCGGCGCTTCCCTCACAAATCGTCCAAATCGCATGTCTCATGTGTAATATCCTTTCGGGGGCCCCGTCTGTAGCACGTACCCGGCGCAAATGCAAGCTTTAAGTACTCGCGGATCTCAAAATTGCCAGGAAATTGCTTTTTGGGTGGGGCGCTTGAGGACGCCGTTGAGCGGCTCGGAGACCGGTATCGGGGGGGTGGTTTTTGTGTGGATAGTTCGTGTGATCAACTCTTCATTGGAATGGTTGTTTTTCATGCTAGATCAATCTGGAATATAGGAGGGCAGCCACGTGCGGTCCGCGCTCACTTGGCAAACTCCTGATATTCCTTATCCAGGGCGGTTTTATCGCCCGGTCCCGGATGAACGAGGATGCGGTACTTGACTGTAAACGACTCTCCGGCCCTGAGCGTCATCGGCTCGGCGAACAGCAGTGCCGGTCCGAAATACGGCAGGTCCGTGGTGTCCGATAGATACCAGGACGCGGGGTGACGGGGATTGGACGGGTGATCGAAAATCGCCGTGCCCGCTGCGGTGGGCTTTTCATCCTGTTCGCCGAAGATCCCGCTGAAATCCATCCAGCGGGCGGCCTTGCCATGGGCCTCGGCCCTGCCGGTTCGGCCCTCGCTATCGATGGCGCGGAACTCGCGCATCGTCTTGGATGCCCGGAGCCCCAGCCCGCCATAGCCACCCCATGGTGCCTCCTGCGGTGGTGTGCGCTCGAAGACCACGTCCTGATCCTTGGCCGCGAACTTCGACGTCCAATCGATGATATAACTGCCATCGGGACGCGGAAACGAGCCCACCAAGGTGCGCTCTTCGGCCAGCACCACCTGGGCTTTGGAGCATTCCAATCGCAGCTTGACCGTCGCCGTGGGCCCGGTGGCCTGAACGGTGGCGGGGCCGATCACGGCCGTCTTTCCGTCCGGCTGATTGGGCCGTTCTGCGGGAAAGTCCCAGTAGTTCACGCCATTGAGAAACTTCCAGGAAAACCACAGGCCCCGGTGCCACGGATGATCTTTCGGGGCCATGGCCGTCAACACCGGTCCGCCTGGCAGATTAACAGGATGGATGTACGGGTGCCAACCCTCCGCCGCAAACTGGCAGGTGTACACAACCTTGTCGCCGGCCATGAGGCTCAGTGAATCCTTCTCCGTTTTCCAACGATAGGCAGGCGCGTCGGCCGCTTCGGCCGGCACGAGGCAAAGGGCCGTGACTGTTACAGCCGCGGTAATGGCCAGTGCCCGGGCGGTCCGGCCATGCATGGCTTGCCTGCTGGTTTCATTGCTAGATGATGGCATATATGGGTGTGTGTGATCCATGTTTTCCCGCTTGCATGTTAGAATATACTAGGCTTTCAGCCCCTTCAGGTCCACTTCCAGGCGTTTGTTTTCGTTTAGCAATGCCTCCATGGTGAGCGTGCCGTGGCGGGCGGCGGCTTCGCGGCCGAGGATGCAGGCGAGACAACCGTCCACCGCACGGCGCACGATTTCGTTGGCAAAATTGCCGCCGGTGATCAATTGATGGAAGCTCGCGATATTGCGTGTTGCTCCAGAGTCATAGAGGTTTTCGATCACGCCGCCGTTGAACTGTTGCGGGCCGCCCCGCAGGAAGGCTTTGCCCCAGTAATTGATCTGCGCCTGGGCGACGGGACCATGGCAGAGAACCCGCAGGTCGCCTTCGCTGGTGTTGTTGAGCGACTGCCCGAAATGGTTGTGAATCACCCCGTTGGCATACTGATAGACCACCGAGACCACGTCGTGCCCGTCGCCATGCGGTTCCGGCCGCGCGATCCCCGACGACCCGGAGGCGGCAATCGGGCGTTCGCCGATGACCCACAAGGCCGCGTCGATCGCATGGATGTCATAGTTGCCGATGTTATCGCAGCCGAGCGCGATGTCGTTGACCCAAACGAGGTTCTGCAAGCGGCTTTCGATGTTGGCCGTTTTCGGCGGGTCGGCAAATCCGCTGCCCACCCCGTAGGTCTGCACATGCGCCGGTTTGCCGAGGCCGCCCTCGCGGATGCGGCGGGCGACTTCGATGTTGGATGGATCGGTGGGCATCTGATAGTCCACCAGGAACACCCGTTGTTTTTGCGTGGCCAGTTTGCCGGCGGCTTCGATCGCCAGGCACCCGGGCACATCCACGGCAACCGGCTTGGCCATGTAAACATGCAGGCCGGCCGCGACCGCCGCCGTCGCTTGTTCGGCGAAGAAATACGGCGGGATCTCCAGCACCACCGCCTCCACGCCGCTTTCTATCAGTTTCTTGTAACCGGACAACCCGGAGAACCGCCGCGCCTTGTCCACGCCGAGCGTGTCGCCGGCGCGGTCCGCAACCGCCTGGAAATAGTCTGCCACGGCATGGAACTCATAACCGCCGTGTTTTTGGAACAGCCCGGCGATCCAACTGCCGCGGCCGCCGCCGCCGACAAGCCCGATCTTGAGCTTGCGGTCGGACTTCACCGGAGCAGGCGGCGCCGCGTCGGCGGCCCGGGATCTAACAGTAGTGACAATGCCGGCGACCGCGGACGAGGCCAGCGCGGTGCCGAGGAATTTGCGGCGTGAGAAATGGTTTGGAGGATTCATGGTGGTTTTGATGTTCAGGGTTTCAGTGTCTCATTGGAAGCCCTGATTTTGGCGGTGGGCACCTTGATGACGCCACGGTCATAGCTCATAAAGCCGTTGATTTCGCCGCCCTGTCACGCTGAGTAGGGTGGATTCTTCGGTAAAACGGCAGGGTGATGGGGTCATGGGATGGCTTTTCCAACCGCGAGAATACGGTTTGCCCTTCCCAATTCAAGGCAAATCGGCGGGGAAAATCGGCGCGGGAGCGATAAATTTCTTCGGAGCGGGCTTGCCGGGTGTCCGTCGAAGCAGGAAACCGGAATGCGACCGTCGCCAAGATCAATCTCACTGGGATCGGGCCGGGATGGGTTCCAGTCGCTGGAGAACCCGGCGGCATCTGTGACCGGGCGTGATCTTTTGAGCTGTCCGTTCGCTGGCGCGTTGGGACCAACGCGGCCGCTTTCGCTCCCTCCCCCCCCCGTAGCCACTTCCCTCAGGATTTTCCTCCGGCTCCTCCTCGGCGGTTCAATTTCTTGCCATTTTTGCCGCCATTTTCACACGACGATCCCTTGTGTAGGGACCCTGCAGGGAGGGGAGGATCATGTGCGCATCATTTCCGCCGCCAGCCATGTTTCGAAGGCGGCGTGGTCGGTCAGGTCGTATTGGAAGGCGCGGAAGCCGAAGGCGAGGCCGGTGGCGATGTTGGCCGGGAGGTCGTCGAGGTAGAGGGTGCGGGCGGGATCGAGTTGATGGGTGTCGATGGCGTATTGATAGATCGGCGGGTGGGGTTTGATGGCCCCCACTTGATAGGACAGCACCGCCTCCGGAAACAGGGCGAAGTCCGGGAACTCGGTGAAGACCCACGGACAGTGGATGGAGTTGGTGTTGGAAAACAGGATGAGCCGGTGGCCGGCGGCGGAAAGCCGGCGCACCACCCGCCACATCGGCTCCACCGGGGTGAAAATGTGGCACCATGCGTGGCGGAATTCCTCCGGGCTGGCCGGAATTTCAAGCTCCCGCAAGGCCCAGGCGATGTAGGTGTCCGGGGTGATGGCTCCGGTTTCAAACTCGTCGCGTTTTTCCAACAAGACCATCATCCGTTCGCGTGCGCGGCCGGCACCCGGCGGCAGCAGGCGGGTTAGCGAGGCTTCGAAGTCGAAGTCCAACAGGACGCGGCCGATGTCAAAGAGGAAGGTCATGGGGTGAAAGCTGAAAAGCTGAAATGCTGAAATGCTGAAATGCTGAAATGCTGAAGGGTCGAGGTTAGGGGGCGTCTTCGGTCTTTCCGTCTGCTGTCATTTTAAGGACGAAGGCGGTGGCGGTGATGGCACCGGCGTTGCGGTGGTGGCGGGCGAGGGCTTGTTTCATGATGCGCCAGGGGCTGGCGTCGTTGGCGAGCATGGCTCCGAGGTGGCGGGTGATGGCCTCCGGGGCGGCGGCGAGGTGGCCGGCACCGATGGTTTCGAGCAGGCGGAGGTTGCCTTCCTCCTGGCCGGGCACGAGGTGGTGGATGAGCATCGGGCACTCGGCGGCGATCGCCTCGTGGACGGTGGCTCCACCGGCTTTGCCGACGACGAGGTGGTGCCCGTTGAGCAGCCAGGGGACCCGCCGGGTCCAGCCCCGCAGGCGGACGCGGCCGGGGAATGCTTGTTGGAGCCTGCGGGCTTCCGGGTAAAGCAGGCGGACGTTTCTGCCGAGGACGATCATGAGCGTAACGGCGGGGGAGGCGGCGAGCATGGCGGCACCCATCGCGCGGAGGGCCTTGCGCCGGGCGGTGGGGAAGAACAGGATCCGGAACGGCTCGCAGGCGGTTGTGGCCGGGAGCGGGGTGAGCCGGGAGAACACCGGGTTTACCGGGAACCCGGTGTCGATGATCCGGGCGGCAGCGATTCTGCCGCCGGACATCGACTCGCGGGTCGCGGGATCGGTGACAAGCCAGAAATCCCCCGGCGCGCGCAGCCAGGCGGAGTTGATCTCCATCGAATCGGTAACCACGATGAAGACCGGTAGGCGGGTGCCGGATTGTTTGAAAATCCGGTCCAGCAGGTAGGGGTAGAGCGGGTAGGTGCTGATGATGGCCGTGGGCTTGAACTCGGCGACGAGGCCGGCCAGGTAGGCCTGGGGCTTGCGGGTGGAGGCGATCGCGCTGCGGTTGAAATCAATGTGGTCGATAGAGTCGTAGATTTTTTTCCAGACCTGCGGCAGGTGGTCGGTGGCGAAACGGTAGAGCCGACCCAGCAGCTTGGTGGAGAATGGGGTGGCGATGATACAGGGATCGCAAACGCGGGTGACGGCACCGGTTTCATCGAGGGCCAGGGCCATGTTGCGGGCGGCGCTGTTGTGCCCTTCGCCGAAGGCGGCGGTGAGGATCAGCAGGCGCGGAGGATTTGTCATGGCGGTGGTGGTGGGGCGGATATTTACCCTGAATCAGGCATTGCGTCGATGGTCTTTTTCGGCTATTCCTGCTCTGGACATGGCACGCGAGAAAAAACCAATCGGAGTCAGGCCGGTGGAGGAGGAAGTTTTCCGGGAGCAAGAGATTTTTCGGTTGGAAAAGGACGCGAAGGCGGTGAAGGTGCTGAAAGAGCGGGTGGAGGTGCGCCCGGCCCCGGAGGCCAGGCTGGAGGTGCCTGAGGTCCCGGAAATGGATGCCAAGCGCTCCCATGAGCCCGGCGTGGAAGTGCTCTATGAGGGCGAGGCCGCCCTTTTCAACTCCGATGAGTTGGAGTGGGGTCGGACGGCAGCGGCGCGCAGGCCGTTGCCGTGGGGGTGGTTCGCGCTGCTCGGGCTGCTGCTGGTCGGCGCGGTGGTGTGGTCGGTGACCCGGATGGTCGATGCCGAACAGGAGGTGGAGGCGGTGCAGCATCAGGCTGAGATCAAGGTGAGCGAGGACGAGGCCACCGATCAGGAGATCGAGCGCTCGCTGGTGCAAATGGAGCGGGTGGTTCGGAGTTTTTGCCTGGCGAAGTCGGTGGACGAGATGGCGGGCATGGTGCGCCATCCGGAGCGGGTCAGGCCGCTGATGGAGCGCTACTATGCTGAAAATCCGTTGGAGCCCTTGGGTTTTCAGCGGCAGAGGGGTTTTCAGGGAGCGATGTTGGGAACGGCGAACAACTTCTGGGTGGTCCGGGTGGTAGTCGGCAACGGCAAGACCAAAGTGCTGCTGGTGGAGGAGGATGGCGACAGGTTTCTGGTGGATTGGGAAACGGTGGTGACCTATCAACCGATGAACTGGGATTCCTATGCGCGGGACCGCCCGAAGGGCACCACCCTCGATTTCCGGGTGAGTGCGAAGCCGGACAATTTATTCAGCCATGAGTTTGTGAACCAGGAAAAGTGGAGCTGCTATCTGTTGACTGCGCCCGCCCGCGAGGAATTCCTGTGGGGATATGCGGCCAAGAACGGTGAGGCCGACACCATTTTACGGGCGTTGCTGCGCAACAATACCGGCTCACACAAGCCGGTGTCGGTGATCCTGCGCTTGGGATTGCCGCAGGAAATGCGGTCACTCCGGGGGGTGATCATTGAGAAGGTGCTCAGTTCCCGCTGGGCTTATGTGGTGCCGCCGGACGCGAAGCCCTAACCAGGACCGCCGATCATCTGGGGTGTGGGGCCGGGTCTGGTGCGAGTTGGGGGAGGGCGGCCCGCATCATGCCGGCGGCGACGGGAAACCGGAGAAATGACCGGCGGATTTCATTGCGGCGGGTGTCGCTGAGGGTTTCCCAGAGATTGTTCAGTTCGGCGGGATCGGCGGCGAGGTCGTATAGATCCTCTTTGGCGGGCATGCTGCTGGTGCGGATCATGTAGTGCTGGTCGCCGGTGATGGAACTGAGTCCGATCACGCTGTGGATGCATTCATCGGTGTTGGTGATCCACACGGTCCGGCCCGGGGTGAGCGGGCGCAACAGGCTTTGACCCATCATCGCTTGGCGGGGCGCGGCCGCGAGCGGGTGGTCCCAGGCTCCGATGCAATCCGCGATGGTGGGCAGGATGTCCAGATTCTGCACGGTTGTGTCCAGGTTGTTTCCGAGGTCTGCCAAGTCGCGGTTTTGCAGCAGGGCCGGAGGCAGGTAGATCCACAGGGGGACCGAGACGGTTTCGGCAAAATGGCAGTAGAAATGCGCGATGTAGCCGTGCTCTTTGAAGGCCTCGCCATGGTCGGAGGCAAAAATGATGACGGTGTTTTCCAGTTTTCCAATGGTTCGGAGGGTGTCGATGAGGCGGCCGGTGTGGGTGTCGGTTTCGAGGATGGTGTTGTCGTAGAGGTCCACGTCGGAACCGCTCCAGTGCTGGTACTCCCGGCGGGTGTTGTAGGGGTAGTGGTTGGTGTTGAGGTGGACGACGCCCATGAAGGGGCGGCTGGAATTCGCGGAGGTTTTGAGGTGCCGGACCGCCCGATCCACGGTGAAGTGGTCGTCGCTGCCCAAGTCGCGGTAGTGGGGCAGTTTGTCCACCGTTTGGTCCCAGTGGGTGTCCGGGGCCGGGGTGGTGATGAATCTGCCGAGGTGGCACCAGGAGAGATCGTGGGAGGTGAAGAGGAAGGTCTCCATGTCGGCGGCCCCGGCCCATTGCCAGAGCAGCGGGGCCTCGATCCGGTATGGGATCGGTTGGAGCGGTGAAATGCCGGTGAGAATGCTCGGCACCGACAACAAGGTGGTGGTGGAATTGGTGTAGGCCCGGTTGAACTTGAACAAATTTTCCGGGTGTTCCGCCGCGAACCGCGTCATGCAGGGGGTGGTGTCGCGCGGGTGGCCGTAGATTGCCAGGTTCTGGCGGCGCAGGCTTTCATTGAGGATCAACAGCACATTGACCGGAGACCGGGGGAATTTTCCGGGAATCGACGTTGGTTGCCGTGGCGGAAGCTCGATCGGCCGCGGATTGATGCCTTTCCATTCGTTGTATCCATACATCGCGACCACCGCCGGAATCCGCACGATCGGGACAAAACACTGGCCGCGCCCGGCAGTGCCGCCCCAGCAATACCACATCGCCGCATAGCAAAGCCCGGCGGCGAGCACCCGGCGGCGCAGCCCCCGCAGCGGCAATGCCGGAGCCAGTCGGAGCGAGCGATCCAGCAGCAGGCAAAGCCCGGTGATCGCCAGCAGCAGGGGCAAAAGGTAATACAACTTGAACGAATCCTTGAAGAGGATCATCGCGTTTTCCGGCTCGCAACGGATGTAGGAAAGGAGGAATAAGTCAGGCAGGTCGCCGTTGGCACGATAGGCACCGTAGCCGAAGGCGACCATGGTCAGGCTGAAAACCGCCACCATGGCGAGCGCGCCGCGGTATGGCCACCGCGGATGCAGGCGGCGCAAGCCCCAGGCCACCACGCAATACACGCCGAGCATCAGCGCCACCGATGCCAAATAGTAGCTCCACTCCACCCAGCCGAACGCCAGCACCACCCGCGCCCGGATCAAGCCATCCGCCGCCAGCAACAGCAGCGGCCACGCAAAAAAATACGCGATTGTCGAAAGCCTGCGGAGATTCATGGAGTGGTCCGATACCGGTGGCCTGGCCCGGGGCGGCTGGCCCTCGAAATAGTACGGGTTCCGCAGCCCACCGGAACGGAAGCAGCAGATGGGTTCAGGAGCGGAATGGCGGGCATGGTGGAAGGTGGGTGGTCTCAGCAGGATAACTGGAGCATGAGGGCTGCCAAGTCAAAATCGTCGATTTGCGGAATGCCGCTTGAGTTTTCGAGCGGGGGCGTTCAAACTCCGGTCCGCCCCCCAGTCTCCCTGAAGATATGAAATTCCATCTCCTGCTCGTCGCCTCCGCCATGGTCTCACTCACGGCTTCTGCGGAAGTTCCCAAGGTTTTTGCCGGTGTCCTCGCTGAGGGGGTGCCGATGCGTGGCGAGATCGGGATCGTCCTGCCGCCGCGGGAGATTGATCGCTACATTGCCAAGGTCGAAGCCGCTGCCCGGCTGGACCCGAAGTGGTTCAAGGATTTTACGGCCAAGGCCAAGCCCGGGGTGCCGCTGCCATTCGATCCCAAGTTGGGACTCACCCAGGAGGAATACGACGACTACCGCAAGCTCTGGGCCAAGCGTGAGTTCAAGCGCAAGGAGGAGGTGCTGATCCTGCTGCGTAAGGGGGCGGGTGGCTCCTGGACCATCACTGCTACCGGCTCGGCCGGCTGCATTTCCACCCTGCGCTACAACGAGGCCACGGATTCGTTCAATTCCCCGAACGGTGAGTTGAAACGCATTGAGGACATCAAGGCGGATGCCGACAGCATCCTCGGCGGGTGGGTCGGCAAGGAATGGAAGTTTCAGGAGGAGACGACGCTTGGAAAGAGCAAGGAGAACTTTGCGATCGGTCGCTTGGAAGGTTCCGGCCACGGCTTGCTGGTGTACCGGTTTCAGGAGGTTTCCAGCGAGGGCACGCCGGTGGTGGACAAGAGCATCGTCGTCCGCTTCGCCACTGGCAAGGCTGGTGAAATCAAGCTTCCGGCAACCAAGACCGATGGTAAGCCGGCCCCGAAACGCTAGCTTCCGGCCATGGAATCCGATGGCTCCACCGCGGTTCCGATACGCCACCGGCTGAGGATCTGGGTGCGGCGGGTGTGGTTGCTTGGGCTGCTGTTGCCGGCCCTCGCCTTCGGTCTGAGCAATCTCTGGCTGGCCTCGGCATGGGGCCGCGCGACGCTCGCCGGACGCATCCAGCAACGCTGCGGACTGGATACCCGGATCGGCTCGGCGTCGTGGTCGCCGTGGAACGGGATCACCCTCGGCCGGGTGGAGATTGCCCAACCGGCCACCCTGCGCGAGCAGGTTGCCAAGCCGCTGTTGGAGATCGATTTGGTCAGGATCCAACCGGTGTGGTCGGCGCTGCTGAAGCGGCGTTTGTCGATCCGCACGCTAACGGTGGACCAGCCCAGGTTGGTGCTCACGGTCGAGATGATGTCCCACCTGGCCCAGCAGGTGGAGGTGGCGCCATCGATGCCGTTGGCCGCCGCCACTCCCGGTCCTTCCCCGTCCGCTGTCCCCGGCTCCTCCCCACCCGACCGTGAGCCCGGACCTGCGGCTGGTGCCAAACCAGCAGTCCCGCCCGCCGCCGCACCCGCCGCGGCTCCGCCGCCCGCACCCACATGCTGGCTTCATCTGCGGTCGGCCTCATTCCAACTGTGTTCGGCGGCAGATCGGCGGGTTTTGCTCAAACTCGATGGTTTGGACGGCGATCTCCCGCTGGCGGGCGCTCCAGCATCTTCGACCATCGGGGTGAAAACGCTGGCAGTGGGGGGTGAGGAGATCCTGTCCGGGTTTCACGCGAGGCTCGCATGGCAGGATCCGGTGCTCACCCTGCAGCCGGACCCGGTGCTCACCCGGGTCGCCGGGCTGGAGGTCCGCTGCGGCGGGCAATTGGCGCTGCTGCCCGGGTTGCCGGCCCACCTCTCAGTCGAACTGCCGCTGCAGCCGATATCGCTGGCGATGCCTCGGTTTGGCCTCAGCGTGGAAGCCGGGGCCGCCCTCGTTCAGGCCAGGTTTCTCGGCGGGCTGCTGGTCCCCGGTTCCTGGCAGGGCGATCTGGTGGGCACGGCGTCCGGGATTGACACCCGGTATGCCGGGGAGAAACTCGCGTTTGATGAGGCGTCCTGCACTGCGGTCATTCGCGGCGGGATGCTTTCCTGCCCGGATCTCCGGTTGGTTGGGGATGATCTTTCGTTGTTAGGAAATGGCACGCTGCTGGCCGACGGCCGGGTGGCCGCAGTGCTCCGGCTGGTGGCTCCGCCGGAGACCGCCGCCGCCGTTGCCCGGCGGGTGTTTCCCGATCTGGCATCCGAACCCCGTCCCACTCCGCTGAGCACACCCCAGCGGGTGGCGCTGGACTTGTCGCTCTCCGGCACCATCCAGCAGCCCCTGCTCACGCTCGGCGAGGAAATCCCGCCCGATTCACTCGAACCACCACCCACCCCGCCATGAGAATCATCGCCGGATCCGCCGGCCGGCTCACGATCAAGGTCCCTTCCGCAGTAGCCCGCCCCACCACCGATTTTGTGCGCCAGGCGATGTTCTCGATTCTCGGTGAACGGGTGGAAAACGCGCGGGTGCTCGATTTGTTTGCCGGCTCCGGCGCGATCGGTCTGGAAGCCCTCAGTCGAGGTGCCGCCTCCTGCGTGTTTGTGGACGAGCATCGGCAGGCGGCTTCCGTGATCACCCAGAATCTCATGAAATCCAAGCTCGCTGGCGGGCGGGTGGTCCGGGCCGAGGTGGGGGCGTACCTGCGCCGTGACCTCGCCGCCTACGACCTGATTTTCGCCGATCCACCATATTGCAAAACCCCCGGCGACCCCGATCTGGTCGCGAAATTGCTGGCGGGCGACCTGCTTCCGCCACGGCTTGCGGCGCAGGGTTGGTTCATCGCGGAAATCTCCGCCAGCCAGGCCAGCCCCGCAGCTGCCGGGTGGGGGTTGCGGGATCGGCGCGAATACGGCAGCAGCGCCATCCTGCTTTACGCTCGGGAGGTTTCGGCGTAGAGTCGGCGTGCGATGCGATTCTTCCTGGGGCTCACCATCTACCGGCTGCTGTTGCCGCTGCTTTTCCTGACGGCATTTCCCGGCTGGCTGGGCAGGATGCTGCGGCGTGGCGGGCTGGGCACCCGGCTGGAGGAACGCGTGTCGCTCTATGGCGAGCCGCCGGAGTTCGAACCCTGTGGCGCCGTCCACCTGCATGCGGTGAGTGTGGGCGAGGCGCTGTTGGCGCTCAAGCTGATCCGCGAATGGCGGACCACCGAGCCCGCGCTCCGGTTCGTGCTGGCCACCGGCACCGCCACCGGTCATGCGGTGGCCACCGGTGCCGAGCTGGAGGGCGTCCGGGTGACCTACGCACCGCTGGATTTTCCAGTCATGGTGCGGCGGTATTTGGAGCGGTTTGAGCCCACCCGGATCGTGCTGGTGGAGGGTGAGGCTTGGCCGCAGTTGCTGCTCGCCTGCCGCCGCCGCGGGATCCCGGTGAGTCTGGTCAATGCCCGCTTGTCGCCCCGCTCGGCCGCCCGCTACCGGCGCTTCGCCGCATGGGTGCGCCCGCTGTTCGGCATGCTGGATGTGGTCGCCGTCCAGGATCCGGCCGACGCCGCCATCTGGCACACCCTCGGCGTGGCCGCCGCAAAAATCCATCCCACCGGCAGTCTCAAGATCGACCCCGGCAGTGGTCCGGTGCCAATCCGGCGACCGGAGTTTGCCGCCATCCTGGAAACTTTTGCGGAAGGCGCGCAGCGGCGGCCGGTGATCCTTGCGGCCAGCACCCATGCCGGCGAGGAGGCGTGGCTGGCGGAGGCGATCCGGCGGGCCGTGCCTGAGGCGTTGCCGGTGATCGTCCCCCGCCATGCCGAGCGCCGTGCCCAAGTCGCCGCCGACCTCGGCCGCGCCGGGTTCGAGGTGGTCTTACGCTCGATCCACCGGCCGCCCGCCCGGCCAGCCACCGCCTGTCTGGTGGTGGATACCACCGGTGAACTTCGGGACTGGACCGCCCACGCCGACGTGGTGATTGTTGGAAAAAGTTTTCTATCCACCGGCGGTCAGAACCCCTGTGAGGCGATCCAAGCGGCCAAGCCGGTCATCTTTGGGCCGCACATGGAAAACTTCGAGCCGTTGGTCACCCAACTCACCGCCGTCGCCGCCTGTCTCCGGCCGGCCACCCGGGACCAGCTCGTCGCGGCGATCCAGCGCACGCTTGATCCGGCATACGCGGCCGATGTCACCGCCCGTGCCACCGCCATTCTCGAACGCCATCACGGTGCCACCCGCCGGATCGTGGAGCTGCTGGCGCAGCACTGAGGTCCGCTGGCGACGGCTGGAAGGGTGACATCAAGGGAAGTCGTCCCGGCCTCGCTTGTGCTTTCCTTTCACGATCCTTTGGCTGGCGGGCGAGGACGCCCACGCTCCTTGAGGGCCAGACGCAAATACGGAGCTACCGAAACACCGAACACCGAAATATTCTCTATTCAGAGATTGACATCGGGTTGGTTGTCACCTATCTGCCGTCCGTCGATGCGACATCTTTTCGTCAGATGGTTCGTCTTTTGCATCCTGCTAGCCGGGCTGCAGGCGAGGATGTTTGCCCCCGACCCATGTGAGGTGGTGGCCAAGACCCATGCCGATGGCAAGTGTCATGTCGAACACGGCGAGTGTCCGGGTGGCGATCCGGACCACGATGACAAATGCCCGGCCGAGCACCACCACCACCACGGGATCTGTGGTCACGCCACGCCATACGCGGTGGACGGGGCTGGGTTGATCGGGTTGGTACTGCATGAGTCGTCGGGCTTGTGGTTGCGCCACGAAGGCGACGTCCTGCCGGACGGCCCGTGTCTGGAAAAGGATATTCCACCGGTTATTTGAGCTGGCTTGACGCTCCCTCGTGCCTTGGTGGCGCGAACCGGCGTGCGGCATCCCAAGGTTTGGGACAGCCTGCGGCGATCCCCACGTGCGGATCGCGTCCAATCCAGAAGTTTCAAATACCATATCCATATCCATGTCCATTCTCAAATATTTTCCTATTTTTGTGATATCGATTTCACCGGTTCTCCGGGGGGAGTCGTCGGTGATCGTAACCCTGGCCAATCTGGCCAACCGGGTGCATTCCCAGAATCCGGATCTTGCCGCCGCGCGGGTGCGGATCCAGGAGGCCCTGGGCCGGGTTGAACAAGCCGGGCGGCGCGCGAATCCCGAACTCCAGTTTGCCGCCGAGTCCAACCGCGATTTCAACGAGGGCCGTATCGAAATCGGCTTTTCCCAGAGGTTCCCGGTCACCGACCGTCTGCGGAGCGAAAAGGCGCTTTCGCTCACCCAAGTCACCATCGCGGAAACCGAGGTCCGCGAATTCGAACGCCGCCTTGCCGCCCAGGCACGGGCGGTCCTCATCGAGGTGCTGGCAATCCGCGAACGCCGGAGCCTGCTCGAGGCGCAGGCGAAAGTGACCGGCGAACTGGCGGACTCGATTCGACAGGCGGCGGACAAGGGTGAGGGCTCGTTGCTCGACGCCGGGCAGGCCCGGATCGAGTCGGCGCGGGTGGCCGCCGAGGTGCGCCAGCTCGACGCCCGCGAAGCAGGATTGATTGGCGGGCTCAAGCCGTTGTTAGGCATGTTGCCCAACCAGGGCTTGGTGGTCTCCGGCAAGCTCCCGCCGATCGCGATGCCAACGGCGACGGGGAGTTTCAACCGGCCGGATCTGCAAACCGCCAAGCTGGAAATCGGAGCGGCGGCGCAGTCGATCACCCTTGAGGAATCCCGCCGGTATGACGACCTTGAGATCGGCGTATTCACCGCTCTCGAGCACACCGAAGACGTGCCGGTGGGTCGGCAGAGCGACGGCATTCTGGGGTTTCAGCTGAAAATCCCGTTGCCGTTTTGGAACAAAAACGAGGGTGGCATCGCCGAAGCCGTGGCCCGCCATCAGCGAAAGCAACTCGAACATCGTGCGCTTGCCCGCACCATCAAGCTTGAAGTCGAGACCGCCCGTTCCGAGATGCGCGAGTGGGCGGCGCTGGCCGACGAAATCACCAACCAACTCCAACCACTGGCCGACGAACAGGTGGCGGCTGCGGAAACCGCCTGGCGAAACGGTCAGACCCAGTTGCAAACCGTCCTCCGCGCCCGCGAGCAGCTCTTGCAGCTCGCCGCGACCCGCATCGATGCCCTGCGCGAGTTCCACCTCGCCGCCGCCCGGCACCAGGCGGCGACCGGCCAACCCTGAGCCCTTTCCAATATCACCTCTTCCAATATGAAACCATCCATTATCATTTTCGCCATACTGTTGGCAGGCATTCGTGCCGAAGAAACAGCTACCGTCATCGCGCTCGATGAGGCTGCGGTGAAAACCCTGGGCATTGAAACCGAGGAGGTCATCGAGTCCGATTTCGAGAAAACCGCGTTTTCCTTGGGCGAGATCGTCGAGATTCCAAACCGGCACTCGGTCCTCAGCAGTCGCATCCCCGGCCGGATTTCCGCGATTGCGGTGCAGGAAGGGGACACCGTCACCGCCGGTCAGCCACTGGTCACCGTCGAGAGCCGCCAACCGGGTGATCCGCCGCCCTCCATCCAACTCAAGGCACCGATGGGGGGACTCGTCGTCCAATCGCATGTCCGGCTGGGGGAACCGGTGGAACCGGAAAAGGAATTATTGGATATCTCCGATCTCGGTGAGGTGTGGGCGATCGCCCGCGTGCCGCAGCATCACGCCGGTCAGCTTGCGCCGGGGGCGCGCGCCCATTTGACAGTGCCCGCGCTGGGGGCGGGGGTGATCGAGGGTGAAATGCTGCGATTCGGCACCACCGCAGATCCCACCGGTGGGACGATTGATGCGGTTTTCCGGGTGGCCAATCCCGGCTTGCGGATGCGCCCCGGAATGCGGGTGGAATTCAACATTGTGCTCAGCCGGCGGGCAGCGGTTTTGAGTGTGCCTCGCACCGCCTTGCAGGGAGGGCCTGCCGACCGTCATGTGTTTGTGACTGATTTCGACAACGCCAACCTGTTTCACCGGATGCCGGTGCGGGCGGGGCAAATTAGCGGCGATCGGGTGGAGATTCTCACCGGTCTGTTTCCCGGAGATCAGGTGGTAACGACCGGCTCCTATCCACTCGGCTTCGCCGGTGCCGGGGCGGTCTCCGTTCAGGAGGCATTGGAAGCCGTCCATGGGCATAAACACAACGCGGACGGTTCTGAACCCACCGCTGCCGAGGAGGCGGCCCAACGGGCTGCCGCGCAGCATCCTGGCGGGGACGCCCACTCCGGTGCCCCGCGATGGCGGGAACGCCTGTTTATGGCGACCACTGCTGTGCTGGCCCTGCTGCTGGTGGTGATGTCGTTCGTCAAACGTAGCCCCGCATCCATCACCACCGATCCTTCCTGACCCGATGCTGAATCTGCTGATCCGTTGGTCTCTGGCCAACCGCGCCCTGATCGTCGTGGCCGCAGTTTTCCTACTGCTCGCCGGGTTTTACGTCGGTAGCGGTTTGCCGGTGGAGGTGCTGCCCGATCTAACCAAACCGACCGTCATTATCCTGGTGGAGTCTCCCGGGCTGTCGCCAGAGGAGGTGGAGTCGCAAATCACCCAGCCGATCGAAAGCTCGCTGATGGGTGTCGCCGGCCTCACCCGGCTGCGATCCACCTCGGACATCGCGCTTTCGTTGGTGTATGCCGAGTTCGATTGGGGCACGGATATCTTTCGGGCGAGGCAGTTGGTGCAGGAACGGTTGCAAGTCGCCCGCGAATCGCTGCCGCCGGGCATCGACCCCTACCTGACTCCGGTGGCTTCACTGATGGGTGAAATCCTGTTGATCGGTATCCGCAGCGAAGATGGGACAACTCCGCCGATGGAGGTCCGGTCGATTGCCGATTGGACCGTCCGCCGTCGGCTGCAATCCATCCCCGGCATCGCGGAGGTGCTCAACATGGGCGGGGGAGTCAAGCAGGCCCAGGTCCAGCCGGACCCGTGGCGGATGCAGGCGCACGATGTTACTTTTGAAGAACTCAAAACCGCGGTCTCCCAGGCCGCCAGCAACACGACCGGTGGCTTTATTGGCTCCGGTGCCCAAGAGATCATGGTCCGCAATCTCGCCATGACGACCGATCTAACCGAAATCGCGCTGACCGTCATCAAAACCACCAAGGACCGGCCGATCGCCATCGGCGATGTCGCCTCGGTGGTCTGGGATGTCGAATCGGTGCGGGGAAACGCCGCCATCGACGGAACCCCGGGGGTGATCATGAGTGTGACCAAGGCACCCGGCTTTGACACCATCGGGCTGACGGAGAAGATCGAGGCGGCCATCGCGGAACTCAATCCGACCCTTCCTGCCGGGGTGCAGGCCACCGTGTTGTTCCGTCAGCGGGATTTCATCGATAACGGCATCCGCAATCTATCCGAAGCGATCCGCGATGGCGCGATCATGGTCACCATCGTGTTGTTTTTGTTTCTGCTAAATTTCCGCACCACCTTTGTCACCCTGATGGCGATGCCGCTGAGTTTTGCCATCACTCTGATCACCTTCAAATGGCTGGGACTCAGCGTCAACAGCATGACCCTCGGCGGACTCGCCGTCGCCATCGGGATGGTGGTGGACGATGCCATCGTAGATGTCGAAAACGTCCATCGCCGACTGCATGAAAACGCCTCTCGGCCAAAACCGAAAGCCAGGCTTCAGGTCATCGCCGAGGCGTCGGGCGAGGTGCGGAATTCCATCTTCTATGCCACCGTTCTGATCATCCTGGTGTTCCTCCCATTGTTAGGGCTGGCCGGCGTCGAAGGGCGTTTGTTCGGACCGATCGCCATCGCCACGATCATCAGCATGATCGCCTCCTTCCTGGTATCACTCACCGTGATTCCGGTCCTTTGTTCACTCGTGTTGAAGGGTCCGGCCAAGGCGGGGACAGCGGACTCCGCGCAGCTCGCGGATACCGGCGGATGGCTCGTCCGCGGGTTGAAATGGCTGTTGAAAAACACCCTCTTGCGCCTCAGTTTGGATCATCCGCTGCTGGTGCTGGGGGGCGTGGCCTGCATGTTGTTGGCATCTGCCTCGCTCTATCCGATGATGGGCCGGGATTTCCTGCCCGCCTTCCATGAGGAAACCGTCATCATCACCACCGGAGCCGCCCCCGGCACCGCATTGGGGGAAATGGAACAGTTGTCCGCCGCCATCGAGACCAAGCTGCGGCAGGTGCCGGAGGTCCATCGCATCGGCCGCCGGATCGGACGGGCCGAACGCAGCGATCACATTGTGCCGATTTCCAACGTGGAATTTGATGTCGATTTCAAACCGTCGGCCGCAGGGCGCAGCCGGGAGGAGGTCCTCAAGGACATCCGCACCCGCGTCCAGCAGGTTCCCGGTTCCTTCAGCGCGGTGGCGGGGCCGTTGTCGCACCGGATCAGCCACATGCTCAGCGGGGTGACCTCTCCCGTCGCAATCAAGATTTTCGGGCCCGAGCTTGAACAGACCCGGGAAATCGGCAAGCAGATCCAACAAATCGCCCGCGCGATCCCCGGGCTTGAGGATGCCAAGCTGGACCAGCAGGCATCCATCCCCCAACTCCGGATCGAGGTGAACCGGGAACGCGCGCATGCCCATGGGGTCACTCCGGGTTCGATCAACCGGACCCTTGCCAGCTTGTTGGGAGGTGAGACGATCGCCCAGCTCCGGGATGGTCCGCGGACGATCGACCTCGCCATCCGCCTGCCCGAGGCATGGCGGGAGAACCCGGCTCGTTTCAAGGAGCTGCCGATCGAAACCCTCAGCGGCCGGCGGATTCCGCTCGGACTGGTGGCTGACATTCGAGAAGCTCAGGGTCCCAACGCCATTTCCCGTGAAAACACCCAGCGGCGGTTCATTGTTTCGATCAAACCCACCCGTTCCGACGCTGGAGAACTGGTGGCAAACCTCCAACGCCAGGTGACGGAAAATATCACCATGCCTAGCGGAGTATATATAAGCTACGAAGGGGACTTTCAAGCGGAGCAGGCTGCGACCCGGCGCATTGGCCTGCTTTTTGCCGGGGTGCTGGGCATCATCACCATGCTCTTGTGGCGCTTCTTCCGGAGTTTTTCCCTGGCGTTGCAGGTGTTGGTGAATCTGCCGCTTGCGCTGATGGGCAGTCTGGTCCTCACCTGGTTACTGATCGGTAATATCTCGATCGCCACGCTGGTCGGATTTATCGCGGTCGGCGGAGTGGCCGCCCGCAACGGGATCATGATGCTATCCCATTATCTCCACCTTGTTCATCACGAAGGTGAGGGCTTCACCCGTGCGATGATCGAACGCGGCACCTTGGAGCGGCTGGTGCCCGTCACCATGACCGCGCTGGCGGCTGGCATCGCCCTGGTGCCGCTGATGCTGGCCGCCGGGGAACCTGGTAAGGAGATCCTCCACCCGGTGGCCGTATGTATTGTTGGTGGCCTGGTGACCTCCACTCTGGTTGGCTTCGCCATTACCCCGGCCCTGTTCCGCTTGTTCGGCCGCAAGGCCGCACTTCGCACCGCCGATACCCCCGCAAACCTCTGATCGCAACCGAAACAACAACCGATACCAACAACCGATACCAACAACGAAACAACACGATGAAAACAAAACTACAAAGCCTGCTTGCCGTCGCCGCTCTGGCCCTCATTCCCGCCGCTCATGCCGCTGACGGCCATGTCCATGTCAAGAAGGTGGCGGGTCCCAACGGCGGCCTTGTCATCACTGCCGTGGAACCGCACTGCGAGTTGCTGGTCACTCCAGAGCGCAAACTCAAGATCACCTTCCTCGGGGACGACGGCAAGCCCGCAGCCCTCAAGGAGCAATCCCTAACCGGCACCGGCGGCGACCGTTCCAAACCCACCAAGTTCACCTTCACCCGGGTTGGCGAGTCGTTGGTTTCCGCGCAGGTACTTCCGGCCGGTGATTCCATTCCGTTGATCCTGCAAATCAAAACCTCGCCGGATGCCAAGCCCGTCAGCAAACGGATCGCATTGAACCTCGGCCACTGCCCCGGTTGCAACCTCGCTGAATACGCCTGCACCTGCGACGCTCACCAGCACTAGGACCGCCGCCGCCAAAAATTCCGGCAAAATCTGGGGCTTGCGTTGTGGGGCGGGATGGTGTGTGCTGCCGCCCGTGTTGGCCATTTATGTGCATGATTTGGATCCGGTGATTGTTTCGCTGGGTGAGCGCTTTGCCCTGCGGTGGTATGGCACGGCGTATTTGCTGGGGTTTGTGGTGGGGTTTCTGCTGCTGCGGAACCTTGCCCGGCGGGGCTTGTGGGTGTTGGCACCGGAAAAAACGGCGGATTTCATCGCGGCGGCGGCGTTATTGGGGGTGTTTGTGGGCGGGCGGCTCGGGTATGCGGTGTTTTATTCGCCCGGCTTGCTGACCGGGTTCCGGAGCAGTTTTCCATTCTGGGATTTGCTGGCGGTGTGGGAGGGCGGGATGGCCAGCCACGGCGGAATTCTGGGGCTGGTGGTGCTCACCTGGTTTTACTCCCGCAGACACAAGGTCTCCTGGACCGGCTTGGGGGATGGATTGTGCGTGGTGGCTCCAGTGGGCTTGTTTTTCGGGCGGATGGCCAATTTCGTCAACGGGGAACTCTACGGCCGGGTGGCCAACGGCGTGAGTTGGGCGATGAAATTCCCCACCGCGCTGGGTGATCCGAGGGCTCCCGAGTCGTTGCCGTTGAATTTTGAGCGGGCGGCAGCGGCCGCCGCCGATGCGGAACCGTCGCTGGTGCCGGCCTGGCAGGCGCTGGAAACCGCGCGGCTCTCGCTGGACATGGGCAATCTGCAAAGTGGCTACGAGGTGGCGCACGGTCGGGTGTTTGGCGAAGTGCTGGCGGCCTCCCGCGAGTCCGGTGCGGTGACCGAGGCGCTGGCCCCCTATTTGGAGCCGCGGCATCCATCGCAGTTGTATGAGGCCGGCTTGGAGGGGTTGGCGCTGTTTGCCATTCTATGGTGGGTGCGGGTCCGCTTTCCCAAGGCTCCCCACGGGACCCTGACCGGGTTGTTCTTCGGGTTTTACGCGCTGTTCCGGATTTTTGCGGAGCGGTTCCGGGAGCCGGATGCGGCCTGGGTGATCGAGGGCGTGCTGACCAAGGGGCAGTTTCTCTCGTTGTTCATGCTGCTCTTTGCCGCAGGCTTTCTCGGTTATGCCTGGCTGGGGCGCAACAAGGCGGGACGGGCGCTTGCTCCCGGAAATCCGGAGGGTTGAAAAAAGAAGCGGCCCGACCGATTCACCCAAGGAAAACCCAAAAACCAGGGGAGCATTCAGTCGGACCGCCTACAATTTTCGGCGCCAGGCGCCAGAGAATGTCGCGGTAGTGAAGCGGCCCGACCGATCTTCCAGGGAAAAACCCAAAAACCCTAAGAATATTCAGTCGGACCGCCTGCTTGTCTGTCGCGAGACGCGAAAGCTACGCTTTTCGCGCCACCTGTCAATCAAAAATATCGGAAAAATGTCAAATAGTTTCATTTTTCCTGAAGAAACAGCGATTATGGGCGGTGAAAGTCGGCTGGAGAGCGTGGCGGCCTGTTGAGGAACGCGGGATGGCCGGAGGCGGTGAAGGCTGGAGATGGTCCGCCGGCGGGTGAACCACGCCTCATTTCTCAAAGATCGTGCGGATTTTGCGATCCCGCGGTGATCCGGTGTTTTCTGCTGGCCGCTGGTTTGGTTTTCATTCTAGGCTGGCCCCGCCGCCGCCGCTGCCATCGTGCGGCGTGATTTTCCATCATCCATTCCATCCACCATGAACCTCACTCTCAAAGTCTGGCGCCAGCCCAATCCCAAGGCTGCGGGTCGTATTGTGACCTATGAAGCCCGGGAGATCCCCGAGGAAGCTTCGTTTCTTGAAATGCTCGACATCGTCAATGAAGGCCTGATCAGCAAGGGCGATGAGCCGATCCACTTCGACCACGACTGTCGCGAGGGGATTTGCGGTACTTGTTCACTCACGATCAACGGCATCCCCCACGGCAAGGACCGGGGGGTGACGACCTGCCAGCTCCACATGCGCAAGTTTGCGGATGGGGAGACGATCTGGATCGAGCCGTTCCGGGCCAATCCGTTCCCGGTGATCCGGGATTTGATGGTGGACCGCACGGCTTTTGACCGGATCATGGAAGCGGGAGGATATGTGGACGTCCGGACGGGATCGGCAGTGGACGCGAATGCCATTCCGATTTCCAAACCGGCTTCGGATTCGGCGTTTGATGCGGCGGCCTGTATTGGTTGCGGGGCCTGTGTGGCCGCCTGCAAGAATGCGTCGGCGATGTTGTTCGTATCCGCCAAGGTTTCCCACCTGGGGCATTTGCCGCAGGGCCAGCCGGAGCGCAACAAGCGGGTGCTGGCGATGGTTCGCCAGATGGACTCGGAAGGCTTTGGGAACTGTACCAATCAATACGAGTGCGAGGCGGCCTGTCCCAAGGAAATCAGCGTCGAGCACATCGCCCGCATGAACCGCGACTACATGAAGGCGCTGGCGGTCGAGCAGTTCGTGGGGTGAGTGGTCAGGATCACCAAGGTTTGGAGGCGAGCCGCCTCCAAGACGGCCTGGCGCGAGCCGCGCCAGCCACGGTTCAAAAGACGGCCTGGCGGGGGGGCGCCAGCCAC
>JAIPKB010000029.1 GCA_021733795.1 Akkermansiaceae bacterium | reverse complement strand
GCTTGCTGACAAGGAAAAAAACACGGTTTCCTGATTATTTCCCCGGGAGCCCATTTTCAGTCAGCCGCCCGCGGCAAGCGTCACCACCTCCAACCGTGCGTCAGCGGGCACCGTGGTGGTGGAATAATCGCGGGGCAAGACGGCGACTTCATTGAGTTCCACGACCACCGGCCGCCCGGCCAGGCCGAGGGTTTCCAACAAGGCGGCGAGGGTCACGGGCGCGGGGATTTCGTGCGGGGTTCCGTTGAGTGTGATGATCATGGCAACAAGCGCGGGTCTATCTCCATTGGGCGAGCTGCTCCGGAAACGGACAGGCATCGCAGTCGCTGAAGTCCTCCAGGCAGAAGTCGTGATAGATCTGCAACATGGCCTGGTGATGGGCCACCCGGCGCAGCCAGGGTTGTGCCAGCATCATCGAACCGAACAGCCGGATGGAGCAGCGTTTCACCTTCTGATTAGGCGCGGAATGGCGCAGCTTGAGGTAATCCTTGAACTTCATCCCGTCCTCCCACAGCGCCAGCGGCACCAGGTGGTTGGCCAGCAATTCCAGCCCCTGGGTGCGCCCGCACAGCGCCAGTCCTTGGGCGGTCTCGGACGAGGTGAGGGTGTGCCGCCGCGACCAGAAATCATGCTTCAAGCCACCGAGGAAATCGAGCACGGGTTTGGCCTTGAACGGGCGGGCCAGGGCCAGCCGCCGGTATTGCGGCCAGACGGCCACCAGCGAGGCCAGCGCGGCGATCCGCCGGTGGGGGTGGTTGGCGGGCCGCTGGCCGTGGAGTTTCCATGGAATCCGCCGCTCCGGTGCCACTTCAAAATCCCCGCGGTTGCGCCACCATTGTTCCCACAGGCCGCGCAGATATTCCCGGGTGTCCGGCGGGGCCTGCTCGTGAAGTTCGGGCGCAAGGAAACCGGCCACCCCGAACAACAGCGACTCGACCGCCTCCGCGCGGGGTTTGAGCGACGCGAGCGGCACCCGCTGGGCCAGCAGCCGCATCGCCAGCGCATTGCCGCCGTATCCGAGCGTTTCCGCCGTGGCGTGGAAGAGCGCCGCATCGCGACCGTGGGCGTCCTCGGTGCGCATCCAGCGGCGGGCTTTGACCGTGGCCCGGTGCCGTGCCGCCTCATCCAACAATTCCGTCAGCGCTGCAGCGGACAGCCCTTTGAGGGGAAACACGCAGCGGCCGGGATGGGCGATGGCCACCTCCCGCGGCGGACGGTTCAGGGCATCCGCCAATTGATGCTGGGAAATCACCACCTGCGGCACGTCCCGGTGCTCGCAAGTGCGCGTGAACGGGCGCCGCGCATCCTCGCAAAACACCACATGAAGCACCACCTCGCGGAACGCAGGATCAGCGGCATGACCGTGGGCCTCCCAGTCCGCCGCCACCGGATCGAGTTCCACCGGGCCGGTTTTGAGTGCTCCGTCCAGCTCCACCGCACAATGGAAAAAATCCGGTCCCGCGCCACGGTTCCATTCGCCGAACTGGACCACCTTGACCCCGCGCCCGTCGGTGGTGCGGAAGTTCCGGCCGAACGCCCCCGCGAACCACAGCGCCTGGAGTTCCAATTCGTTGGGATTGTCGCCACCGCCGCATTCCTCGAAGGCCAGCGGCGGATGCCAGATCAGCTCATGGAGAAACCCGTATGTCATAACCAGTCAGCAGGTGTTGCAGTCAAGATCAGGAGGGTTGGAACTACTTCTTTTTCCCGGTGGCTGCCGGTTTCTTCGAGTTCTTGGGATTCGCCGCCGGCGGGGGCGGCGGATCGAGTATATCGAGCCAGGCGGCCAGTGCGACGGCCTCCGGAGCCTTGCCGCAGCGGCTGCGCGCGGCGCGCAGCGCATTGATCGCCTGGGCTTTGCCGCCGGGTGCCGCGCGCTGGATGGCGATGAGGTTGAAATCCTGGCGGATTTTGTCGGATGGAGTGGGGTAATGTTCCTTGGCCGCGTTGAAAAACACGGTGGCCTCGGCCGACTTTCCGCGGGATACCAGCCACAGCCCGAGCGCCTCCGCGAGGGTGCCGCTTTTCATCCTCTCGGAGGCTGCCAGCAGTTGCTTGCGATACTCGGCTGGATCGTCCCCCCACTTGAGGGCCGCCATCCGCAAGGCCATGAAACTGGAATTCTCCTTGAGTCTGGGACCGCTTCCATTCAGTCGGGCAAACGGGCGGTAGAGCGGATCGCCGAGCACCACCCCCTGCCACGATGCCACCGGCATCGCCGCCCAGGCGGCCTCCACCCAGGTCATGCCGGACAGCAAACGCTGGTGCAGAATCCCAAGGTTGTGGGTCAGGTGCAGATAGGGTTCGTACACATTGCCTACCGTCACCGCCGCGCCTTTCTCTAACAGCGGAGCACACCAGTTCTTGGTGACGTCCCGCAGTTGCTGGGCGCTGAACGAGTGGAGATGCATCGCCACCGCTCCTTTGCGGAACTTGAAGGCCGGATTGAGCAACGGGCCGCTCACATGCCAGTCATACCAGCCGTAATAGAGTGAGGCGTCTCCCATCGGGTAGTTTTTCGGCAGGGTGTCGCTGAACCGGTCCACCACGGTGGGAATGCCCGCCTTGAGGTTGGCGGCGATCACGGCCTCCAACCAGTCATCGCCCATTTTATACCCCTCGCCTTGGTCTCCCTTATTTGCCAGATCCACGTAGGCCATGCCCCACAGTCCGGCAGTCTCGGTTTCCACGGTATCACGCATCATCCGCTCACAGGTTTTGGCGCTTGCGGCGTCGATTCTGGCCACCAGCATGACGAACGGCAGCTTGCACTCGTTGAGCGGGCTCTCGCTCTGGTAAAACTTGTTTTCCAGCACCCCTTTGACGGGCAGCCCCTCAACCCCTAACAACGATAGTTCGGAGTCCACTGCCGCCTCATCCCGCGGGCTGAGCGGGTCCTTGGGATCGGCCTTGAAGTCCGCTGGTTTCGGCTCCGGCTTGATCCGCAGCGGCACTCCGCGCATCAGCAAGATGACCCGGATTTTATTTTTGACCGGCAGCATCATCCGGTTGGCGTCCAACCCGAGTTCCCAGTAGCCCCTTTCCTGAAACTCGTCCCGCAACGGTTTGCGGATCGTGGTGTCGAACTCACTGCGGGAAATATCCGCGGCCACCGGCAATTTCAGTCCGATCAGATTGGCTTCCGGGACCTTTCTCAGCTCACAGTAGAGCCGGGCGAGTTGCGCCGACTCCGGTAGCGCCGAATTGTAAACGACCGCCACCTCGGCGGGCTTGAGCGTGGCCAAGGCGCTGGCGGTCGCGCAGCACCATCCGATCAAAGCCAGAAGGGTTCTTCTCATGGCGGGAAGCATGGCGGACTCCCCCACCCCATGCAAGCCCTGTTAAGCGTCCTCCAGCAAAACCTTGAGCCCGTCCCATGCCACCCGCACCCCGGCCGGCAGCCGCCCGGACAGCTCGGCGTGATCATTCTCATGCCCCAGATGGGTCAGCCAGGTTTCCCGGGCCCCCACTTCCGCTGCCGCAGCCAGGGCCTCATCGAGCGAAAAATGAGTGGGATGCGGCGTGGTCCGCAGCGAATCCACCACCAGCACATCCACCCCGCGCAGCAAGCGGAGGGTGTCGACCGGGATCCGTTTCACGTCGGGCAGATAGGCCAGCCGCCGCATCCCCGGATACTCGAACTGGTAACCGATCGTCGCCACCGATGCGTGCTCGACGGGCAACGGAGTGACCCGCAGGTCGCCGTAGTGAAACGGCCCCTCGACCACCTTGGGATCGGGTTTCACATACCCCTTGAAAGCGTTGTCAGGGGAAAATGCCCAGGCAAACATGATTTTCAGGGTTTCCAGACATTCCGCAGTACCGTGCAATGGCAGGGGGGCGGACCGCCGCCAACAGAACGCCCGCAGCTCATCAAACCCGGCCACATGGTCGAGGTGGGAGTGGGTGTAGAGCACTCCATCGAGTTCCCGCAAGCCCTCCCGCAGCGCTTGGGCGCGCAAATCGGGGCCGGAGTCCACCAGCAGGCTTACCGCCCCAGCCCGCAGCACCACCGACGAACGCAGCCGCCGGTTGCGCGGATCGACCGAGCGACAAACTCCGCAGTCACAGCCGATGACCGGTACCCCGACGGAGGTCCCGGTTCCCAGAAATATCAGTTTCGGCGCGTCGGTCACGGCCGCAAGCCTAAGCGGAGATTCGGGTTTGAAAACGCAAAACCCGCGTCAATGCTCGCGACAGAACTGCTCGAAGCGATTCAGTCCCTCGTTGAGCACATCCAGCGTGGTGCAGTAGCTCAGGCGGATGCCCTCGTCGTAGCCAAAGGCCACGCCAGGCACCGCCGCCACCTTGTAACGGGACAGCAGTTTGTCGCACAGATTCATCGACTTGAGACCCATCCCACCGGTGTAGGCAAAGAAATAGAACGCTCCCATCGGCTCGATCACCCGGATCTTGGAGATCGCCTTGAGCCGCGCAAACATGAACTGCCGCTTTACATCATACTCGCCACGCAGGTCATCGATGAACCCCTGGTCGCCCTGCAACGCGGCCAGCGCGCCGTATTGGGCGAAACTCGAAGCGTTGGAGACCGTGTGACTCTGGATCTTGTCGATCGCCTCGGCGTAGTGCTTCGGAGCGGCGGTGTAGCCGAGCCGCCAGCCGGTCATCGAATAGGCTTTGGAGAACCCATTGACGGTGATCGTCAGGTCGCGGAATTCCGGGCTGAGCGAGGCGATGGAGACGTGTTTGGCCTCGCCATAGATCAGTTTCTCGTAGATTTCATCCGAAAGGATCACGATTTCCTCATAGGTGGCGATTTCACCGATCTCGCGGAGTTCCTGCTCGGTGTAAACCGCGCCGGTGGGGTTGCCCGGGGAGTTGAGGATCACCATCTTGGTGGCCGGCGTCATCGCCGTTTCAAACTGCTCGGCTGTCATTTTCCAACCGGTGGATTCCTTGGTTTCCACGATCACCGGCACGCCGCCCGCCAAACGGACCATTTCCGGGTAGGAAACCCAGTAGGGTGAAGGAATGATCACCTCGTCGCCGTCCTCGACCACGGCGAGGATCGCGTTGAAACAGGCCATCTTGGCCCCAGCGGTGACGCAGATCTCATTGGCATCGAATTCAAGTTGATTATCGACGAGCAGCTTGGCGGAGATCGCCTCGCGCAGGGCGAGGATCCCGCCGGACGGGGTGTATTTGGTGTGGCCGTCCTGGATTGCCTGAATGGCGGCGGCCTTGATGAAATCCGGGGTGTCGATTTCCGGCTCACCACCGGCCAGTGCGTAGACTTCCTCGCCCTTCGCCTTCATCGCTTTGGCCTGATTGGTGATGGCCAGGGTGAGGGAGGGATTGACTTTGCTGATGCGGGACGAAATATTTTCCATGGGAGCACTATGATGAGGTTTGATCCGCCTCACGGACGGAGCAACAATCTGTGCACCCCCGCTCGGGCGGGCGCCGTTTTGCGCCAGTCTCCCCACGCTGGCAAGGATAAATCACCCAGATCCCCCAAAAACTGGTTTCCATGGTTTCCATTGCCCTGCGGGCGGCGTTGTGTCAGAAACCTCCCTGCAACGCCGCATCCTCTCCGCCATGCCCACCATCACCACCTCCGACCTCATCATCGCCACCCTCGGCCCCTGCCAGCATCCCGCACCGGGCATGGCCCGCGACCTCGCCACCGAAGCCGGTGGCTGGGTTTCCGACGACCAGAAGATCTTGTTCGACGACACTGCGGAGGCCCTCGCAAGCGCCGCCGGTGATCCGGGCGGCCTGCCCATGGTGGAACTCGCCGGCCCCCGCCGCCGGATCTTTTTCGAGCCGGCCAAAACCACCTGCGCCATTGTCACCTGCGGCGGTCTCTGCCCCGGCATCAACGACGTCATCCGCGCCATCGTGATGCAAGCCCACGAGGTCTACGGAGTTCACCGCGTGCTCGGCTTGCGCTACGGCTACGAAAGCCTCAACCCGGCCTACGGCCACCAGCCGCTCGACCTCACGCCGGACAACGTGGCCACCATCCACAATTTGGGAGGGACCATCCTCGGCTCGTCCCGGGGCAACCAGGATGTTCCCACCATGGTGGACTCGCTGGTGGCCATGGGCATCGACATCCTCTTCGTCATCGGCGGTGACGGCTCCCAAAAAGGTGCCCTTGCCATCCACCACGAGGTCGGCCGCCGTGGCTTGCCGGTCGCCGTGGTCGGCGTGCCGAAGACCATCGACAACGACCTGCTCCACATCGACCGCAGCTTCGGTTATCTAACCGCCTTTTCGGCGGCCTGCCATGCGGTGAATGGGGCGAGCTGCGAAGCCGCAGGAGCCCGCAACGGCGTGGGGCTGGTCAAACTCATGGGCCGGGATTCCGGTTTCATCGCTTGCGGTGCGGCCCTTGCCACCAGCGCGGCCGACTTCGTTCTGATCCCGGAGGTCCCATTCAAACTGGAAGGCGGCGACGGGCTGATCGCGGAACTCAAACGCCGCCTCGCAGCGCATGGACATGCCACCATCGTCGCCGCCGAAGGCGCGGGTCAGGACCTCTGTGCCGCTGCCGAAGGGACCGACCGCTCCGGCAACCGCCACAAGGGCGACATCGGCCTCTATCTCAAAGAAATCCTCGCCTCCCATTTCAAGGCCGCCGGGATCGAGCTGAATCTCAAATACATCGATCCGAGCTATCTCATCCGCAGCGTGCCGGCCACCCCGGTCGACAGCGTTTTCTGTCTGCATCTCGGCGCGGCTGCGGTCCATGCGGCGATGACCGGCCGCACCGGCATGGTAGTCGGCACCCGGCACAACCGCCACGTCCACCTGCCGA
Source organism: Akkermansiaceae bacterium (assembly GCA_021733795.1). Lineage (GTDB taxonomy): Bacteria > Verrucomicrobiota > Verrucomicrobiia > Verrucomicrobiales > Akkermansiaceae > Luteolibacter. The sequence goes on along the minus strand of JAIPKB010000029.1, from coordinate 29,662 downwards.
TGCAGTTGGTCACCCAAGGCCGCCGCAAAGTCGATCCGCAGGGGCCGCAATGGCGCTCGGTCCTCGAAACCACCGGCCAACCGGCCATCCTCGGTGATTGACCCGCCCCCACCTCCGCGATGAGCCGTCAACCGCCATGGCCTTCCTGGCTTCGAGCCTACAAGCTCCCCTGGCTCCGGGCGGATTTGATCGCGGGTTTCACCCTGGCGGCTTACATGATTCCGGCCAGCATCGGTGACGCCTCGCTGGCGGGCCTGCCACCCCAGGCGGGGCTTTACTCATGCGTCTTCGCCGGGCTGGTGTTCTGGCTGTTCACCACCTCGCGGCTGACGGCGGTCACGGTCACCTCCGCGATTTCGCTGCTGGTAGGATCGTCGCTCGCGCCGCTCGCCGGTGGCGGCCCCGCCCCCTTGGGCGAGCTGGCCGCCGCCACCGCCCTGATGGTGGCCGTCATCACGGCCATTATCCGCCTGTCACGGGCCGGGGGCATCGTCAATTTCATTTCGGAACCCGTGCTGGTGGGCTTCAAGCTCGGTGTGGGGATTTTTCTCGCCACCACCCAACTGCCGAAACTCTGCGGCTTTGCTGGCAGCCACGGCGACTTTCCCGCACAGGCGGCCCACTTTGCCGGACACCTCGGGTCCGTCCATCCGCTCTCGGCCGCCATCGGCCTGACCGCCCTGCTGCTGTTGTTCGCCGGCCGCCGCTTTTTTCCCCACAAACCACTGGCACTGCCGGTTGTGATCCTCGGCCTGCTGTCCGGTTTCTTCATCGACCCCGGTCAGTTAGGGGTCCATACCCTCGGAGGGTTTCACCAGGCGCTGCCGGCGCTCGGGGTGCCGACCGGACTCGGTTGGGCCGACCTTCGCGCGCTGCTGCCGCTGGCGGCGGCCTGTGTTTTGCTAGGAACGGTGGAAACCACCGCCGTCGGCCGGGTGCTGGCCCGCAAGCATGCGGTGGAGTTCAAGGGGCCGCGCCAGTTCGTCGCGCTGGCGGCCGCGAATCTGGCGGTTGGCCTCGCCCACGGCTATCCGGTGAGTGGCGGTATGTCGCAATCGCTGGTCAACGAGGAAGGTGGTGCCCGCACCCCGCTCTCGGGTTTGATCGCCGCCCTGTTCATCCTGGTGCTCACCGTCACCAGTGCGGCTTCCCTGCGCTCACTTCCGCTGCCAGTGCTCGCTGCGGTGGTTATTTTCGCCATCACCGGGTTGTTCGAGTCCGGTGACCTCAAACGGCTGTGGCGGTTCAGCCGGGCCGAGTTCGCGGTGGCGATGATCGCGCTGTTGGGGGTGCTGGTTTCGGGCATCCTACCCGGGGTGTTTATCGGTTCGATCATGTCCCTGCTGTTACTGCTCCACCGCAGCGCCATCCCCCACTCCACCGAACTGGGCAGGATCCCCGGCTCCATCTATTTTGCCGATCATCTCCGCAATCCGGAGAACGCCCGCATCCCCGGAGTGTTCATCTTCCGGGTCGATGGCGCGCTGCTCTACTTCAACGTGGATTACGTCCGCGAGCGGTTCTTCGAACTGCTCGACCAGCGCGGTGAGCCACTTGAGTTAGTCATCCTCCATTTCGGTTCGGTCACCGCCGTTGATCTCGCCGCAGTCGACCTGCTGGTCCACCTGCGCCACACTCTGCTCAGACGGCATGTCCACTTGCGGATCGCCGAGGCCCACACCGCCGTGCGGATCGCGCTTCAACGGTCCGGCTTCGTCAACCGCTATGGCCCGGTCGACGCGGATCTAACCGTCGAGGCGGTGCTCGAGCGATGGAAACTCGAACGGGAGAGTTGAAATGCCCGTGGTTTCGGGGTCTCCCTTCAGGTTGTAGCATTGCCGAACCCGGAAAAGACGCCGGTGAAGAGAAAAGGTCGAAACCGAGATGCTCGCCTTGCGCATCGGGCGGCTTGGCCGCTGCAGGTGCATTCTGCGGCGCGGCTTTGAGCCGCTTCCTGGTGGTGGGGCCGGCGATTTTTTCCCACAGCCACAAGCATTCACCCTTCACAAATCAATTGTCCTTGCCGGTTTTCCTGATTTTTTCAGAGATTTTTCTTGGCAAAGCGCCACCGCAGACTAGCCTCCCGCTTCGGAAGAACCCCGCCCATGTCTAAGCATCCTGCCGCTTTCCCTCAGAGACGGCCCGATCAATGCCCAAGGCGGTTCCGGGATCGATCTTCTATCAGAAATCAGCATTAATCCGGAATCGAAATACTGGAACATGGCAACCCACCTAGAGGAATCACTTCAGCGCGAAGTTGACCGCATTCGCGGCAAAGTCACCGAAATGTCAGCACTTGGCGAAAAGGCCCTGCTGGACTGCGTCAAGGCTCTGGAAGACCACAACCGCCAAACCGCCTATACTGTCATCTTGCGCGACCAATACATTGACGAATTGGAGCGGGAGATCGACCGCCTTTGTCTGGAGTTCATCGTCCGTCAGCAACCAATGGCTGGCCACCTGCGGTTCGCCTACGCCACGATCAAGATCAACCTCGAACTGGAGCGCGTGGGCGATTACGCCGAGAGTATCGCGCGGCAGACGCTCAAACTGCTGGACTTGAACGTACCGTTTCCCATCGAACGCATCCAAGAACTCGCCGATCTTTCCATTCCGATGCTGCGCGACGCCACCCAAGCGTTCGTTGACCAAGATGCGGATCTCGCCCGCGCGACCATTGAAACCGAGCAAATAGTGGACCTTCTCAAGAGCCGGTTGAACAAGGATCTCATCACGCTTTTCCGCGACGACAAGCTGCCCTTCGAGGCTCTCAATCCGCTCACCATGATCAGCCGCCGGTTCGAGCGCGTCTCCGACCAGGCCAGCAACATCTGCATGGAGACGCTCTACATGTGCACCGGCGAATACGTGAAGCACGCCCGCGCGGAGGCGTTCCGAGTGCTGTTCGTCGATGAACACAACGCCTGTCGCAGCCAAATGGCCGAGGCCATCGCCCGTTCGCTCAACCAGCCCAAATTCATTTTCACCAGCGCCGGCTTGGACCCTCAGCCGCTCACTCCGGGGACCGCCGGGTTCATGAAGGAACAGGGCTTCGATGTCGCCCGCATGGTGCCCAAGGCGGTCAATCAAGTGCCCAATCTGGACCACTATCACGTCATCGTCCTGTTGGCTCCGGAAGCCAAAAATTCCTTCCCCCAGAAGCCGCGCAAGGTCGCCATGCTCGACTGGAGCGTGGCCGACCCCTCGCAAACCGAGGGGACCCCAGCCGAAGTGAACGCCGCTTACCAAGGCACCTACCAATTCATCCAGCAGCATATCAACGACCTCGTCGGGGCCATTCTCGGCGAAAATATGGACTAATAACCAACCACAACGACTATGATTAGGAAAATGCATTTGAGCAAGGGCACCGGCGCGGGCGCCCTCCTGGCGGCGGGCTCCCTGCTGCTGACCGGCTGCGGCGGCAAGAACGACGGCGAAAACAAACAGGCCGTCGCCAACATCGGTTCGGACACCATGGTCAACCTCGCCATCGCCTGGGCCGACGCCTATTCAAAGGTGGATCCGACCGTGTCGGTGGAGGTCAACGGCGGCGGCTCCGGCCAGGGCGTGGCCGCGCTCATCAACGACTCCTGCGAGATCGCCAACTGTTCCCGCCAGTTCGAGGAAAAGGAACTCGCGGACTTCACCGCCAAGCACCCCGGCAAGGAACCCAAGGAATTGATGGTCGGCTACGACGCGCTTTCCGTGTTCGTCCACAAGGACAATCCGATGACCGAGATCTCGATCGAAGAGCTGCAGCAGATGTACTCGAACAACGGCAAGATCGCCAAATGGTCGGATCTGGGCGTGAGCAACATCCCGGGCGCGAAGGGCGATGAGATCATCCTCGTCAGCCGCCAGAACAACTCCGGAACCTATCACTATTTCCGCGAGGCCATCGTCGGCAAAAGCAACGAAATGCGCCTCGGCACCGTGGATATGAACGGCTCCAAGGACGTCGTAGACCTCATCTCCAAGACCCCCAACGCGATCGGCTACTCGGGCATGGGCTACGCCACACCAGGCGTCAAACACCTCAAGGTTTCCATGAAAAAAGGCGGGTCTGCCGTCGAACCGACCATCGCCACCACGCTCGACAAAACCTATCCGATCGCCCGCCCGATGTTCATGTACACCGCCGGCGAACCCTCACCAACGATCAAAAAATACCTCGATTGGATCATTTCCGACGCGGGTCAGAAGATTGTCGCGGAAACCGGCTACGTTCCACTGCCGAAGTAACGACCGCCTGATCGCCGAACCGCGTGCCATTGCCGTCGAATGCAAACCAGTGTGACCAATCAGCGGAGCCCCGCGCCCGGCCGGGCTGCGGCTACCCGCATGAAACAGCGGCGCGGGCGCTTGGCGATGCTCGGCGAACGCGCCATCGAGGCATTGATCCACCTGTGCGGCTACAGCGCGATCATCTTCGTCTTTGGCATCTTTTTCTTTGTTTTTCGCGAAGGCGCGCCGTTCCTGGCCAAACTGAAACCCGGCGAATTCCTGTTCTCGATCGACTGGTTCCCCACCTCCCAGACGAATGCCAAGTATGGCGTAGGCGCGCTGATCGTGGGCACGCTGAGTGTGACCGGCTTGGCCATGGTGATCGCCGTGCCCTTCGGCCTGGGGGCGGCGGTGTTCGTCTCCGAGTTCTGCACGGGCAAGACCAAGGAGACGCTCAAGGTGGTCATCGAATTGCTGGCGGCGATTCCCAGCGTGGTCTGGGGCTTCATCGGCTTGACCGTGATGGCGCCCATCATCATCAAGACATTCCATGTGCCGATCGGGGTGAACATGTTCAATGGTGCCCTGCTGTTAGCCTTGATGAGCGTACCGATCATGGTCAGCATCGGCGAGGACGCGCTGAAGGCCGTGCCCGACTCCTTTCGGGAAGCCGGCATCGCGATGGGTGCCACCAGGTGGCAGCTCATCTGGCGGGTGTTGTTGCCCGCCGCCAAGAACGGCCTGCTCGCGGCGGCGCTGCTGGGCGTGGCCCGCGCCATTGGCGAAACGATGGCCGTGCTGATGGCCACCGGCCACAGCGTGCGCATCCCCCACAGCATCTTCGACCCGGTCCGCACGCTCACCGCCACCATCGCCGCGGAACTGGGTGAAACCAGCAAAGGCTCCGATCATTACCAGGTGCTGTTCCTGATCGGCATTCTGCTGTTCAGCATCACCTTCGTTGTCAACCTTACCGCAGACCTGATTGTCAAAGGCATCAAGCAGAAATAGCCCATGGCCCAAGCTCATTTCACCGAAACCCCGTTTGTCCGCAAGAAGCAGCGTGCCGAAGTCATCGCCAAGTGCTTCTTCGGTGGGATGGCGGCGGCGATGGTCATTCCGCTGCTGCTCATCGTCGGCTACATCGTCGTCCAGGGCGCGCCTTCCCTCAGTTGGGAGTTCCTGACGACCAACCCGCGGCTGGGCGGCATCCGCGGCGGCATCTGGTCCGCGCTGGTAGGAACGCTTTACATCGTCGCCATTTCGCTCTGTGTCAGCGCGCCCATCGGCGTGCTCTCGGCGGTTTACCTCAACGAATACGCCAAAGACAACTGGTTTACCCGGATCGTCAACCTCGCGGTGGTCAACCTCGCCGGCGTGCCCAGCATCGTCCACGGCTTGTTCGGCCTCGGCGCGTTTGTCTATGCGGCGGGCATGGGGAAAAGCATCCTCTCGGCCTCGCTCACGCTTGCGATCATGACCCTGCCGGTGATCATCGCCTCCACCAAGGAGGCCTTGTCCGCCGTGCCGGTGAGTTTCCGCGAGGCTTGCTGGAATGTCGGTGCCTCCCGTTGGCAAACCATCCGCCACATCGTGCTGCCGAATTCGATCAGCGGCATCCTCACCGGGGTCATTCTCCAGGTCAGCCGCACCGCCGGTGAAACCGCGCCGATCATGCTCACCGGCGTGGCCACCTTCAAGATGGTCCAGGGCACCGGCCTGTTCCTTTACAATCCGGTCGAGGACCAATGCATGGCGCTGTCCATGCATCTCTACTACATCGCCACCCAGGCGAACAACGCCGCCCCCTCGCTGCCCTACGCCATCGCCACGGTGCTGCTGGGGGTCGTGCTGGTGGTCAATGCCACGGCGATTGGCGTCCGCGCCTACCTTCGATCCCGCAAGAAATGGTGAACTGAACATGAGCTCCCAACCGAAAATCGAAATCCAGGATCTCCGTCTCAGCTACGGCGTGCGGGAGGTTATTCACGGCATTTCGTTCGCCATCCGGGAGCACGAGATCTTCGGCATCATCGGCCCGGCCCAGTCCGGCAAGACCTCCCTCCTGCGTTGCATCAACCGCACCATCGAATTCAACCCCGCCGCCACGGTTTCCGGGACGGTGGAAGTGGACGGGGAAAACGTGCAAAAGGTGAAGAACGTCTATGAACTGCGCCGCAAGATCGGGATGGTCGCGCCGCTGCCAGTCGGCCTGCCGCTATCGATCTACGACAACGTCGCCTTCGCCCCGCGCTGTGCCGGCATGAAGAGCAGGAGCGACTTGGACGGCTTGGTTGAGAAATGTCTCCGGCAAGCCGCACTCTGGGACGAAGTGAAGGACCGGCTCGACTCGCTGGGTACCAAGCTTTCCGGTGGCCAGCAACAACGCCTGACGATCGCCCGCGCCCTCTCGCACCAACCGGAAATCCTCTGCCTCGACGAATTCTCGATCGCCATCGACCCGGTGACCACGATGCGCATCGAGGACGTGCTCAAGGAGTTGCGCAAAGAAATGACGATCATCCTCGTCACCAACCTGACCCAACAGGCGCGTCGACTGGCCGACCGCACGATGTTCCTGTGGAACGGCGACATCATCGAACTCGACACCAACGACGTCATCTTCGGCGAGCACCCGAAGGACCAGCGAACGGCCGACTACGTACTGGGAATCTTCGGCTGAGAAACACAATTGGAAATGAGCGACGCCCCGGCAATCAGTATCACCACCCGCGACCTGAACCTCTGGTATGCCAAGTTCCAGGCGCTGAGCAACATCACCGTCGATATCAAACACGGGCTCATCACCTCGCTGATCGGCCCCTCGGGCTGCGGCAAGACCACGCTGCTGCGCTGCTTCAACCGCGTCAACGAGCGCTACGGCTATGTCACCACCAAGGGCGAGATCAAGCTGCTCGGCAAGAACATCTACGATCCGGACGTTTCGCTCGTGGAATTGCGCAAGTCGGTCGGCATGGTGTTCCAGCGGCCAAATCCGCTGCCCATCTCGATCTATGAAAACGTGGTCTTCGGTATCCGGATTCACCACGAGCGCAGCCAACTGACCCGCAGCGCGCTTGACGAAGCCGTCGAAAAGGCGCTCACCGAAGTGGGGCTCTGGAAGGACCTCAAAGACCGCCTGGACCAACGCGCCACCGGCCTGCAGTTGGAGCAACAGCAAAAGCTCTGTATCGCCCGCCTGCTCCCGCTCAAGCCGGAGATCATCCTGATGGACGAACCGTGCTCAGCGCTCGATGTCGAAGGCACCCGCGCGATCGAAGAGTTGATGTTTGAACTCAAGGGCCGCTACACGATTGTCATCGTCACCCACAACATGGCCCAGGCCCGGCGCACGAGCGACGAGTGCATCTTCATGCTGATGGGCGAATTCATCGAACACGCCCGCACTGCGGAGATGTTCGTGAGCCCAAAAAATCCGAAGACCGCTGAATATATCGAAGGGCGCTACGGTTAAGGGCCCAAGGTCGGACCCGGCCTCGGTCCGCTGTGGCGAGACCACCATGCCCTACCAGGTGCGGCAGGTCTGCGACCTCACCCCCAACCAATGCGGACTTGACGGTGCGGCCTGCAAGCCGCACCAGCCTCCTCCCGCAACCCTCCACTGAATCGCCCACACAACAATCCCACAGTTCACTTCCATGGCCATCCTAACCAACCTGTTCGGCGAATCCCCCTTCGGTGCCCTCGAATCCCACGGGGAAAAAGTCCACCATTGCGTCCGTCTGCTCGAAGACGCCTTCAAACATCTCACCGCCAATCACCAGGATCAACTCGCGCAAACAGCCCGGCACATATCCGCCCTGGCATCCGAGGCCGACAAGATCCGCAATCGCCTCCATGAAATGCTCACGGGCAAGGTCATGATGCCACTGAGTAAAGGGGAACTCTTCAATATCCTCGAGCACCAGGATTCCATGGCCGACCGGGCCGAGGATATCGCCGCCACCCTCAGCTACCGGGACATGAGTCTTCCCGCGGGCTTGATGGCCGAGGTCAACGCCTACCTCGCCATGGTCCTCAAAAACTGCGAATTGGCAGCCGGGGTCATGTCCAAACTCGATATCCTCGTCGAGTCCTCCTTCAGCGGCCGCGACGCCGTCACCGTCTCCCGCCTGATCACCGAACTGGCCGAACGCGAGGACGCGGTCAAACCCCGCCAGTTCGAACTGACCCGCAAGCTGCTCGCCGCCGGCGATGCGATTCCGCCGGTCGAGGCGGTTCTTTGGATCCAGATCATCGGCCATTTGAGCGAACTGTCCAAAGCCGCGAATCGCACCAGCAACGGCCTCCGCATGACGCTCCAGATCAAATCATCCAGATAATTCCGCCAGCCACCCCCATCAACCCCGATGCTTGTTGCATTCATTTTTGAAACGGCCCTGCCATACGGGCAAATCCTGCTGATCCTCGGCCTGCTGGTCGGTTTTTACATGGCCTGGAGCATCGGTGCCAACGATGTCGCCAACGCCATGGGCACCTCCGTCGGTTCCAAGGGCATCACCATCAAACAAGCCGTCATCATCGCCGCTGTCATGGAGTTCCTGGGTGCTGTTCTCGTCGGTTCCCATGTATCGGAAACCGTGCGCAACGGCATGTTCGACCCCCATCAATTCGAGGCGGGTCCGCTGGTCCTCGGGTTCATCGCCGCGCTGCTTGCCGCAGCCGTCTGGCTCCAGGTCGCCACCTACTTTGGCTGGCCGGTCTCCACCACTCACTCCATCGTCGGAGCCGTGATCGGCATCGGCGTGGTCATCGGTGGTGCGGAAGCCATCAAATGGGGTAAAATCGGGAGCATCGTCGCCTCCTGGGTCACTTCCCCGCTGATCGGCGGGGTTATCGCGTTCGTGCTCGTCAAAATCATCCAGAGAACCATCATCCACAACAAATATCCTCTCCGACAAACCTACAAGTTTGTTCCCTTCATCGTCTGGTTCGTCGGCTTCATCCTCTGTCTGGTCATGGTCTGGAAAGGATTGAAAAACCTCAACCTTGATCTTTCCCTCGGCAATGCCCTCTTGGTTTCCGCTGCGATCGGCCTCGCGTTCGCCCTGCTTTCCTTGAAATGGGTCAGCAGGCTCCGCATCATGCATGAGGCGGAGCGGGTCCGGCGCAAGATCGAAGTGGATGACGATCTTGAGGCTGGCATCCCGTTTGTCCGCAAGGAATTCCGCGAAGAACTCAATCCCAAACAGGAATTGCGCCCCGCCCTGGCCGCCGGTTCCGAGCTGCCCTCCAAACGCTGGGAACACCGCCGGGAGTTCGAGTTCGAAATGGTCGAAAAGGTGTTCACCAAACTGATGATCATCAGCGCCTGTTTCCTCGCCTTCGCCCACGGTGCCAACGATGTCGCCAACGCCGTCGGCCCCCTGGCCGCAGTCATCTCGATCACCCGGGAGGGTGTCGTCACCGCCAAGGCCGGGGTGCCTGTCTGGGTGCTCGCCATGGGTGCTGTCGGGATTGTCATCGGTCTCGCCACCTGGGGTTACAAGGTGATGGAAACCATCGGCACGAAAATCACCCAGCTCACACCCTCGCGTGGTTTCGCGGCCAACATCGGAGCGGCCACCACCATCGTCCTCGCCAGCCGCCTCGGCTTCCCCATTTCCACCACCCACACCCTCGTCGGCGCCGTCCTTGGCGTCGGCCTGGCCCGGGGTGTCCAGTTCCTCAACCTCAGGGTGATCCGGGACATCGTCCTGTCCTGGATCATTACGATTCCGGCCGGCGCCCTGCTGGCCGTCGTGTTCTATTACATCCTCAAGATGTTCTTCGGCGGTTGATCCACCCCGCGTTCTGACGAACGCGCCTACGTGGATCTTCCTCGCTGTGGCCGCGCTGGTCACAGCGCGCCGGGGGAACGTCCCGCCTCCTCCCTCCAGCCCTTCCCCACCCGCCCCGCGTTCTGACGAACGCGCCCACGGGGCCCTCCCCCAGGTGGCCACGGATGTCGTTTCTCCCCTTGCCAAACGGCGGGATCCGCTGAACAATGCCGCCGCGCATGGCTCCCACCTCATCCTCACTCCCCGACGCCCACGGCCACTTCGGCCGCTTCGGCGGCATGTTCGTGCCGGAAACCCTGATGGCCCCGCTCCAGGAGTTGGCCACAGCCTATGAACAAGCCAAGGCCGATCCCGCATTCCACGCCGAACTCGACGGACTGCTGGCCGACTACGCAGGCCGCCCGACCCCGCTCTATTTTGCCGAACGCTGGACCAAGACCCTGGGCGGTGCCCGGATCTATCTGAAACGCGAGGACCTGCTGCACACCGGTGCCCACAAGATCAACAACGCCATCGGCCAGATCCTGCTGGCCAAACGGCTTGGTAAAACCCGGATCATTGCCGAAACCGGAGCCGGTCAACACGGCGTCGCCACCGCCACCGTGTGCGCCCGCTTCGGCATGGAGTGCGTCGTTTACATGGGGCAGGTCGATATGGACCGGCAGGCGCTCAACGTCGCCAGAATGCGCCTGATGGGTGCGGAAGTCCGCTCCGTAACCGCCGGCCAGGCCACCCTCAAGGAGGCGGTCAACGAGGCGATGCGCGATTGGGTGGCGAGCGTCGAGCACACCCACTACATCCTCGGCTCCGCTCTCGGCTCCCACCCCTTCCCGATGATTGTCCGTGATTTCCACCGGGTCATCGGCATCGAGGCCCGTCGCCAGATTCTGGAAAAGGAAGGACGCCTCCCGGATCTGCTGATCGCCTGTGTCGGCGGCGGCTCCAACGCGATCGGCCTGTTCCATCCGTTTCTGCAAGATGAATCCGTCAGAATGCTGGGTATCGAGGCCGGCGGCGACGGGATCATCCCCGAACGCCATGCGGCCCGGTTTCAAGGTGGCAAGCTGGGCGTCCTCCAAGGGACCAAAACCTGGCTGCTCGCCAACGCCGACGGCCAGATCGAACTCACCCACTCGGTTTCCGCCGGCCTCGACTACGCCGCCGTGGGGCCCGAACATGCCTACCTCCAGGAATCCGGACGCGTCCAATACGACTACGCCACCGATACCGAGGCTCTCGCCGCCTTCAAGCAACTGGCCCACACCGAAGGCATCATCCCCGCCTTGGAAAGCGCGCACGCCCTCGCCGGGGTAATCAAAATCGCCCCTTCAATGAACCCGCACCAGCTGATCATCGCCAACCTGTCCGGTCGTGGAGACAAAGACGTCGAGCAGGCATCGAAATACCTGCTCGACTAAACGATGCCCTCCCCGAGAGGACAAAACCAACTGCCGCTCAGCCCTTGGCCAGAATTTTGGTCGCCTTGCGGACCGTGGTGGCACTCAACTTGCCATCCACGCGCTTGGATCCTTCCACCACGGACTTGATCTCCTCCAAGGCGGCCTCGGCCGCAGCCAGTGACTTCTTCTCTCCACCGTACTGTTTGTCGGAGAAATACTTGGTGAAGGCGGTGCCCGCACGGCTGATCGAAAGACGCCAACCTTGGAATGCTGCCGTTTCGTAGGTGAATCGAGTGAGGTTCTTTTTCGATTTCATATTGTATTTTGGTATAGGTTTAACGGGGGGGGCAACTGGCCCTCCCGACATGGAATAAAGCGGATTCTTTTCAACCTATCAAGCAATTTCTTCGATTTTTCACCAGAAAATGCCGGTCTCGCCATTTTTTCCTGAAAAAAAGCTTGGCAAATGCCATGAAACCGTCCTTTAGTCCCCGCCCCGCGAGCCATCATCAGCAAACCGTCGGTCCTCCAGGCCTCCCCTAACCGGGCGGCCCGCTCGTTGGAGGGTAACCCGGTCCAACCCCACTACCATGTCCACACCTGTCACACTTGCTCGTTTCGAGCTTCCAAACCGCCTCGTCCGTAACGAGGAAACCGCCACCGATACCTACGCCCAGTTCATCGCCGAACCATTCGAACGGGGCTACGGCCACACCATCGGCAACTCATTGCGCCGTGTGCTGCTCTCGTCCCTCGAAGGCGCGTCCATCACCTCGGTGCGCATCGCCGGTGCCCAGCACGAGTTCTCCAGCCTGCCAGGTATCGTCGAGGACGTCACCGACGTCGTCCTCAACCTCAAAAAGGTCAAATTCCGCCACAATGACAAGGAACCCCGCATCCTTACCATCAAGGCAGAAAGGGAAGGCGTCATCACCGCCGGGGACATCCAGGAGGACCACATCTACGAAGTCGTCAACAAGGACCAGATCATCTGCGTCCTCGACAAAAAGGTCAAATTCGACTGCGAGTTCGAAGTCCGCGTAGGTCGCGGCTTCGCCATTGGCGACGAAAACAAGCGCAAGGACCAACCGATCGGCGTCATCGCCATCGATTCGATCTACTCGCCGGTCACCCGCGTCAAATACTCGGTGGACACCACCCGGGTCGGCCAGATGACCGACTACGACAAGCTCACGCTCGACATCTGGACCGACGGCCGCATCACCCCGCAGGACGCCCTGCTGCAAGCCTCCGCCATCCTCCGCCACCACCTCGACGTGTTCGTCAACTATGACGAAAACGCGGTCGGTTTCGAAGAAGCCCCGCCGGATGCCAGCGAGGAGAACGCCACCCTCAAGAAGCTCCTCAACATGTCGGTCAACGAGATCGAACTCTCGGTGCGTGCCGCCAACTGCCTCAACAACGCCAACATCACCACGGTGGGCCAATTGGCCATGAAGTCCGAGGCCGAGATGCTCAAATACCGCAACTTCGGCAAGAAGTCGCTCAACGAAATCAAGGACAAACTGGTCGAACTCGGCCTTGGCCTTGGCATGACCTTCGAACCGTCGCTGCTTTCGGGTTCGCCCGCCGCCACCCGCGGCCCACGCCTCGGCGCGGAAGACGAAGCCCCGGTCGGCCTGGCCGATCTCATCGCTCAGAACATCGACGAAGACGAATAACCGCACAGCCTCACACCCCACTCAACAATTTAGAAACGGAAGCACACGATGAGACATCGCCGCAATACCACCAAACTCAAACGCACCGCCTCCCACCGCCGGGCGCTGCTTGCCAATCTGGCATGCAGCCTCATCGACCACGGGAGAATCAGAACCACCCTCGGCAAAGCCAAGGCCCTGCGCCCGGTGGCGGAAAAGCTCGTTACGCTCGCCAAGCGCAACGACCTGCACTCCCGCCGCCTCGCCATCGCCTTCCTCCACCAAAAGGAAATCGTCAAGAAACTCTTCGCCGAAGTGGCCCCCGCCGCCATCGCCCGGCAGGGCGGTTACTGCCGGATCACCAAGCTCGGTCCCCGCACCTCCGATGCCGCCCCCATGGCGATCATTGAATGGGTGGACGCAGCCGCAGCCGAAGAAGAAGAAGAAGAAGCGGAAACCGTTGCCGAACCCGCCGCTGCGGAGTAGCGCGAGCACCACATTTCGATCTCGGAACGGGTCACGGGGATTCCTCTCCGTGGCCCTTCCTTAATTCAACCGCACCCCTCCACCCCTCCACCCCTCCACCCCTCCAGCTTCCCAATACCATGCCCACCGTCGCCATTGTAGGTCGTCCCAACGTCGGAAAATCAGCCCTCTTCAACCGGCTGGCGGGGCGAAAAATCGCCATTGTGCACGATCAACCGGGCGTCACCCGCGACCGCATCGCCGCCCCCTGCACCACCACCACCCACCCCTGCACCCTGATCGACACCGGCGGTATCGGCTCCAAAATTGACGACGGCTTCGGCGAGCAAGTCACCCTTGAGGCGGACATCGCCATGGAGACCGCCGACCTGATCCTTTTCATCGTCGATGCCCACGAGGGACTGACTTCGGTGGACCAAGCCCTCTCCCACAAACTCCGCAAGGCAAAGCCGCCGGTCCGGCTGGTCATCAACAAGGTGGACGATCCCAAGCACGAGGCCTCCTTCGCCGAATTCTCCAGCCTCGGCTTCGCCAATCCCATCTTCGTCTCCGCCGAGCACGGTCGCAACGTCGGCCAGCTCTGCGATGAAATCGACGAGGTCATCGCCCCGCTCGCCACCGAATCCGCCGAAGCCGAGGAAACCGCCGAGACCATCGGCATCAAACTCGCCATCGTCGGCAAGCCGAATGCGGGCAAATCATCCCTCATCAACGCCATCCTCCACGACCGCCGCACCATCGTTTCCGAAATCGCCGGCACCACCCGCGATGCGGTGGACCTGCCCTACACCTTCAAAGGCGAGCGTTTCACCCTCATCGACACCGCCGGCCTGCGCCCCCGCGCCAAACGCGACAACTCGGTGGAGGTTTTCTCCGCCATGCGCTCGGAACGCGCGGTCCGCCGCGCCGACCTCTGCGTGCTGGTCATCGACCTCGCCACCGGCGTCACCGCCCAGGACCGCAAGATCGCCCAGCTCATCCTCGAGGAGAAGAAGCCCTGCCTGATTGTGCTCAACAAGTTCGACCTCTATCACCCGGACACCCCGCACAAGGTGCGGCTCGAGCACGCCACCGACCACGTCCGCCGCGAGTTGTTTTTCCTCTCCTATGCGCCGTTTGTCGCCTGCTCTGCCAAGACCGGAACCTCTGTCGAGCACGTGCTCAAGGAGGCGCTCAAGATCCGCAAGAGCAGCCGCAGCATCCCCACCACCGGCACGCTCAACCGCATCCTCCAGGCCGCCTTCCTGCAAACCCCGCCGCCCATCGACAACAAACTCCGGCGCCGCCTCAAGCTCTACTACGCCACCGCCGCCACCAACGAACGCTACCAGACCATTCCGGTCCCCACCATCGTCCTCTTCGTCAACGACAAACGCCTCATGGCCCACAGCTACGAGGCCTATCTGACCAAAAAGATGCGCCACGCCCATCCCGCGCCCGGCGTCCCCATCGTCTTCTCCGTGCGCTCGCGCACCCGCCGCGAGTGGACCCCGCCGGAAAAGCCCCAGGGCCATTGAACCGGCCGCATTTTGACCCAAGCTTTGCCGCATTCGCCCGTTCCAACCATCATGTTCCGCGCCATCGCCCTCTCCGCCTGCCTCTTGCTGCCGCTCGCCGCCGCCCCGCGGCCATGGAAGGACCCCACCGGCACCCGCGCCATCCAGGGGGAGTTCGTCTCCCGGGATCCTAAAAACGTCACCATCCGCCGCACCGACGGCCGTGTCTTCACCCTCGATCTAACCAAGCTCCACCCGGACGACCGGACCTGGCTGGACACCAACCACCCGTATTCCCCCACCCTCCCCGCCAAACCGGCGGCGGATCAATCCGCAGTGTTTGACGACCTCCGCTTCGGCGACACCCGCCAACAGGTCCTCGCCAAGCTCAAAGCCAGCAGCATTGTCGAACTCACGGCCGACGAAACCTTCCTCGGACGGCTTGGTCTCAACGGCGTCTTCCGCACCCGCAAGAACCTCGGTGGACTCCCCTGCCTGTTGTACTTCGACTGGTCCGATGAAGGCTCCCTGACCGAACTATCGCTCCAGACCCGGGCACTGGCCGATGCCTCCTACCCAACCCGCATCAAGGGCTGCTGGACCGAGCTGATCCAACTCCTCACCACCCTCTATGGCAATCCGCTCCAAAACGCCAGCTACCCGGACCTCACGGAACTCAATGAGGGGACCTTCCTCGCCAGCCACCTCTGGCGCCTCGAAGGCGGCGGCAGCATCCTGTTAGGAACCGCCCGTGAAAGTGACGGCCTCTGCACCGTCGTCCGCTTCAGCCAGCAGGAAATCAATCCGGTTCGGAAACCCTGAGCCGCGCGTCGCCTCAGCCGGGCAGGAACGAGCAGACGTATTGGCACATGGTCTCACCCACCGTGATCGTGAAGCCGTTATTGGCGGGCACCTCGAACGCCCCACCGACCGCAACCACGAGCGCCTCGGCGGTGCCGTCCAAGACCACCGTGCATTCGCCGGCGATGATCTCCATCCGCTCGGCGGCCTCGGTCCCGAAGTGATACTCACCGGCCTGGATCAGGCCAAGTGTCTTGCGGCTGCCATCCGCCAGCAGGACGGTGTGGGAAACCACCCGGCCGCCAAAATAGACGTTGGCCTTGGCCGCTACGGAAACATTGTCGAATTTCATGGAATGATCTGAGTGTGGAAGTTAGCGATTGGCTACCCCGCCACTTGCGGAGCCCGCCGCGGGCAAGCCTGTTCCCGGCCCGCCCACTTGTCAACTCCGGGCAATCTGAAGACAGCGATTCCAATGATCCTTGCTTTCCAGCTGCGCCGGTGCCATCCTGTTCCGGCGCGACCCTGCCCGGAGACCGCCCCCTGCCCCCATGCCCGCCAAGAACTACCACGTCCGCCAAGCCGCTGTCTCAGCCCTGCACGCCTGGGCCAAAGGCCACGACTACGCGGAGTCGCTCATCGAACGCCACGCCCAGCGCCGCCACTTGTCCTCCCCGGACCGCCATTTGCTCCAGGCGATCCTTTTCGGCGTCCTTCGTCACCGGCGGCTGCTGGACCATTGGATCGGCAAACTCCGCGAAGGCAAGCTGGACCCGGAAACCCGCGACGCCCTGCGCGTGGGACTCTGCCAGATCCTCATCCTCGGCATCCCCGATCATGCCGCCGTCAACGAAACCGTGGAGGCCGCCAAGGCCAACGTCCGCAGCCTGATCAATGCCGTACTCCGCCGTGCCATCACCTCCCGCAATCGACTGATGGAGGAACTCGACGACCTGCCCCCGGCCGTTATCCATTCCCACCCGGACTGGCTCTTCAACCGTTGGAAATCCGCCTATGGCAAAGCCCACGCGCTGGCCCTGATGGAGTGGAACAACCAACCCGCCCAGACCTGCTTCCGGCTCAATCCCCTCGCTCCCGCCCCTGCCGAACTCCCCGGCACCCCGATCCCGGACGTCCCCGGCTTCTTCCTGCTCGAAGGCTCCCTCCCCACCCGGCTGCTGGCCGATGGCAAGGTGTACATCCAGGACCCCGCCACCCGCCACGCGGTTGAATTGTTAGATCCGCAACCGGGCGAGCGAATCCTCGACGCCTGTGTCGCCCCCGGCGGCAAGGCCTTCCTGATCGCCGCCGCCCAAGGCTCCGCCGCCACCCTCACCTGCACCGACTCCAACCCGAAACGCCTGCCCCGCCTCCGCGACAACCTCGACCGCCTCCATGCCACCGGCGCCACCATCGCTACCCACGATTGGACCCACCCGGCTCCGGCCGCATGGCACGGTGCCTTCGACGGCATCCTGCTGGATGTCCCGTGCTCCAACTCCGGCGTCATCCGCCGCCGCGTGGACGTCCGCTGGCGGCTTCAGGCCCCTGACATCGAGAACCTCGTCCGCACCCAGCGCGCCATCCTCGAGCACGCCCTGCCCTGCCTGAAACCCGGCGGTCGGCTGGTTTACTCCACCTGCTCGCTCGAAGCCGCCGAAAACATGGAACAGATCCAGTCCTTCCTCGCCGATCACCCCGCACTGCGCCTCGAAGCCCACCGCGCGGCCCTCCCCTTCGCCGACCACACCGACGGCGCCTTCGCCGCCCGCCTTGCGGCAAATGACCGCTGAGGATTGCCGAATCCCCCACGCGGTTAAAGCCAGAAAGAGTCGGGACGGGTTCCCGGGAGGGACGGGCGCTGAGACCGGCTCAACCCGCTTACCAATCAAACTGACGATCATCCATCTAATCGGGAGCGACCGCACGGGGGAAACGTCGATCTGATCCCTGCCATCCATTCACGGCCGTACCCCGATCCCCACCAAGGTCTGAAACCGCGGTGCTTCCGTTTCTCGATCCGCCACGATCGTCTCGATCCCGGAAAAGCCCGCGCGCTCGAGCATCCCGGCAAGATCGCATTCGGAAAAGCCCAGCCAGCGGTCGGCATACAGTTCCCGCGCCTCCTCGAACGAGTGCCTCAGCAAATCCAGCACGATGAGCCGCCCCCCGGGTTTCAGCACCCGGAATGCCGCGTGGATCGCCGTCTGCGGATGCTCCGCGTGATGCAGCGCCTGGCTGAGGACCGCCAACTCCAGCGTCTCCGATTCAATCGGTGGGTGCTCGATATCGCCCACCCGGAACTCCAGATTGGACAACCCATGTTCCTTCGCCAGTGCCTGCCCGAATGCCACCATTTTCGGGGAAATGTCCACCGCGATCACCTGCTCCGCCCGCTGCGCAAGCAATTGAGCCAGCGTCCCCTCTCCTGCCCCCAAGTCCGCCACCACCTTGAAATTGAGCACCTTCAGCAGCGCCTCGGCCAGCGCCTTCCAGGACCGGCCCGGCACGTAGTCCTTGCCAAAGCGCCCGGCCAACTCATCGAAATAGGCGCGTGCCACATCCTTCCGTTTCCCCAGCAGATGCCGCAGGGCCGCATCGTCCGCCGCCGTTTCCGCCAATTCCGCCGCCGCCAACCGCGCCACCTCCATCAGATCGGCCGGGGCCACCCCCTGGTAAATGTTGTGTTTCCCGCTCCGCACGTCGATGACCAGCCCCGCCGACTTCAACTGGGAAAGCTGCGTCGAGATCCGGCTCTGCCCCATCCCCAGCACCTCCTGCAGCTCGGCCACAGACATCGATTCCCGTTCCAGCAACCGCAACATGCGCAGCCGGGTCGGGTCCGCCAGAAGTTTCAGTGATTTTAAAATTGACATCGCTGGGGTTGGTTGTATCATCGTATCACGATTTGACGATACGAAAATCGTCGAGAGCAAAAAATCGTTTCACCACAACCCCAAATCGCACACCTCACTACCTATGAGCAAGTTCATCTTTTCGTCCGAATCCGTGGGCGAAGGCCACCCCGACAAGGTTTCCGACACGATTTCGGACGCGATCCTCGACGCCTGTCTGGCGATCGACCCGAAAAGCCGTGTTGCCTGCGAAACCTTCGTGAAAAGCAACATTGTCGTCGTCGGCGGCGAAATCACCATCCCGAAAATCGGCCAAAGGCCGATCAGTTCGGTCCTCAACATCGAAAACATCATCCGCGACGCCGTGCGCGGCATCGGCTACACCAACGATGACGATGTCTTCCACGCCGATCGGATTTTCATTACCAACCTCCTCACCACCCAATCCCCCGACATCGCCCAAGGCGTGAACGCCAAACAGGCAGCGGGCAAGAAAACCGCCGAGCAAGGGGCCGGCGACCAGGGCATCATGTTCGGCTACGCCTGCGATGAAACGCCGGAGTTGATGCCCGCCCCCATCATGTATGCCCATCGCCTCGGCCGCGAACTCACCCGCATCCGCAAGGCCGGCAAACTCGCCAAATGGCTGCGCCCCGACGCCAAGTCCCAGGTTTCCGTCGAATACGTCGATGGCAAACCGACCCGGATCGTCAACGTGGTCATCTCCACCCAGCACGCCGCCGATGTCTCCCATGCGACCATCGAAAAATTCTGCATCGAGCAGGTCATCAAAAAGGTCCTGCCCAAAAAGATGCTGACCAAGGACACCGAATACCTGATCAACCCGACCGGCAAGTTCGTGATCGGTGGCCCGCAGGGCGACTCCGGCCTCACCGGCCGCAAGATCATCGTTGATACCTACGGTGGCTCCGGCCGTCACGGTGGCGGGGCCTTCTCCGGCAAGGATCCGTCCAAAGTGGACCGCTCTGCCGCCTACATGGGCCGCTGGGTCGCCAAAAACGTCGTTGCCGCCGGTCTCGCCACCCAGTGCGAGATCCAGTTCGCCTACGCCATCGGCCACCCGCTGCCGGTCAGCGTCCACATCGACACCTTCGGCACCGGCACGGTCAGCGATGAGAAAATCCTCGCCGCCGTCCTCAAGGTCTTCTCCTTCAAGCCCGCGGACATCGTCAAGGCCCTCAAGCTGCTCCGTCCGATCTACTCCAAGTCCACCAATTACGGCCACTTCGGCAAGACCGACCCGGACCTCACTTGGGAAGCCACCAATAAAGTCGCAGCCCTGCGCAAAGCCGTCGGCTAAGCGCCTGCGGCGCAGACACAAGACTGCAAGACCCAAGACCCAAGACCAGAGAGCTTCACACAATTCATTAGCCATGCCATTGCATCATTTTGAGGACTTGGAGGTCTGGAAGCGCAGCTCGCGCTTGGCGGTTTCCGTTCTCGAGCTGATCGACCCCGTAAAGCTTTACGCCTTGCGGGATCAGATGGCGCGATCCTGTATCTCGGTGCCCTCCAACATTGCGGAGGGTGCCGAGCGCGAAAGCGATAGGGAATTCCGGCGCTTTCTAGCCATCGCCAAAGGCTCGGTTGGAGAACTCCGGACTCAACTCTACATCGGCCTGGCGGCCGGGGTCTTCGCCACCGACGCGGCCACCCCTCTCATCAAGGAAGCCAAGGAAATCGGCTCCATGATCGAAGGTCTCCGCAAGAAGCTCATTGGTCCCGGCCGCATCAACAAACTCCTTTCTCTCTTGTTCTAAAGCAATAGCCCAGGCAACTGCACAGCCAATTCTTCATCTTGCGTCTTGTGTCTTGAAGTCTTGCGTCTCTTTTCCAACCATCCTAACACCACACCACCACCAATGACTACCGACTACAAAGTAAAAGATATATCACTCTCCGACTTCGGGCGGAATGAAATCGAAATCGCCGAACAGGAAATGCCCGGCCTGATGGCCACGCGCGCCAAATACGGCCCGGAAAAGCCGTTGCAAGGCGTCCGCATCATGGGCTCCCTGCACATGACCATCCAGACCGCCGTGCTCATTGAGACGCTCGTCGAACTCGGCGCGGAAGTCCGCTGGGTTTCATGCAACATCTTCTCCACCCAGGACCATGCCGCCGCCGCCATCGCCACCACCGGTGTCCCGGTCTTCGCCTGGAAGGGCGAGACGCTGGAGGAATACTGGTGGTGCACCTGGCAGGCCCTCGTCAACCCCGCCGGTCTCGGCCCGGAACTCATCGTCGATGACGGTGGCGACGCCACCCTGCTCATCCACAAGGGCTACGAAATGGAAAACGGCTCCGACTGGATCTCAACCGCTTCCACAAGCCAGGAGGAACAAGTCATCAAGGACCTGCTCAAGAAGATCAAGGCCGCGCAACCCGGCATCTTCCACACCATCGTCAAGGACTGGAAGGGCGTCTCCGAGGAAACCACCACCGGCGTCCACCGCCTCTATCAAATGGCCAAGGCCGGCACCCTGCTGGTCCCCGCCATCAATGTGAACGACTCGGTCACCAAATCGAAATTCGACAACCTCTACGGGTGCCGCGAGTCGCTCGTGGACGGCATCAAGCGCGCCACCGATGTGATGATCTCCGGCAAGGTCGGCGTCGTCTGCGGCTACGGCGATGTCGGCAAAGGCTGTGCCCAGGCCCTCCGCGGCCAGGGAGCCCAGGTCGTCGTCACCGAGATCGACCCCATTTGCGCCCTCCAGGCCGCGATGGAAGGTTTCCGCGTGCTGCCGATCGAAGACACCCTCGGCTGGGGCGACATTTATGTCACCACCACCGGCAACAAGGACATCATCCGCCTTGAGCACATGGAGAAGATGAAGGACCAGGCGATCGTCTGCAACATCGGCCACTTCGACAACGAGATCCAGATCGACAAGCTCAACAACGCCCCCGGCGTGGTCCGCAAGAACATCAAGCCGCAGGTGGATAAATACACCTTCCCCACCGGCAACTGCATCTACATGCTGGCGGAAGGCCGCCTCGTCAACCTCGGCTGCGCCACCGGCCATCCGAGCTTCGTGATGTCCAACAGCTTCACCAACCAAACCCTCGCCCAGATCGACCTCTGGAAAAACAAGGACACCAACCAAGCGGGTCAAGTCACGGTCCTGAGCAAGGTGCTCGACGAGGAAGTCGCCCGCCTCCACCTCGCCAAGGTCGGAGCCAAGCTGACCCAGCTCACCCCGGAGCAAGCCGACTACATCGGCGTCCCCGTCGAGGGCCCCTACAAGGCCGACCACTACCGCTACTAACGGAGCGCCGGGTTCACCCGGCCTGTGTCTCCCACTTCCCCCGCCGCAGTCCCCCACCGGGCTGCGGCGGTTTCGTTGTTAGTGGGAACCACCGGCGCCGCCCAACAGCTTCCATTCTGCTTGGATTGAAACGAAACGCAAAGACGCGGAGGTCGCGGAGGGAGACGCCGAGGATAGGCTTCCAGCCTGTTGTCCACCACCGGGAGCGCAGTAGTCGCGTTGGTCACAACGCGCCTGCGATCGGACCACTCGGGAAAAGGATGGCGAGGGGTGAGCGCAACGAATCAACTGCGAGGCGCGCCTCATCGCCGACGCCCGCAACCTCAACGCCAAGGGCAAGCACATCATCCCCATCACACGACGCCCCTCCACCTCATCCTGCGCATCTCCGAAGGGGGCCTTCGTTCCGTTAGGAACCCCCTGGAGAGCCAACCAACCTCGCCGCATGACCTCGCCCGGGTTGTTCACAAGCTGCGGTCACCTCCGACGAACTTTAGGGGCCCATTCTCGGTGCCCGCAGCTTGTGAACAACCCTATGTTGGCGCCCCAGCCAGCGCAAGCCCCCCGCGGCGACCGAAATCCGGCAGCCTCCACTCCGGCTGCCTCCACTCCGGCTGCCGGATTTCGGAACCGACTGCCGGATTTCGGAACCGACTGCCGCGCCCACTCGGATCGTCATTGACTCCGCCACCATGCGCCATTACATCTTTCCCGCTCCCAGCCACCATAGCTTAGGTTAGCTGCCCTGCGGCCGAACTTCGGGGTCCAGCTCACCATGAACAATCCCAATAGCTACCATCCGTTATGAGAAATCTACTGCCCGCAAACCTAGTACTGGCCGTGCTGGCTGGCATGGCACTCGCCCTGCCCGCCTTCGCCACGGTGAACATCGAATGGGTCACCGTCGGCGATCTCAACAATCCGGCTGACACAGTTGTCATGGGCGACGGTACTTCCGGCTACGGCTCAGTCAATTACGCCTACCAGATCGCGCAAAACGACACGACCATCAGCCAGTATTGCGAGTTCCTCAACGCGGTGGCCAAGAGCGATCCCTACAAGCTCTACAACTGGCAAATGGCAATCCAGGCCACCATTGCGGGGATTCTCAAAAGCGGCAGTTCCGGGAATTTTTCGTATTCCGTCATGGGCACCAGCGGCAACAAGCCGATCACCTTCGTGGGTTGGTTCGACGCGGCCCGCTTCTGCAACTGGATGCACAACGGACAGGGCGGCGGCAGCACGGAAACGGGAGCCTACACGCTCAACGGGGCAATGGACGGAATCATCCTGAAGAACTCCAATGCCACCGTCTGGATTCCCACCGAGAACGAGTGGTATAAGGCGGCCTATTACGATCCGACCAAGCGCGGGAGTCATTATTGGGCGTATCCGATGCAGTGCGACACGCCGGCCGGCAACACGATTGGGGTGGCCCACTCGGCGAATTTCAATGGTTACGGGACGACGGATGTCGGAGCCTACGGCGCGAATTCCGCCAGTCACTACGGGACCAACGATCAGGGCGGGAACGTGTATCAATGGAACGATGCAGTCATCAACGGCACGAATCGCGGGCTGCGGGGGGCCCCTTGGTGGGGTGGCGGTGCCACCATGATCTCCTTGGGCCGCTACAGCGGCACCCCGTCTACGTCCAACTTGCACGAGACCGCCTTCATCGGCTTCCGAATTGCCGGTGCCGTTGTGCAACCCAGCGCGACTTCCCTCCCGGCATCCGCGATCAGCGGCACGCGCGCCACGCTCAACGGCAGTGTCAATGCCAACGGCGCTGCTACCACGGTGTCGTTCCAATACGGCCTGACCAGCTCCTACGGTGCGACCATCGCTGCATCGCCGACGTCCGTCACGGGCACTTCCACCACCCTGGTGAGCGCGGGCATCAGCGGGTTGCTTCTGGAAACCACCTATCATTACCGGGTGGTGGCCGCGAATTTCGGTGGCACCACCTACGGAGCCGACATGACCTTTACCACTCTGAGCGACAACGCAAGCCTCGCCGCCCTCAGCCTGAGTGTCGGAACACTGGTGCCGGGGTTTGACAAACTCACCACAAGCTATATCGCCACCGTCCCCTTCCCCACGGACAGCGTCACAGTGACACCTGTCACCGAGCATCCGGGAGCCTCGGTGCAGATCAACGGCGTGCCGGTGGCCATCGGCACTGCCAGCTCCTCCATCAGCCTGCCGGTGGGCAGTTCTCCGATCACCACCTTCGTCACGGCGGAAGACACCATCACCACCAAGAGCTATACCATCACAGTTACCCGACTGCCGGAGAACTTCGTGTTCAATTCGGCCTCTGACGTGCCGGTGACGGCCAACGGGTTTGTGGCGGACGGCTATCCGGTCAACATCATCCTCAACTATGCGCCGACCCCCGGTACCGTTCTCACCATGGTCAACAACACGGGCCTCGGGTTCATTGATGGCACCTTCTCGAATCTGGCTCGGGGCCAGCTGATCGGCCTCACATATAATGGCGTTACCTACGATTTCGTGGTCTGGTACCATGGAGGTGGTGGCAACGATCTGGTGTTGCGATGGGCTGCCACCCGGGTTGTGGCGTGGGGATCCAACAATTTTGGCCAATTGGGCGACACCACCACCACCCGACGCCTGGTGCCAGCCCCGGTCGATGCCACGGGCGTGCTGGCCGGCAAGACGATCACGGCGGTTTCCGAGGGTTATCTCCACAGCCTGGCCCTTTGCTCGGACGGGACGCTCGCAGCCTGGGGTTACAATGTGTATGGCCAGTTAGGCAACAGCAGCGCCGTGGCCAGCAGTGTCCCGGTCGCGGTGGACCGCTCCGGTGTTCTCGCGGAAAAGGCGGTGATTGCAATCGCCGCCGGCCCCTTCCACAATCTCGCGCTGTGCTCGGATGGCACGGTGGCGGCTTGGGGCTACAACAACTATGGACAACTGGGCACCGGCGACACAGCGACGAGCCGCGTGCCGGTGTTGGTAGCTCCCACAGGTGCGCTTGCCGGCAAGCAGGTGGTGGCGGTGGCGGCCGGTGCCTATCATAGTTTTGCCTTGTGCGATGATGGCACACTGGCGGCCTGGGGCTTCAACGATGATGGCGAGCTGGGCGACGGCAGCACCAACACCAGCCCGACCCCGGTGGCAGTGGACACGTCCGGGGCGCTCGCAGGCAAACGGATTGCTTCTCTATCGACGGGCCTGTATCACACGCTGGCGCTGTGCAGCGACGGCACATTGTTCACCTGGGGCTACGACAACCACGGCCAGCTCGGCGCCAATAGCCTGGTTTCCAGCAAGGTTCCGGTGGCCATTGGCGGATTCGGCGCTCTGGCCGGCAAGGCGGTGTCGTCCGTCCGGGCGGGTGGCTCACACAGTCTGGCGCTGTGCACCGATGGCACACTGTCCGCGTGGGGCTGGAACAATGATGGGCAGTTGGGAGTAGCCGGTCTCACGCAAAGCTCGATCCCCGTGGCCATCGACATGGGGGCGGTAACCGCAAGCACAACCCTGGCACAAATCGCGGTTGGCGGAAATCACAGCTTGGCCCTAGGTGCGGATGGCAGGCTTCTCGCCTGGGGAGACAATGCCGGCGGCCAGTTAGGTGACAACAGCCTCACGCAGAGCGCGGTCGCGGTGGCAGTCGATCTGAGCGGGCTCGCTGAGGGTGCGCGTTGCATGACGGAGGCCAGCGGCTCGGCGGCGCACCACAATCTGGCTGTCTTCGGACTGCCGTCGGGTGCCGCCGCCCAAAACACAGCCCGCCCGCAAGGTCTGACAGACACCAGCTCCGGTCAGGACGCGGCATCCGCCCTTATCGCACACGCCTTCGGCTTGTATCCGGATCCGAACACCGCCGGTCAATTGCCGCAGGGGAAGCGGGTCGGTGACAACTATGTCATCGAATTCACCCAGCCCCCCGGAGTCACCGGCATCACCTACGGCGGGGAGTGCAGCGCGACCCTGTTGCCGGGAAGCTGGACCGCGGTGCCCGACACCGGAACGGGTTCCGAGCACATCTTCAGCGTGCCGCTGACCGGCGGGAAGTTGTTCATGCGGCTCAAGGTGACGGGACAATGACCGGAGCAAGGAAATGAAAAAGAACGTCCTGTTTCTCTGCTCGCAGAGGAACCTGGAATTTGGTTGTTCCTAGACTGGTGATCTAGTTCTTTACGTTTTTCTGATATTTTGTGCTTGTTAAACGTGATTTGTGATCTAGCGTATTTCCTAGATTTGCGAACAACCAACAGCAACACCGCCATGGAAGAGAAGGTGTCAGAGAAATAATCGCACTCCTGCTGACGGACGGTGGACAACAGACTTGGAAGCTAACACCGTCGATGGCAATGGGCTACGGTTCCACCAGGTCGGTGAATACCGGCGGGCGGGTGAATTCCTCGTCATTCGATGGGTATTCCATGGAATGGGTCATGCCGCATGGGGTTGGACCTCGCTTGCGATCCGTTCGCCATTTTCGCGTTCGGCACGCATCAGTTCGAAATCCAACTGGAGGCGGAGCCAGAAGCCGGGGGAGGTACCGAAGTCGCGGCTGAGGCGCAGATCGTATTCTGGCATGCAGCGGCGGCGGCTCTTTTTCATGTCCGTGAGATGGGGCGAGGTAAGGCCCTTTCCAGCATTTCTCGCGGTAGCTTCTTCGAGCGACCCCCGTTCCAGATCTTTTCGGTTTCCTTGCATGAGAAATTCTCAACCACGGAGTGGACGTTACCATTTCAGGGTGCGATGGCAACCGAAGATTACATTTCGGGCGGTTGTTGATCGGGCGCGATTTCTTGGGCTGTCCCTTGGCAGGCGCGTTGTGGCCAACGCGGCCATGGAAGATGCAGGATCGCGCCCACTGCGGTCGATCTCGTCCTTTTCGCGATCGGTCTGTTTGGTTTTCCACCATAGCGCGGGCGAGGCGAGGGGATGCTGACGGTACCTACAAGACCGACCACGACCGCTACTGACGGAGCGCCGGGTTCACTCGGCCGGTGTCTCTCACTTTCCCCTCCGCCTCTGAAAAATTGACACTCAAACACTACATGCAGTATATTTATTCAATTTAACCACCACTGATTGACCTTTCAAGAAATTCTGCCACCGCACGATTTCTTGGAATTTGTGCTTGCATCCTACCCGGACAGCCGTTAATGGGTGCCCGCCCCAAGGGGCTCCCCCCTACGACCAACATGACCCGGAACCTAAAATCCGTGGCCCTGGCAATCGCCGGCGTCATCCTCATCCCCAGTTGCGCTTCCACCACCAGCGCGTCCACCAACCCGAAAAATCCCGATTCCTGGGCGGTCAAGACCGTCCAAAGCGGCAAGGCCTCGTGGTACTCTATCAAAACCAACTTCGGCACCAAAACGGCCAGCGGTCGGCGGCTCGATAACTCCGCCGCCACCGCCGCCCACAAAACCCTGCCCCTGGGTACCAAGGTCCGCGTCATCAACACCGCCAACGGCAAGTCGGAGGTGGTCACCATCACCGACCGCGGGCCGTATATCCGCGGCCGGATCATCGATGTGACGATCGGCGTGGCCCAACGGCTCGGGTTTGTCACCCGGGGCGTGATCCCGGTCAAAGTTGAGGTGCTGAAAGCCCCGATGGATTGATCAACGCGCCGGGCCGCCGGCCGGTTCCCGGGTCAAGCGCCGCTCGACGTCTGAAACCAGTCGGTTCGAGCTGAGCATCAGCGGATGCAGGATCACCGGGTATTGCAGGTTTTCGGCCCGCTCCCACACCGAACTCCTCGGCGGCACAACCACCAGATCCATCGGCGTGCGATAGGACACCACCGGCATGTCGCCCAACCGATTCTCGCTGGCATCCAACCTCGCCAAAAACGGACTTCCGGGCCGCATCTCGGCCGCCCCCTGGGTCGGATAAAACCGGGCCAGCAAAGTCCCATGGTGGGGCGACGAAATCGTGATGAACGTATCACACCGTGCGGCGCCGCCAAGTTCCTGCAAGTAGTAGCGGGAAACGATCCCGCCCA
This sequence comes from Akkermansiaceae bacterium, assembly GCA_021733795.1. Taxonomy (GTDB): domain Bacteria; phylum Verrucomicrobiota; class Verrucomicrobiia; order Verrucomicrobiales; family Akkermansiaceae; genus Luteolibacter. The sequence continues at coordinate 1,644 of JAIPKB010000029.1, read as the reverse complement.
TGCTGAAGGACACCACCGCGATCGGCGTGTCCGGCCCGAACCGCCGGTCGATGTCGGCCTTGAGCCGCTCGGCGAGGTTTGCCAGCCCACCCCGCCCGTCGGCCGGGCGCATCCGTGGCACATAGCATTCCATGCCCCGGCTTTCGAGCCGCTCCTTCATCCAACCATAGGAACTGCCGGTCTCGGCAAAACCATGGACCAGCACCACCTGCTTCACCCGCGGCGGACCAAGCACCTGCGGGGAGCTGCACGACGCGCACACGCCGCCTATCAAATAGATGATCGTTCGTTTCATCCGGTGGGGTCTGGGGGGCTCAGCCGGGTGGCCATTGCAACTGGCGGCCCGCCAGCAGGTGTACATGCAGATGCGGCACCGCCTCGCCGCCGTCGCGGCCGTGATTGACCACCAACCGGAATCCGTCCTCCACCACCCCCTCGGCGCGCGCGATCCGGCCGGCGGCCAGCAGCAAGCGCCCCAGCACCGCCTCATCCGCATCCTCCGCCAATCCGATCCGCGGAATCGGCTTGCGCGGCACAATCAGAATGTGCACCGGTGCCTGCGGCGAAATATCCCGGAACGCCAGGCAAAGGTCGTCCTCATAGAGGATCGCCGCCGGGATCTCCCGGTCGCGGATTTTTTCAAACAAGGTTTTCTCGGCCATGCGTCGGGAGTGTAACCCGCTCCGGCCGCCCGCGCAAGCCGATTTCACCGGGTGCGCGCTCGCGCGTTTCACCAGGCGGTGTTGGAGAACGGGCTTCCAGCCCAATACTGTTTGATTATGAATTTCTGACCACGGATTACCCGGATTGGCACGGATAGGGCTTCGCGCTTTTCTCTGTTATCCATGTACATCCTGTATTCAGTGGGTATCAGTGTCCTCAGTGGAAGTCTTTCTCCAAGCGGCCCTGACAACCCGACTTTTTACTAAGTGGCCAGTATTGGGCGGTCATCCTCGGCGGACTTTGGTGGTGGCACAACCGACCGATCACCCCGGTGGAACTCACTCCTCAGGAACACACCGTCGTCAAGGAATTCAAGATCGAGCCAGGTCGCCTCCTCATCCGGCTTACCGAGTGAGTACGTGAATATATCCACTGGCGGCACCCACGGAGCGCGCCCCGCCGCTGTCCAAATTCCCGCTTGCCAGCATCTCCGCCGGCAACTAGACTCCGGCCATGCTTTTGAAGTTCACGCTCCAGTCGTTCTGCTCCGTTCTGCTCGCCGCCCAACTTGGTGCGGCGGTATCACTTCCAGTCGGGGATTCCACTGGGGCACTGTCCACGGAAGCCACGGGGCCCGCCAAGGAGGCGCTTCAAGCCTTCAAGGAAGGTCGGCATGCCAAGGCTATCGATCTCGCGATGCCGCTGGCGGAAAAGGGCAACGCCGACGCCCTCTACATCCTGGGATACGCCTCAGAAACCGGACAGGGCATGGATGCATCCCGTGAAAAGGCGCTTGAGTATTACCGCAAGGCCGCCGCCACGGGTCACAAGGATTCCACCTACCGGCTTTCCTTCATCTTGCTCGCCTCGGAGGACGTGACCGAGCGCACCCAGGCCCGGGAGGCGCTCGAAAAAGCGGCCAAAGATGACCCGGCGGTGGCCGGTCGCATCCTCGGCGAGGCTTACCTCCGTGGAGTCCTC
>JAIPKB010000028.1 GCA_021733795.1 Akkermansiaceae bacterium | reverse complement strand
CGGCGGAGGAGATGGCGCGGCTGGAACGTCGGCGCGATTTGCGGATGCGGCAGATGCTGCGGTATCGGGTGCGGTATTTCACGGATGGGGTGGCGATCGGGAGTCGTGGATTTGTGGATGGGGTGTTCAAGGCGTGCCGTGAGCGTTTCAGCGCGCGGCGGACGAGTGGGGCGCGCAGGATGCGGGGTGCTGGAGCGGCGGCGGCGGGAGTGATCTGGAGTGCTCGGGATTTGAAGGTGGGGGTTGGGGGAAATTTGAAATTTGAAATTTGAAATTTGAAAGCTGGAATGTGCGGTCCGTTGGCGGTCCGTTGGCGACGTGGACAATAAGGTCCACGCTCCTTATGAGAAGTAGCCTATCCTCCGTCCTCCTCCGCGTCTTCCTCCGCAACCTCGGCGTCTTTGCGGTTCGCTTCAAGCCAACCATTGGCAGGTGTTAAAGGCCGAATTGTTATCGTGCCGTTTCACCTCGGCTTTCGAAGTCTCTGGGGATCGTTCCAGAAGGATTGATGAAGGGAATCAGGACCGAACTCGATAGGGCGGGGAAGTGAGACTGCCCTCAGCGCGACGGCTTGAGGTGCAGGCTGGAGCCGTCGGCAAAACCCTCGATCATCAGGTTGCCATCGGGATTGGGGCGCAGGGTGACGCCGCCGGTTTGGGCTTGGTCGAACACCCGGATGCCGAGGGTTTTCCAATAGGCCGCTTGTTGCGGATCGAGTCGCTCCTCAGGCGGGTAGGCGTCGTTGGCGGCGATGATCGCACGCGGGCCAACCCGGTCGATAAAGACGTCGCCCAGCGATAAATCCCGGCGGTGCCTGCCGGCGACGATGACATCCGCAGCCAGATCCCGGCCGGAAGCCAGCAGGGCGCTTTCGATCGAGGTGCCCGCATCGCTGGTGAACAGAATCCGCCAGCCGCGCCAATGCAACCGGCAGACCATCACCCGATCATCCGCTACGCGGGTGAACTGGCTTTGTTCCGGAACGTGAAGGATTTCCAGTTCCGCATCATCCGCCAATGGCAGCAGGGCGACGTCGCCAGCCTGCCAGACCCGGATCCCGGCGGCAGGTGCGTCATGGCACCACGCCTGATAGGTTTTGCTAAGCGAGCGTTTGACCGGCAGTACCGCCTGCCGGATGGGGAATGCCAACCAAACCTGTGAGGCACCCCCCAAGTGCAGTCCGTCCGGATGGCTGAGGACCACCGAGTCCGGGGTGATTCCCAGCCGCCGCAACGAGGGAGCCAGGCGGCTTTTGAAGGAATAACGATCCCCGCAGTCCAGCAGGGTCGCGCCGGTGCCCCCCGCGGTGAACACCGCAGCCCCCGCGCCGTAGTCGAGATCATAGACGATCAGCATCGGTTCCCGGTTTTGGCGGAGATTGAAGTGGCTGCCCGGCAGCGCGGCCAGGTTGGAGGCGGTGCTGTTGCAGGCATTGGCGATCCAGGCGTTGCCGTGGTTCAGCCATGCGGCGGCCTTTGGTGCCACCGGATAGACCGCCGCCGCCAGCAGTGCCGCGCCTAGCAAAACATAGACCAATGGGACAAGCAGCAACGTAGCCACCACCGAGATCGGTGCAAGCAGGCCGAAGTGCCACGCGGTGAGCGGGGCCGAGCCAATGAATGCGGTGGTGGACACCGCCAGGCCCTGGGCGATGCGGGTTCTCAGATCCAGCCAGCGTTGCTGCCAGGTGGATCGCATTTCCATGGGCAGATACGGTTCGGGCCTTGCCATCCAGGCGAACCAGCGGCAGGTCCAACCGGTTCCCAGTGCGATCGCCGCCACCACGCCGTAGGAAAGCTGCACGCCGGGTTGAAACAACAGGTTGCCGTCCCACAGCACCGCTACGAATAGGACCAAACCCAGCGAATTGAGCAGGTCCGGTCGCCGCCGCCAGACGAAGGCCCCCAGAAACACTGCGGCCATCCAGGCCGAGCGCACCGCCGGCGGACTGCTGCCGGTGATCCAAGTGTAGCCGAACACCAGGGCCAGCAGCACCGCCACCGCACTGCGGCGCGGCACCCCGGCGCGGCGCAGCAGCAGCCAGGCGATGCTTGCCACCATGGCCACATGCATGCCGCTGACCGAGAAGATGTGGAGGGTGCCGCTGTGGCGAAACGCCGCCACCAGTTCGTCGCCGTCCTGCGGATACTCGCCGATCACCACCGCCCGGATGGTCATGGCTGCCGCGGATTCTTGGTCGAGGCCTGCGGTGATTGCGGTGCGGAAACCATGCCTGATGCGTGCGCCGAGCTCCGCCCAGGAACCGGTGCTCACCTGGTTGCGGTCGCGGTTGGCTTGGAACACCGCCGCCACCCCCTGGCGCAGGAGGTATTGGGCCTTGTCGAACTCCCCCGGGTTGCGCGGTTGCGGGAGTGGCTGGAACCGTCCGCGGGCTCTGACGATGGCTCCCGCAACCGGGATTTCCCCGGCTCCCCTCCACCAAACCCGTGCTCCCCGGTGCGGGCCGGTGGTTAGAACCACGCCGCTGGCCCAGCCGTTCCCCGCGCCCATGCCGTCCTGCCGGACCCGGCCTTCCGCGATCACTTCGCCGGCGGCCAGCATCGCTCGCTCGGTTTGGTCCCGGTGGTGGTTGCGCCAGGTGAAACTACTGATCGTGACCGCCCCGCACAGGGACCAGGCCAGTCCTCGCCACCGGTGGCCGTGCAGCCCGACAGCGGTCGCGGCGAAAACCACCCAGAGTCCGCCCACCAGGGGCATCCAATTCGCGAGCGCCACGCCACCGACCATCATCAGGGCAGCGGCGAACAGGGGGTGATGTTCCAAAAATGCAGCAGCCCGGGTGCCCATGGCTTACATCAAGCCCCACTCATGCATTTTGTGACGGGCATTGGCAGAGTGTCTCGTCTCCGGGAACTCCTCCATGATCTGCATCATGATCGCCGCCGCCGTGCTGCGGTCGGTGCGATCCTCGTCATACAGTTCAGCAAGGCGGAAAAGCAGGAAGGCGGCGTCGCTCATCTGCCACTCCTGGCCTTCGAGCGCCGCGCGCAGGGTGGTGATGGCGGTATCGGGATCCTTCAATTGCAGTCGCTGGATTTTCGCGATTTCCACCCACGGCAGGCGGTTGAGGGGGTCTGTCTTGGCCGCCTCCTTGAAGGCCTCGATCGCGCCGGTGTAGTTGCCCTGGGCGAGCAGTGAATGGGCATCGTGCATCGGATCGCGTTCCACCATCTCGCCGCTGTCATAAATCGCATGGGTTAATTTGTGGGCGATCGCCGGGAGCACGAGGGCCACGAACAGTACTCCCAGAAATCCGGCGGACATGATGGTCAGTAGGATGCCTTTGAACGTCCGGTCTCCCGCCAGGCCGTCGCGTTGGCCTTGCAATTCCTCGATCCGGGCGTCGATGTCGTCATAGGCGTCTTCACCGTTATCTCTTTGCTCTTGGGCTGCCGCGATCTGCCGGTCGAAATCGTTCACCGCGCTGCCCGAGCTGTAATAGAAGACCCAACTGCCGAGAAGCAGGGCGGCGAGAAGCAGAGAGATAATCCATTTCATGGTGCGAGGAGTCTGTGACAGGTTGGAGGGGGGTGGAAGGAAAATCGGAGGAATCACATGGGGCGGGCGTTGCGCCCCTCGTCGATCAGTTTCCAGAAGTGTTTCGACTGGGCGAGGGCCTCGTCCTCGGCCACCGGCATGTTCGAGCGGAACAGGAAATCCGAGAAGGTGCCCTTGTGGAGCAGGCGGTGGACCACCACCGTCCGGTCATCCACCCCGAAATAAAACCGGTAGTCCTTCGCCCGGAAGCGGTAGAGTACCTTGCCGTCCCGCTCGATCCTGCCGAAGCGGTCGCCATCAAGATTTTCCAAATCGGTTTCTGACACCTTGAATGAATCGATCAGATCGAGCTGCTCGAGGATATCCAGGCGGGAAATCTCCGCCGCGCTGATTTCGTTGAATACAATCTGGAACACGGGGGGGAGTCTATACGGTCCATGACCCGTCCCGCAACGCGGAAATCGAGAAAAGACTCACGAGCCCGCACCGAATTCGTAGCGGATGGCGGAGAGGCAATAGAAGGCGGCGGTTTCCACCCGCAGGACAATCGGTCCAAGGGAAGCCGCAAGGAAGCCGGCGGCCAGCGCGGCAGCGGTTTCAGCGGGCGTGAAGTCACCTTCCGGGCCGATCAATAGCTCGACGGCGGTGGTGGCGGGGTGCTCGCGCAACACGGTGCGCAGGGGGCGGGCACCTGGGGCGAGCGAGGCGATCAGCCGGAGTTGGGCGGTTTTTTTGGGGGGGCACCCTGCCAGCCAACGGTCGAATGGCTGGGGGTCTGGAATCCCGGGGAGGAGATCCTGGCCGCATTGTTTGCAGGCTGCGAGGGCGGTGCGGCGCCACTTTTCCGCCTTGCCATCACCAGGGTGGACGATGGTATGGCGGGTGACCAAAGGGTGGATGAGGGAGACCCCGAGTTCGACGGCCTTTTGGACGATCAAATCCATGTTTTTGCCTTTGGGGATGGCTTGGGCGAGGGTGATCGCCGGTTGGCTGGTCGGGGCCGGGGTGCTCTCGCCGAGTTGCAGGCTCACGCGGTCGCGGGAAACGGCGGCGACGACGGCCGGGGCGTGACGTCCGCAGCCGTCGAAGACGGTGATGGTGGCACCGGGCTTGAGCCGCAGGACCTGCGCCAGATGCCGGGCCTCGTCACCTCCCAATACGGCGGCGGACCATGCGGCGGGAGGGAGGAAAAAGCGGGACATGGGTGGGTAAAGGCTGAAAGGCTGAAAGGCTGTGGGATAGGAGACTGGGAGGCTGCAGACAGCAGGCCAGCCGCAAGCGGGAGGCGGGAGGCGGGAGGCGGGAGGCGGGAGGCGGGAGGCGCTGAGGGTGGTGAGGGTGGTGGAGTGATTGATGGGCGATTTCCAGTCTTCTGTCTTGGAGCGGAGCGGTCTTGTGTCTTATTTCAGATCGAAGAACCGCTTGGCCTTTTGGAGGAAGCCTTCCTGCATGGGCGAGTTGTGGTCGCCGATGGAGGAAGCGAAGGAGCGGAGTTTTTCCTGTTGTTCGGAGTTGAGTTTGGTGGGGACTTCGACTTGGACGCGGACGTGGAGGTCGCCGCGCCGTCTGCTGGAGAGCGACATGATGCCTTTGTCGCGGAGACGGAACACGGTGCCGCCCTGGGTGCCGACGGGGATTTTGATCGAGGACTGGCCGTCGAGGGTGGGGATTTTCAACTCGCCGCCCAGCGCGGCGGTGGTGAAGGGGAGGGGGACTTCACAAAACAGGTCGGCCCCATCGCGTTCGAAGACATCGTGATCGCGGACGTGAAGGAAGACGTAGAGGTCGCCGGCCTCGCCGCCGCGGACGCCCGCATCGCCATTGCCGGAGGAGCGCAGGCGGGTGCCGGTATCGACGCCGACCGGGATCCGCAGCTTGATCCGGCTGTCGCGCTGGGCGCGGCCTTCGCCGCGGCAGTTGCCGCAGGGGTCGGAGACGGTTTCGCCGCTGCCCCGGCACTCGGGACAGGTGGTTTGCTGGACGAAGATGCCGGCTTGGCGGGCAATGACGCCGCGGCCGCCGCAAGTGGAGCAGGTCTTGATGCCGCCGGAGCCCTTGGTGCCTTTTGAACCGCAACTGTCGCAGGGGACGTAGCGTTCGATTTCGAGTTCCTTTTCGACGCCTTTGGCGGCCTCTTCGAGGGAGATTTCCAGGTCGTAGCGGAGATCGGAGCCGCGTTGTTTGCCGCTGCGCTGTTTGCGCCCACCGCCGCCGAAGAATTCTTCGAAACCGCCACCGAAGGCTCCGCCGAACACCTGTGAGAAGATATCCGCCGCGTCGTGGAAGCCACCGCCGCCGCCACCGCCGCCGCCCATGCCGCCCGAAAAGGCCGCGTGGCCGTAGCGGTCGTAGGCCGCACGTTTGTCGAGATCACTGAGGGCCTCGTAGGCCTCGCCCAGTTCCTTGAACTTCTCCTCGGCGGTGTGGTCGCCCGGGTTTTTGTCGGGGTGGAATTTCACCGCGAGCTTGCGGTAGGCCTTTTTGATCTCGTCGGGTTTGGCGTCGCGGGGGACGCCGAGGATTTCGTAGTAGTCGCGTTTGTCGGGCATGATGGATCAGTTTTCCGCAGGTGGGGTGGGTGCCTCGGTGGGTGCCTCGGTGGGTGGGGCGGTGGGTGGGGCGGTGGGTGGGGCGGTGGGTGGGGCGGTGGGTGGGGCGGTGGTGGGCAGGCGTGAGACCACCACTCCGGCGGGGCGGAGCAGGCGGTCACGCAGGCGGAAGCCGCGGCGGGTGACCCGCAGGATGCGGCCTTCCTCGCCGGCGGGGCAGTCTTCCTGGGCCACCGCATCGTGAAGATTGTGATCGAAGTTGCCGGTGGTGGGGATTTCCTCCACGCCCTGGCTGCTGAGGAAGTCGTTGAGTTGGCGGCGGACCATGTCCATGCCGATGTAGATCATGGACGATTGGTCCTGGGCGGCTGCGGCCATGCCCATTTCGAAGTTGTCGATGACTGGCAGCAGTTCTTCGAGGAGTCGCTGGTTGGCGTAGCGGATGGCCTCCTCGCGGTCGCGGGCGGTGCGTTTGCGCAGATTGTCCATTTCCGCGGCGGTGCGCAGCGAGATTTCCTTCCATTTGGCGGCCTCGAGTTCGAGTTCTTCCCACGGGTCGAGTTCCTCGGTTGCGGTGGTTCCGGGGGGCGCGTCTTCGGGCATGGCGGGAGTGTGTTTGGGGTCGGTGTCGTCTGGCATCGCTGGAATACGTTTGGGGGGGAGAGATATAGCCAGGATCGGTCCAGCGTCAACTCCGGGGCGGATATTTTGGGGGGAGGATTGGAAATTGGGGGTGAATTTCCCTGGAATTTTGCTTCGAGCCGGGCTTGGTGTTTCGGCTAAACTAAATTTTGGTGGGCATTTACCCGATAACGGCTTGCCAAGACCTCGTTTCGAGTATAATTTCATCTCCCGCTTGCATCTTTTGGCCGTGGATGTAGTCGATACGATGTATTTCAAATGAGATTGACCGAACTGCTCAGCCCTTGCCAGATTCTCCTCGACCTTAAGGCCGAGGAGAGGTGGTTGGCGATTATCGAATTGGTGGATTTACTGGTGAAACGGGGGAAGTTGGCCGTGGAATTGCAGGAGGATGTGCTGACGGCGCTCAAGACGCGGGAGGATCTGGTGAGTACCGGAGTGGGGTATGGGGTGGCGATTCCGCACGCGTTTTCGGACAAGCTCGACCGGGTGGTGGCGGTGTTCGGACGGTCACGGAAAGGGATCGATTTTGAATCGTTGGACGGGGGCTTGGTGAAGTTTGTGATTTTGTTCCTGGTGCCTCAGCGCAACTACGCGATGCACCTGCACACGCTCTCGGCGATTGCCAAGTTATTCACCAACAGCGACGTCCGGCACCGGTTGGCGGCGGCGGAGAAACGCTCCGAGGTGCTTGGGATTCTGGAAACCAAACAATCCCGTTCGTCGAACACGGCTCTCAGCAGGAGATTGCCGATAAATGGATCATGACCTTGTTACAAGAACTGGAATCCCGCCTCGGGGAGGCGGTGGCGATGGTGGTGGGCGAACCCGTGGCGACGCCGGTGACGGCGGTGGCGGACCTGCGCTTTGGCGATTATCAGTCCAATGCGGCGATGGTCCTGGCCAAATCACGCAAGACCAACCCGCGGGTGCTGGCCCAGGAGGTGATCGACCGGGTCGATCTAACCGGTTTGGCGACGGCGGAGATCGCAGGCCCCGGATTCATCAACTTCCGGGTGTTGCCGGCGGCCTATGCGGTGCGGGCTGAGGCCCTGCTGCGGGATGATCGTCTGGGCGTGCCAGCGGTGGGAGCCGGGCGGACGGTGGTGGTGGATTTCTCAGCGCCCAACGTGGCCAAGCCGATGCACGTGGGGCACATCCGCTCGACGATCATCGGTGATTCGCTGGCGCGGATCGCGAGGTTTCTCGGGTTCCGGGTGATCGCGGACAATCATATCGGCGACTGGGGCACCCAGTTCGGAATGATCCTGCACGGGTGGAAAACCCTGCTGGATGCGGGTGCGCTGGAGGCCGATCCGATCACGGAACTGGTCAGGGTGTACCGGGAGGTCAACGCGGCGGCCAAGGCGGATGCGGCGGTGATGGAGGCGTGCAAGGCGGAACTGGTGAAACTACAGGCGGGCGACGTTGAAAACCTGGGGATTTGGCGGCAGTGCATCGAGCTTTCCAAGCGGGGTCTCCAGCGGATTTACGCGCGGTTGGAGGTGAGCTTCGACCACTGGCTGGGAGAGAGCTATTACAACGACCGCCTGGCGGGTTTGGTGGACGAGTTTCTGGCCCAGGGTATCGCCCGCGAGAGCGACGGCGCGGTCTGCGTGTTTTCCGATGGTTCCCGAAAACCGGGGGAGGATCCGTTCATGGTCCACAAGGAGGACGGCTGGACGGATAACCCGGCGGTCATCCGCAAGGCCGACGGCGGGTTCCTCTACGCGACGACCGATCTGGCGACGATCCAGTTCCGGATCGACGAATGGCACGCCGACCAGGTGTGGTATGTGGTGGGAGTGCCGCAGCAGTTGCATTTCCGGCAGCTTTTCGAGGCGGCCGCGCGCTGGGGGAAAACCGGGGATTTCCGGCACATCGCATTTGGTTCGATTCTGGGCGAGGACCGCAAGCTGATGAAGACCCGCTCCGGTGACAACGTCCAGCTTACCGATGTGCTGACCGAGGCGGTGGAGCGCGCCGCCGCAGTGATCGCGGAGAAAAACCCGGAGCTGCCGGCGGATGAGGCGGCTCAAATCGCGGAAACCGTGGGGATCGGCGCGGTGAAGTTCGCGGAACTCTCGCAGAACCGGCTCACCGACTACGTGTTCGCCTGGGACCGGATGCTGGCGCTGCACGGGGATACGGCACCGTATTTGCAGTATTCCCATGTGAGAATCCGCTCCATTTTCCGCAAGCTGGAGGAGCCGTTCGCGGCGGCGGGGTGCAAGGTGGTGCTGCGCGAGGACGCGGAAGTCCACCTGGTGCGGGTGCTGGTGCGCTTCGGCGAGGTGGTGCCGACGATTGTTGACGACTTCCGGCCCAATCTGCTGGCCAACTATCTGCTGGAACTGGCCCGGGCGTTTCATTCGTTTTTCGAGGCTTGTCCGGTGCTCAAGGCCGCAGAGCCCGTCCGCAGCAGCCGGTTGGCGCTGTGCGAGCTGACTTCGCGGGTGCTGCGAGAGGGGTTGGCTCTGCTCGGCGTCAGGGTGCCGGAGAGGATGTGAGGAAGGGGTCAGTAGCGGTCAGTGGTCAGTATTTCAGATTTTTTCCCCTCAATGATTCCTTTTTATGTCATCGGTCACAAGAATCCGGACACCGACTCGATTTGCTCGGCGATCGGCCATGCCGCGCTGCTGCGGGCCACCGGCGAGGAACCTCACGCGGTGGCGGCGCGCTGCGGGGAGGTCTCGCAACGCACCGCTTGGGTATTGTCCCAGGCCGGGGTGGAACCACCCGTGCTGGTCACCGATGTGCGGACCACCGCCGGGATGATCTGCCACCGGGAGGTGATCGAGGTGCTGGAGTCCGATACCTTTCTTACCGCCCACCGGCTGATGCTGGCGGCGGGGGTGCGCAGCCTGCCGGTGCGCGACGAGGCTGGGGCCGTGACCGGCATCCTCAACTACACTGATTTGCTAGGGTTGCTGCTGCCGACGCTGACCGAGGAGATCAGCGTGCGCACGGTGCATGTTTCCCTCGCCAAACTCACCGACACTCTGGGGGCGGAAAGCCGTGGTGCGCCGCTGCCGTCGGCGGAGCGGGAGGAGGACCTGATCCTGCTGGTGGGCGCATCGTCCCGGGAGGTGGTGGACCGCCGCCTGGAGGTGGCGGTTGAGGATGGGACCATCGGCCGGTTTCTGGTGATTTGCGGGGATCGTCCGATCATCCAGCGCTTGGCGATCGACCACGGCGCGCGGGCCTTGCTGGTGACCGGTGGCAATCCGGTGTCGCCGGAGATTCAGGAGCGTGCCGCCCGCAAGGGCGTGGTGCTGTTGCTTTGTCATCAGGATACCGCCAGCGCCTCGACCTTGATGCGTTGCTCCCGCACGGTCCGCAATGTGATGGGAACCGGTTTTCTGACGGTTCCTGCCGGCGAGCCCGTCTCACGCTTGCGAAAGCGTCTTGCGGCGGTGGATCAGACGTTGTTTCCGGTGTGCGATCCGACGGACGGCGGCGTAATCGGCGTCCTAACAAAGTCCGACCTGATTGACCCGCCGCGGGTGCGGGTGGCCCTGGTGGATCACAATGAATACGCCCAAGCAGTCAATGGGGTGGAGGAGGCCGAGGTGACCGAGGTGATCGACCACCACCGGTTGGCGGGCGACTTGGTTTCACGGGAGCCGATCCGTTATTTGAATGAACCGGTGGGTTCCACCGCCACGCTGGTGGCGCGGAAGTTCAAGTACCGGCAACTCCAGCCGGAATCCGGGGTGGCGCTGTGCCTTTGCGCGGGGATCATCGCCGATACGCTGTGTCTGGCCGGGCCGACCACGACGGGGTTGGACCGGGAAATGCTGGAGTGGCTGGCCGCGGTGGCGGGGATCGAACCAGCGGCCTTTGCCGAGGAGTTTTTCGGGGTGGGGTCGATGATCATATCCGCAACCCCAGAGGCGATTCTGCACGCGGACCGCAAGGAGTTCACGGAAGACGGGTTTCTCGTGAGTATCTCCCAGGTGGAGGAGCGCGGGCTGCATGGTTTCGCCGCACGCAGGACAGAGCTGGAAGAGGCCTTGTGGGAACTGGCGAAGCGGAACCGCTGCGACCTCGCGGTGCTGGCGGTCACGGACATCGTCGGTCACCACAGCATGGTCTTGGCCGCAGGGCCGGAGATGATTCTGTCAAAGATGCCATTCAGGCGGATCGATGCCGCGCTGTTCGACGCGCCCGGGGTGGTGAGTCGCAAGAAACAGTTGTTCCCCGCTGTCTGCGACGCGCTTCACCACGCCCGCTGAGTAGGGCCCGGGGGGAAATGAAGGGTTGTCAGGCGGTGGCTGGCGGGTGTATCATAGCACCCATGAAAATCGGCATCCCCAAGGAGGTTAAGGCGCAGGAAAGTCGGGTCAGCATGACACCGGGATCGGTGGCAGAGCTGGTGAAACGTGGCAACCGGGTGTGGGTGGAACGTGGGGCCGGCGAGGGTGCCAGCTTTCCGGACGCCCTCTACGAAGCGGTCGGTGCCGAAATGGTGTCCGGCGCGGAGGCGGTGTTTGAGGCCGCTGAGATGATCGTGAAGGTCAAGGAGCCGCAGCCATCGGAAATCGCGTTGCTGCAGCCCCATCACCTGTTGTTCACCTACCTGCATTTGGCCGCCAGCAAGAGTCTTACGGAAAGCCTGATGGCCACCGGATGCACCAGTATTGCCTACGAAACGATCGAGGTGCACCACCGCTTGCCGCTGCTGGAGCCCATGAGCGAGATCGCTGGCCGGATGTCGGCCATTGTCGGAACCTACCACCTGGCCAAGCACTGTGGCGGTCGGGGCTGTCTGCTGGGAGGTGTTCCAGGTGTGGCTCCCGGGAGGGTGGTGGTTCTGGGTGGTGGCACCGCCGGGGTGAATGCGGCCCGGGTGGCCACCGGAGTGGGTGCCGATGTGACGATTCTGGAGGTGGATTTCGAGCGGATGAGATTCCTCGATATCACGATGGGAAGCGCCCACACGGTCTATTCAAATGAGGCGAATCTGGCGGATTTGCTGCCTCGGGTGGACTTGGTGATTGGGGCGGTGCTGGTGCCCGGGGCCAAGGCTCCCAAGCTGATCACCCGCGAAATGCTGCGAATGATGCCGCAGGGCAGCGTTTTCGTCGATATCGCAGTCGATCAGGGCGGGTGTGCCGAAACCACCCGGCCAACGACCCATCATCAGCCGACTTACGAAGAAGAGGGGGTGCTGCACTATTGCGTGGCCAATATGCCCGGTGCCTACTCCCGCACCGCCACCCAGGCCCTCAACAACGTGACCCACCCGTGGATTCAACTGATTGCGGACAAGGGGCTGGCGGGTGCCTGTGGGGTTCGAAAGGAGTTGATCGGCGGCATCAATACGTTCCGGGGAATGCTCACCTGCGGACCGGTGGCCGAAGCGCACGGGCTTGATTTCCAGCACTATGCGGATCTCCACGGCTGACGCCTGGCGGTGCCGATCCAGGGGCCTACGGGCGGCGGGAATCGAACCCGCACCTCAAGCTTGGGAAGCTCACGTTCTGCCATTGAACTACGCCCGCCTTGTCTCGACCGCCGAGAGATGCCTGCGGGTGGCCCCAATGGCAAGAAATTTCCTTCGATTTCCGCGAAATTGATGCGATTCCCCTTGATTTTTCCGGAATTCTACACAAATCCCAAAAAAAGTGAAAATAGTGCTTGCAAGGGGAGGTGAATCGGGCTTTTCTAACGGGGAGATGTCGCGGGCATAGCTTAGTGGTAAAGCCCTAGCCTTCCAAGCTAGACATGCGGGTTCGATTCCCGCTGCCCGCTCCAGTCGCAGTAATCCAGTCAAGCTAACTACATAAAACCAAGCCAACACAATCATGAAAATGACCATTCGTTTCGCCCTGTTTAGCGCTGCTTTCGCGCTGCTTTCGGTTCCTTCCGCATTTGCTGAAGTCGATTGCGCCAAGCTCGTTCAATCCATTAAGAAGGCCGTGGCCGCCGATTCCTCGGTGACCCTCCAGGTTGTGGAAAAGGAAATTACCGCCAATCCGGGTTGTGCCTGTGAGGTGGTGAAAGCCGCCATCGAAGGCTCCAATGCGGATGCCAAACTGGTTGCTGCCATCGTTGAAACCGCGTCCACTGCCGCCCCGCAACACATGCGCCTGATCTCCCAGTGCGCCGTGGCCGTCGCTCCCGATGCCCTCGCCAATGTGCAGACCGTGCTTGCCAAGCTTGACCCGAACAGCGGTGAGTCCGCTGCGGTGACATCCACCGCGAAGGATGCCAAGGGTCCGGTTCCGCCTGCTGTGGTGGCTGCCAATCCGCTCGACTTCCCCGGCTCCGGCGTCGGGGATCCTCCGGTCCGGGTCGGCAACAACCCTGGTGGTCCCGGCGGCATGCCGATCCTGCCATGGGGCCCGCCTCCAACAACGCCTCCCGGCGGTATTGTGCCTCCGGTGGTTACCGACGTTTGATCCAGTCGTATGGCCTGTTGAGAATCCGAGATATTTTTTGACCCAAACATAGTACCATTTCAATCCTTATGAAAAACAAATTAGCCACCCTCTTCCTAAGCGCAGCCGCTATTGGTTTCGCCGCAGCCAATCAAGGTCTCTACTACATCGGTAGCGAGGCTCAGGAATCGATGCCCCTCAAGTGGGTGATCGGTCTTGACTCCACCTATGACAGCAATGTGGCGCCAGGAATGAGCCCCGAAGATTCCGCCTGGAGCATCACTCCCTACGTGGGTGCCTCCTTCGTGAGCATGACCCCGCAAACCACTTGGGACGTTTACGCCCGGGTCGGCCTGATCTATTACTTTGACGAGCCTTCCAACATGGACGATACCTTCACGCAAGCGCGGGTGGGGGTGAACCTCACCCACCGGTTCAACGAGCGCCTGCGCCTCAGCAGCCGGAACTTCCTGTCCTATGAGTTGGAGCCCGACTATTCCCAGGGCGTTGCGACCACCCGGGCTCTTGGGGAATATCTCTATTGGCAGACGGACAACTCTCTCGGTTACCGCTGGAGCGAACGCCTGGCCTCCTACACCGGCTTTTCATTCACCCAGCTGGATTATCAGGACAGCAGTAACCAAGACCGCAATACCTGGTGTCTCTACCACCAGTTCCGTTACCAGCTCAATCCGCAGCAGTCGGTCCTGACCTTCAGCTATCGGTATGCCAATACCGATGCCGGTGGCGTTGCCTCGGACTCGACCACCCAGTACCTTCTGGTGGGGTTGGAGCACCGCTTTAGCCCCAATACGATCATGATCGCCAATGCGGGTGCCCAGCTTCACGATGTGGACAACGGCAGTAACACCACCAGTCCGTATGCGGAGTTGACCTTGCGCAGCCAGGTGAACGAAGCCCTGATGGTTCGCGCTTTCGCCCGCTACGGGTTGGAGGCTTATGATACGGTGCAGTGGGTTGGTGCCGGGCTTTACGACTTTGACCAACGCGAAGTGCTGCGGATCGGGTTGTCCGGCGAGTATGCGCTTTCGCCGATGTTCTCGGTTTACAGTGGGATTGACCTGATCCTGGCCAACATGGACGACGGACGGCAGATTGGCGGCCCGCTCACTGCGGGCGGTTTGAGCCAGGACCTGTTCAACATCTATGTGGGCGTGTCGATGAAGATCAACGACCAATTCTACACTACGCTGACCTACAACTACACGGATTCCTCCTCGGACTTCATCAATCAGGATTACGACCGGAGCCGCGTGAGTCTTGGTGTGCGCTATGAGTTTTGATCCCTGTCTCTGGACTGATTGAAAGCGTAACGAATCATACTGCGATTTGACTGAAAGAAAAAGCTCCCGCAATGTTATTCATTGCGGGAGTTTTGTTTTGATCTTGATGAACTCCATGTTAAACTGAGCCCCCCTCCCCACGCCATGCAAACGACAAACCAACCGAACCAAAGCGAAGCCGCCCTCCATGCCGTTGATTACTGGCAGGTGGTCAAGAACCGATACGGAGTGATCATCCTGACCCTGTTGCTGGTCTTCATGACCGCAGCGGTGATCACCTACGTGATGCCCAAGAAGTACGAGAGTTACGCGAAGATCGAAATCAAACAGCGTGACGTCTCCATCCAGGTGTTCAACGGGATGAACCAGGGTGGTTACAACCGGATGAGCAACAACTTCTTCAACACCGAGTTTGAGAAAATCAAGAGCAGGAACTCCCTGATGAAGGTGATTGAGAGCCTGGATCTGGTGACCCAGTGGGGCTATGACGTGGAGACCGTGTTCACCATTCTGAGCAGTATTGTCAAAACCGACAACATCCGGGGCACGGATCTGATTGTGATCAGTGTACGGCACAAGAGTCCCGAAATGGCGAGGGACATCGCCGCCGAGGTGGCCAAAGCCTACAAGGACTACCGCAGCGAGTCAGAAGAGGGTGAGATGCTGCGGGGCTTGGAGGAACTCAAGAAGCAGGTGCGGGTGCAGGAAGACACCGTCGAACAGGCCCGCAAACTGCTGGCGCAAATCGTCCGCACCAAGGGCATTATTTACTATGGTACGGATTCCGCATTCCGCTATGCCGGGTTGGATGATGAAAATGGCACCCGCTCGGCGATGGAAACATTCACCGCCCTGGAAACCGAGCGGATGCAGTTGGAAAGCATGATCAAGACCTTGTTGAAGTACGATGCTGACCAGCTCATGTCCTATGCGGCGGGGTTGGACCTGCCCGACAATGTGATCCGGACGCTGTATCCGAAATATTTGGAGACCAAGACCATGTTCGAGGGAGCCAAGAACCAGGGGTTGGGCGCGAACCATCCATTGATGAAGTCGAAAACCCAGGAGTTGGCCGCCATGAGAAAACAACTCGACGAGGGGGTGGTGTCGCTCCGTGACATCCTCAAGGCGAAACTTGAACTGGCCACCGCTCGCTTCGAACGGGCCAAATCGGCCTTGGCGGAAAAGAAGGGCGATACCATCACCACCAGCATGGACCGGCAGGACTATGAGGAGGCCAAAAAGGCTTTCGAAACCGAGCAGGAGATGCTCCAGCAGATGAGGATTAGAAAAATCGCCGAGGAAATCAGCCAGAAAATGCTGAGCCAATCGATCATTGTCCATGACGATCCGGTTGCCAGTCAGACCCCGGTCAGTCCGAATGTGACGCTCAATCTGATCCTTGGAGCGGTAGTGGGGCTGATCTTTGGGGTGGGCATCGCGTTTTTCCTCGAATATATCGACACCTCGGTCAAATCCCTGGAGGATGTGGAGCGCTACCTGCAGGTGCCCGTGTTGGCCGTGATTCCGCGGGATGTGGGGGTGTTGCACAAGCAGAGCGGAATGAGCCCGGACGCCGAGGCCTACCGGATTTTGCGCACCAATATCGAGTTCAACCGCAAGAATCCCGAGGACAATTCGATCACCGTGGTTTCCGGTGGTGTCGGTGAAGGCAAATCGACCACGTTGGTCAATCTTGCCTATGTTTGTGCCCAGGGCGGATACACCACGCTGATGATCGACGCCGACTTGCGCCGTCCCCGGTTGCACACGTTCTTTGACATCAACAACTCGGTGGGGCTGACCAATTACCTGACGACGGAGTTGATGCTGGAGGATGTGATTCTGCAAACGCCGGTGGACAACCTGTATTTCATGCCCTCCGGGATTCTGCCCGCCGATGCGGCCGGGATTCTCAATTCCCGCCGGATGTCCGAGTTGATCCAGGATGTGAAGCAGCGTTTCGATTTGGTGTTGGTGGACAGCCCGCCGATTCTCGGGGTGAGTGATGCCTCGGTGTTGGCGAGTGAAGTGGACCTGACGATGATCGTGGTCCAGCACCGCAAGTTGCCGCGCAACATGCTGCTGCGGGTCAAGCACGCCGTGGAGAACGTCGGCGGCAATGTGATCGGGGTGGTGCTCAATAACGTGGATGTCCGGAGTGACAGCCAGTACCAGTATTACACGAGTTACTACACCTACTACGCACCTGCC
Organism: Akkermansiaceae bacterium; assembly: GCA_021733795.1. GTDB lineage: Bacteria > Verrucomicrobiota > Verrucomicrobiia > Verrucomicrobiales > Akkermansiaceae > Luteolibacter. The sequence continues at coordinate 21,368 of JAIPKB010000028.1, read as the reverse complement.
GAGTCCCAGATCGGGCCGCCGGTGGGCGGTGGTGGCGGCAAGGCCCAGTCTGCGGCCCAGGCTGAAACGGCGTCCCGCGGAAATGACGCCGAACTCTATTGACAAACCCGGATTGGAGAAGTAGGGTCCCCCTTGCCATGAATTTTAAAACGCTTTTTTTCGCAGCCGTTGCGGCCTTCTTTGTCGTTGTCAATGTCTGGGCTCAATCGGAGATCAAGGCAGGCAGGGCGATCACGCTGACGATCAACGGGGTTCCAAGCGCGGACAAGGTCGCGTTCGACGGGAACTATCCGGTTTCCGAGAGCGGGATGATCAACCTGCCCTACCTCGGGATGGTTCGTGCGGCAGGTCTCAAGTCAGACCAGTTGTCGAGAAACATCCAGAGTGCCTATCAAAGCAAGCAGATCTACACCAACCCGACGGTGCAGGTGCTGACTTCCAGTGCCGACACGTTGGTGGAGGAAGTGGTCCATGTGGGAGGGCAGGTATCGCGCCCGGGGCCGGTGAAGTACATGCAGGGGCTTACGGTTTATCAAGCCGTAATGGCGGGCGGCGGACCCACGCCGTTCGGCAGTATGAAGCGCGTCAAGCTGTACCGTGCCGGCAAGATGCGCCAGTATGACCTCACGCAGGGGAAGTCCATGTCAGTTCCCCTCCAGGCCGGCGATACCATCGAGGTGCCGCAGAAGAACGTGTTTGGGGGGTAGTCCTTCCGTCTTTCACTTGCTTCGAGCCCGGGAGGGTCCAGGCAGGGGGAGCTCCCTTCTTTTCCATGAGCCTTAGATCATGCCTTTCGAGTTTTCGGGTGCTCGCCTCCATTTTGGTGGCGGCGTTCCAGTTGGAGGCGTTGGAGTTGCCCGCCGGGTTGGTGGTTGGCCTGCAATCGGAAAAATATGCCGAGCGCGAGAAGGCGGAGGCGGAATTGCTGGCGTGGGGGCGCCAGCGCCCGGAGGAGGCGATGGAGGAGTTCTACAAGCAATCGCGCGAGGCCGCTGAGCCAGAGGTGAGGGAACGCTGTCATGCCGTGTTGCGGGAGATCGTGGGCGATGAGTATTTGCGCGATGGCGTGGGCTACCTCGGGGTGATGATGAACCAGATGATTGAGCCGGTGCGGGTGGCCGGCGAGGCCGAGCTGAGGTTTGGGATCAGGTTGACGCAGGTGGTGGCGGACACGCCCGCCAAGAAAGCGGGCTTGGTGGTGGGGGACGTGTTGCTTGGCGTCAATGACCGGATGTGGGGTAAAGATGAAAGTCCGGATGTGGTGACCAAGGTGATTAAAGGGTTCAAGGCCGGGGCCAAAGTAACGGTCAGCTTGTTCAGGGAAGGCAAGGTGGTGGTGATTCCCCTGGTTTTGGGGCGGCGCCCGGCCATTGTTGATATACCGATGCTACTCGGGTTTGGAGGAGGCCTGGGGCAAATGCCGGAACCGGCGGCAGTCAAACAGGCCGAAGAGGCAGCCAAGGAGGAGCATTTTCGCCAATGGCTGGCCAGGAAACTGGAGGAAAAGGAGTGATTTGAGGATCCCGTGTGGCAGCCTTGTTTTCCGGTTGTCGTTTTCAGCATGGACAATGTGAAAAAACATGCCATCTTAAGCCGGCACCCGAGAAAGGGACCTCATCTCTCATGATCATCAATCGTCTTCGCCAAGTTATAACTGCCGTCACCATGGTTGCGGCCTCTTGTTCCGCATGTGCCCAGCAGGCTGACTTCAATGAAGTTGGCAAGCAAATGGCGATCACCCTTCAGAACAACCATTTCCAGCGGATTCCCTTCGACAAGGAGCTCAGCCAGCGGATTCTGTTCGGGTTTCTCCGGGATCTTGATTACCAGCGGCTCTATTTCACCCAGCAGGATGTGGATCAGTTCAGCGGAAAATTTGGGGAAAACCTCAACGCAATGCTGTTGGAGAAAAAATCCATGGGACCTGCCGAGGAGATTTACGGGGTATTTGTCAAACGGGTGGAGGCCCGGGTGGCGTTGACCGAGAAATTGCTCAAGGAGAACCATTTTGATTTCACCACCGACCAGTATGTGGCGCGTTCCCGCAAGGACGCCGCATGGCCAAAGGATGAAGCGGAGGCAGACTCGTTGTGGAGTCTCCAGATCCGCGAGGCGGTGCTGAGCGAGGTGCTGCGGCGCGACCTGCTGGCAAAGCTGGCAAAGGAGCAGGGCAAGCCCGAGCCCGCCAAAAACGACCGTGACCCGAAGGAAAAGATCGGTCTGCGCTACAAGCGGTTTCTGGCCAGTGTGCAGGATGTGGATGCCGAGGACATCGCCAACTATTTCCTCAGCGCGGTCGCCAAGACCTACGATCCTCATACCGACTACATGAGTGCCCGCGAAATGAGCCGGTTCAAGGATGGTATGAAAAATGAATTGGTCGGAATCGGTGCCTTGCTGCAGGGCGAAGAGGACGGAGCGACCAAGATCATGGGCATCGTGGTCGGTGGCCCGGCTGATCGTGACGGCCAGTTGAAACTCAACGACCGGGTGGTGGCGGTGGACTCGCTGAACACAGGCAACCCGGAGGACATGGTGGACATCATGTTCATGAAAATCGACAAGGTGGTGGATCTGATCCGGGGCAAGACCGGGACGACCGTGGGCCTCAAGGTGGAACCGGCTGGTGCGCCTCCCGGAGAAGCCAAGATTTACGAGATCCAGCGGGAGAAGGTCGAGCTGAAGGACGAGCAGGCCTCCGGTCAGATCGTCGAGGTCAAAGGCAAGAATGGAGCGCCGTCCCGGCGTTTGGGGATCATCATCCTGCCTTCATTTTACGCGGACTTCGACGAGGGCAAGGTCCGCTGCTCGGTCGATGTGGAGCGGATTCTGGGCCGTCTCGTTGAGGAGAAGATTGACGGGCTGATCCTTGATCTGCGCAACAACGGGGGAGGGTCGCTCGATGAGGTGTGCCGGATGACGGGGTTTTTCATCGACCGCGGACCGGTGGTGCAGGTGAAGGACAACCGCGGCAGGGTCAAGGTGAAGGAATCCGAGAACCGCAGGCCGATTTACGAGGGGCCGATGGTGGTGATGACGGACAAGACCAGTGCCTCCGCCAGCGAGATTCTGGCGGGTGCCCTGCAGGATGCCAATCGGGCGGTGATTGTGGGCGAGTCGTCCACCTTCGGCAAGGGCACGGTGCAGCAACCGATGAACATCGAGGAAATGATGCCGTTTTTCGCGCCGCGCGCTCGTGCGGGTTTTCTAAAGCTGACGATTCAGAAATTCTATCGTCCGTCCGGATCGTCCACGCAAAAGGATGGGGTGGTGCCGCAGTTGGTGTTGCCGAGTGCGTTGGACGGGTTGGAGATCGGCGAGTCGTATTTGGACAATGTGATGCCCCATGACCGGATCAGCCCTGCTCCGGGCTTCAGACCGCAGGACGTGAGTGATCTGTTCCTGCCGAAGCTCAAGGAACTGAGCCAGGAGCGGGTCAATGCCTCGAAGGATTTCGCATACATCATTGAGGATGTGATGAGGACCCGCAAGCGGGTTGCCGAGAACAAGGTTGCACTCAACATGGAGCTCCGGGCCAAGGAGCTTGCGGAAGTGGATGCCCGGCGGGTAGCCCGCAACAAGGAGCGCCGCGAGCGGTATGCGGGAATGTCGGAAGAGGACAAGAAGCGATTCCGCTTTTACAAGCTGAGCCTGGACGATCTGAAAAAGGGTGCGGACGTTCATGAATATGACCCGGCGGCCGAGGACGGTGACTACATGCGCCGGGCCAAGGATGAAACCGAGGAACTCGATGATTCGCCGAAGTGGCCATCCGGGATGGATCCGGTCAAACGGGAGTCGCTGATGGTGCTGCGTGATCTGGTGGATTTCACCGATAATGCCAAAATGGCCGGAGTGCTGCGGAAAACCGCGTCTGAATACTGATGGTGGAAGCTGTCGGCAGGCTGGGGCTGGTTAGGGCGCGGATTCGCGCGGCCTGCGCGGCCTCCGGGCGTGAGGCGGACGCGGTCGAATTGATTGCCGTTTCCAAGACCTATCCGGCTGATGCCGTGCGCGAGGTGTTTGAGGCGGGCCAAGTGGTTTTTGGCGAGAGTCGGCAACAGGAGGCCGCGCCGAAGATCGCGGTCCTTCCCGCAGCAATCCGCTGGCATTTCATCGGCCGGGTGCAGCGGAACAAGGTCCGGAAATTGCTGCCGGCATTTGAAGTGATCCACGCGCTCGACTCATTGCGACTGGCCGCAGCGGTCAACGAGGTGGCGGCGGAACTGGGACTCTTTCCGAAAGTGTTTTTGCAGGTGAACGTGGCGGGTGAGGCATCGAAGGGAGGGTTTGAGCCAGCGGCCCTGGATGAAGCGATGGAGGCCCTGTTGGGACTGGAACGCCTGGAAATCCAAGGACTGATGACCATTCCTCCGGAAGGACCGGATGCGGAAACCGCCAGGCCCTGGTTTGAGCGGCTCAGGACCCTGCGCGATGGATTGGAGCTGAAGCATGGAGTTTCACTGCCCGGTCTCAGCATGGGCATGAGCGGCGACTTCGAGGTGGCCATTGCGGAGGGAGCCACCCACGTGCGCGTAGGATCGGCGATTTTCGGGACCCGCTTGGCGCGGGTGGAGGGCGAATTGGGGTGGAAACCAATCTAACAAAAATTGACATGGCGATGACTCTGGAACAGGCAACATTGATCGGAAACGAATTGGCTCTGGCTTTTGCCGATGGGCGCGAACTGTATTTGCCGCTGCCGATGTTGCGGCGGGCTTGCCCCTGTGCCGCCTGCCAGGGGGAGCCGGACGCCCTCGGGCGTGTGGTGAGGCCGCTGGTCGAGCATGGTCCGCAGGCGTTCGAGGTGGTGAAATTCGAAGTGGTCGGTGGCTATGCCTTGCAACTGCACTGGGCCGATGGCCACGCTTACGGCATTTATACCTACCCGTATTTATTGAAACTGGACAGCTTGAAAGAGCCGGGCGGCTAGCGCCGTGGAGACCGGCTGAGGGCCGGTTTCCGGTGCATTACGAACGCACCGATCATGATTGGCAGGCCGGGCAGCGCGATCGGCCAGAGTTGCTCGAGCGTGGGGGGGCCGGCAGTGGTGGCTAGATGGTCGATCAGCCAGCCGATTGCCGGAGCCCAGATGGCGGTGGCGAGGGAACTGGCCTGGGATTCGATGCTCAGCAGGGTGGCCGCCCGCCGTTCGTCGCCGTCGCGGTCGAACCTGCCGATGTGGATGGGGCGCCAGAGGTTCTGGGTGACGCCCAGGGCGATCAGGATCAGCAGGGCCAGCCATCCGCTCCCGCAGGCCAGAGTGAGGCCCAACAACAACATGCCTGCGGCGGTGTATTGGTAGATGCGGGCCACGGCCGGTTCGGTGCCGCCGCAACGGGTTTCAAACCGGTGGGCCTGCCGGGAGGCCCGGCTGGAGATGAAATGGAGGGCGGCATAGGTGATGCCGCTGATCACTGCAGTGCGACGGAGGTCAGTGACCGCAAAGGTCAACGGGAGGCTGATCGCGCAGGCCTGGGCGACGATCTGGAGGTAGTCCTTGACGGCGGCATAACTGCCTTCGACCGTCACGCTGTCCGCCACGAGGCGTCGCATCGCGGCTTTGCCGGCTACTTCGCGAAAGCTATCGCGCAGGTGACGCCAGGTTCTCATCAACCCGTGTCCGTCGCGCTGGATGGTCTCGTCAAGCGTCCGCGGGTAGGTGGCCAGATTGACTAGGTTGAGTGCCGCTGGCACCGCGCTACAGAGGAAGATGATCGAATAGCTGCCGCTGGCGAGCACCAGTGCGGCTGCGATCAGGGCGGACAACGCGGAGCCCAGCTTGGACCAGGAGCGGGTGTAACCATAGATTTTGGTGCGTTCATCCTCGCGCCCCTGCTGTCTGAGCCATGCGTAAATGATGGCCTTGTGCGTGCCATCGCGGAACGAATCGGCTGTTCCGTAGAGGATCATGGCCACGATGAGCAGCCAGTTGTTAGCCGCCAGGCCGAGCACCAGGTAGGAGACTACATAGCCCGCCATGCTCACGATCATGCACCGGCGGCGGCCCATGGCGTCGGCCAGCGCGCCCGAGGGGATCTGGCTGAGATTGGAGGCGATCTCCCGCACGGCGATCAACCCGCCGATGCCGAGGAAATCCATTCCGCGCTCCCGCAGGGCGAGGATCAGAAACGCCTCGAAAAACCGGAGGTTCTTCAAAAAACCGTAGAGTGAAAAGCGGAAGATCATGGCAGCGACGGACCCCGCGTGGTGCCGCCAGCTTACCACCGCCCGGGCCACTGTGCCAGTGGATTGACGAATCCTGATGATTGAAGGATTACCTTTTGGTGGTTCGCGGCTGGTTTGGGCTTTGCATCTGGGACGGCATGTGCTTGAGTCTGCCGCATGGAGACGACGGAAGCGATTACGATCACCTTGCTGGGGCTGGGCCTGTTGATGTTGTTGATGATACTGGTCGCGGTATGGAGGGTGGGAGGCAGTCTGCTGCGGATGGAACGGTTGTTGTCCGAGCACGAAGACCGGGCCCGCCTGGCGGAGGGAGAGCTGGCTCAGGAGGCGGCGCTGCATCAGCGGAGCCCCGCCCCAGCGAGGGATGGGGCGTTCACCGAGTTTTTACAGGGGGATCCGGAGCGGCGGTCCCTGCCGAAACGTGAACAGGCCGAGGCCTATCGCCAGTGGCGCAAGGAGCGCGGGCTCAACTGGGCGAATTCCTGATTTCCGCCAGCCTGCCGCAGGCGGAAGTTTTTTCGTTTTTGGATTGTCAGAATCCGTTCGATCTGCTTTCTCGGTGGCCCGCACGGCACCTTTCGGGACCGCGCAGCGTTTTTTTGATTCCTGAATTCCCTAGCATCATTTCCACAGCCCTCCCATGGCAAACATCTTTCCCCGTTGGTCAAACCTACTGCCGCTGAAGATCGCGCTTTGCGTGCTTTCGGTGGCTGCTGGCGTCATGCTCGCTTTTTCCTATTACGCGACGCCGAAATCCCTGGTGGTCGGCTATCAGCCTTCGCAACCGATGCCGTTTTCCCACAAGATTCACGTGGATCAGGTGGGGATGGACTGCCGCTACTGCCATTCGTTCGTCGATGTTGCCGGTCATTCCAACGTTCCCTCGGGGAATACCTGCTGGAACTGTCACCAGCATGTGCAGAAGGAAAGCCCGAAACTCGCCGCGTTGCGAAAGTCGATGGACCCGGCGTTTCCCGGTTATGATGGCAAGCCGGTCGAGTGGGTGCGGATCCACAAGGCACCGGACTATGTGAAATTCAACCATTCCGCGCACGTCAACCGCGGGATGTCCTGCCAGAGCTGCCACGGGCGGGTGGATCAAATGGAGACCGTCTTTCAGGACCAAAACCTCTCGATGGGCTGGTGTCTTGATTGCCACCGCAATCCGGAGCAAAACGTTCGTCCGCTCGAGGAAGTCTATAACCTCAAATACGATGCGGCCCAATACATCAAGGATCACCCGGAGGAAATGGCCGCGATGAACGTCAAAACTCCCGAAGATCTGGGACTCAAGCTCAAGGAGCAGTTCAAGCTCGCGCCGAAAACCACCTGCGCCACCTGCCACCATTGATTCACCCCGGTTTCCGGTCCCATCCCCAAATTTTCCACAATCCCATCTCCCGAAGTTCAACATGAGCAAGCGCACTTGGAATCACCCCGCCGTCCCCGCCGACGAAACCACCGTCGCCTGGCGCAGCACGGGGCAGCTCGAAGACACCACCGAATTCCGCCACTGGCTGGAGCGCGAGTTCCCGCAGGGAGCGGCCGAGATGGCCGATGGTGAGGACGCCGAGGTTTCCCGCCGCTCGTTTCTCAAGCTGATGGGGGCCTCCACCGCGCTGGCCGGGCTGGGCATGGCTGCCTGCCGCCGTCCGGAACGTTACATCGTCCCTTACGCCAAAGCCCCGGAGTGGGTGATCCCCGGTAATGCCGTCTACTACGCCAGCAGCATGCCGCGCTCCCAAGGTGCCACGCCGCTGGTGGTGACCTCGTTCGAGGGGCGCCCGACCAAGCTCGCGCCCAACCATCTCCACCCGGAGGCGGATGGCACGGACGCGTTTGCCCAGGCTTCAGTGCTCGATCTTTACGCGCCCTCCCGGTCCCGCCATGTGCTGAAGGGCGGGAAAAAGGCCGCCAAAGCAGATTTCGAACCGGTGCTCGCCGCCTTGGCCGCCGAGCCGGCTGCGAAAATCGGGTTTTTGGTGGGTTGTGACGACAGCCCCACCCGCGCGAGGCTGCGCAAGGAGCTGAGTGCGAAGTATGGTGCCGCCAAGTTCTACCAATACGAACCGCTGGTGGGCGAGGCGGCTGCCGCGCTGGGTGACGGGGTGCGGTTGGTGGCGGATTTTGCCAAGGCCGACCGGATTCTTTCGCTGGATTGTGATTTTGCCGGTACCGATCCGCAGGGACCGGTGGCTCCCTTCTTCGAACGGCGCAAGCCGGAGGGGAAAGGCTATGAGGCCAAACCGGATGCGGACAAGATGAACCGCCTCTACTCGGTGGAGACCGCCTACACGCTGACCGGAGGCATGGCCGACCATCGACTGCGCATGGCACCCAGCCAGGTGCTGAACGCCGCGGCCCAGATCGCCCGGGGGATCATTTCCAACCTGGATCTCGTCAGTTCGATCCCCTTGCTCACCGACGACAACCAGATGAAATGGTTCAAGGGCGTGATCGATGATCTGATGGCGCACAAGGGCAGATGTCTGGTGCTGGCCGGCTCCCGCCAACCGGCTGCCGTGCATCATGTGGCACTGGCAATGAATCTGGCTCTGGGCAACATCGGCGAAGGCAAGCCGCTGGTTGCCGTGAAAACCGAGACCACCGGCCTTGGCAGCCTCGCCACGCTGGTGGCCGATATCAATTCCGGAGCGGTGGAAACATTGGTGACGCTCACCCCGGCCAATCCGCTTCACGACGCCCTGCCCGGACTGATGTTCGGCGAAGCGTTTGCCAAGCTCAAAACCAGCATCCATCTCGGATCCCGCGCCGATGCCACCGCCCACGCCGCCACCTGGCATCTCCCGGCGGCCCATTATCTGGAATCCTGGTCGGACACCCGCAGTTCCCTTGGCACCTATACCGTGGTGCAGCCGATGATCCTGCCGCTCTATCCGGCCGCGGTTTCCGAATTCGAACTGCTGCTGGCCCTGCTCTCGGAAAAGGGCGAGCTGCTCACCGGCGAGGGGGCGAAGGGCGAACCGTCGCCAGCCTACACCGCCGTCCGGACCACCTTCGGCGCGCTTGCCGGGGAAGGGGAGGAGTCTTGGAAAAAACTGCTCCGCAATGGTTTCCATGAGGGGTCGGCCTATCCGCTGGTGGTGCCCAAGCTTGCCACCACCACCGCTGACGAGATTGCCGCGGCCAAAGCCGTCGCGCCCACTGTGGGGTCGTTGGAGATTGTGTTCGCCACGGATGCCTCGGTTTACGACGGCCGCTGGATCGACAACGGTTGGCTCCAGGAAGCACCCGATCCGGTTTCCAAGCTCACCTGGGACAACGCCGCGCTGGTGGCTCCCAAGACCGCCAAGGAATTGGGCATCTACGACCTGATCATCGATCCGGAACCCGTCACCAAGGTGCTGGGGATCGAAGGCAAATACGGCAAGGTCTCGCCCGACGGCGAGGGCGAAAACCGCCGCGCTCCCATGATCGCGGTCACCGTCAACGGTCGCACCCTTGAGATTCCGGTACTGATTTCCTTCGGTCAGGCCGAAAACACGCTGGTGATTCCGCTCGGCTACGGGCAGGGATTCGACGAAGAGGACGAGTTGAAGCGAGGTCCGCGGAAAGCCTCCCATGTCGGCTTGGTCGGCATCAACCGCGGCTTTGACGCCTATCCGCTGCGCGACGCCAAGAGCCCGTATTTCGCCACTGGCGGCAAGGTCGAAAAAACCGGCAAGGTCTATTCCGTGGCTCTCACTCAAGAGCATAGTGCGATGTATGGCCGCGCCCTGGCCCGCGAGGTGTCAACGATGACCCACACCACCATCCTTCACGAAGAGGAAACCTTCGAGCAGCAACTCGCGAAGGTGAAGCTTCAGGGCAACGACGCCCACGCACCGCCCAATATCTCCCTCTACAAACAGAAAGGTTCCGCCAAGTGGAATCCCACCAAGGACGGCAAGGCCCCGGACTTTCTAACCGACGAACTCCACCAGTGGGCGATGTCGATCGACCTCTCGGCCTGCATGGGCTGCAACGCCTGTCTGGTCGCCTGTCAGGCGGAGAACAACATCCCGATCGTCGGCAAGCAGCAGGTCGCCAAAGGGCGTGAAATGCACTGGATCCGGATGGACCGCTACTACGCCACGCAGAAGGACAACACGGTGGATGCGGACAATCCGGCGTTCGTCCCGCAACCGGTGGCATGCCTGCAATGCGAGCTGGCTCCCTGCGAGACCGTCTGCCCGGTCAACGCCACCGTCCACACCGAGGACGGGCTCAACGCGATGGCCTACAACCGCTGCATCGGCACCCGCTACTGCGCCAACAACTGCCCCTACAAGACCCGCCGGTTCAACTTCTTCGATTACAACAAGCGCAACCCGCTCGTCGCCCACAACCTCTATAAGGGGCCGCTTGGCGAGAAAACCGTGGGTGAGGCGGTCCATCTCCAGCGCAACCCGAACGTCACCGTCCGCATGCGCGGGGTGATGGAAAAATGCACCTACTGCGTCCAACGTCTCAAGGATTCCGTCATCCGCCAGAAGCGTGGGCAGAAACAGGAAGCCTTGGTGGCGGGCAAGCCGTCCACCGAGATGGAAGTCACCACGGCCACCCTGAGGATTCCGGTGGATTCGGTGAAAACCGCCTGTCAGGACGCCTGTCCGGCCGGGGCCATCGCTTTCGGCAACCTCCTCGATCAGGAAAAATCCACGATGGGGCGTGCCAAGCAACTCGAACGTTGTTACGATCTGCTCAATTACATCGGCACCCGGCCGCGCACCAGTTATCTGGCCCGCGTCAAGAACCCGAACAAGGAGATGCCGGACGCCCCCTATATCGGCAAGGCCACCATCAACATGGTTTGATCCATTCCAGTAACCCACTTTAATCCAGCATTCCCACCACCCATGGCTTCCACCACCCAGCATGTTCCGGACGTTTCCCTCAAGGGGCCGAAGCTTCCGGTACTCGAGCGCGAAAAGCTCATTCTCAATGAACGCAGCTATCATTGGATCACCGCGCGGATCTGCGGTGTTCTGGAAAACCAGCAGCCGCTCCTGTGGTGGTTGTTGTTCATCCCCTCCGCGCTGATCGCCGCCATCGGCGTGGGCGGCGGCTTGTTCTATCTGGTTTCCACCGGTGTCGGCGTCTGGGGCAACACCAACCGGGTGATGTGGGGGTGGCCGATCGTCAACTTCGTGTTCTGGATCGGCATCGGCCACGCCGGCACCCTGATTTCGGCGATCCTCTTCCTAACAAGGCAGAACTGGCGGACTTCGATCAACCGCGCCGCCGAGGCGATGACGATCTTCGCGGTGATGTGCGCCGGGATCTTCCCGGCTTTTCACGTGGGGCGGGTGTGGATGGCCTGGTTCCTGGCACCGGTGCCCAATGCCAACGCGATCTGGCAGAACTTCAAGTCGCCGCTGTTGTGGGACGTGTTCGCGGTGTCCACCTATTTCACCATCTCGCTGATCTTCTGGTTCCTTGGCATGGTGCCGGACCTCGCGTCCATCCGCGACCGTTGCAAGCCCGGGATCCGCAAGTTCATCTATGGCTTGCTTTCGCTCGGTTGGCGTGGCGGCAACCGCCAGTGGAGTCACTACGAAATGGCCTATCTGTTGCTGGCCGCCCTATCCACCCCGCTGGTGCTTTCAGTGCACTCGGTGGTGTCATTCGACTTCGCCACCTCGGTGGTGCCCGGTTGGCACACCACGATCTTCCCGCCCTATTTCGTGGCCGGCGCGATCTTCGGTGGGTTTGCGATGGTGCTCACGATCATGGTTCCCGCCCGTTTCATCTACGGCTTGCAGGATCTGATCACCATGAAGCACATCGACAACATGGCGAAGATCATCCTGCTGACTGGCACGATCGTCGGTTACGCCTATCTGATGGAGTTGTTCGTCGCGTTCTACTCCGGGGCCATTTATGAAATGGACGCGTTCAAGTTCCGCATGGCCGGTCCCTACTGGTGGGCGTATGCGGTGATGATGATCTGCAATGTGGTCTCGCCCCAGGTATTCTGGTTCAAGGTCTGCCGGGAAAACCTGTGGGTGGTGATGATCGTCTCGATGTTCGTCAACGTCGGCATGTGGTTCGAGCGATTCGTCATCATTGTCACCACGCTGGCCCGTTCGTGGCTGCCGGGCGATTGGAAAACCTACTCGCCTTCCGCCGCGGACTGCATTCTGTTCATCGGCACCATCGGGTTTTTCCTGACCTTGTTCCTGTTGTTCCTGCGCTTCCTGCCCTGCATCAACATCGCCGAAGTCAAGTGGGCCAAGCGCGAAAGCGATCCGCACTTCGACGACCATCAGGACCACCCGGATCCAGGGGTGATCAAGGAACCCGCCTATCAAAAGGAACTCGTCTGAAAGTGAATCTCAAATCTCAAATTTCCAATATTAAATCCATCTTCCCACAGTGAGCACCACCCGCAAACGCGTTTACGGCTATCTGGCCCGGTTCAAGAGCGCCTCCGCCCTGTACAAGGCGGCGGAGAACGTCCGGGACGCCGGCTTCAAGAAATGGGACTGCTACTCGCCCTATCCGATCCACGGGCTGGACGGTGCCATGGGCCTCAAGCGGTCGATCCTGCCATGGTTCGTCTTCTTCGGCGGCATGACCGGGACGACGACTGCATTTACTCTGGCCTACACCACCCAGGTGGTGATCTTTCCCACCGTGGTGCAGGGCAAGCCGGCCAATATCTTCACGGTGCCGGCCTTCTTCCCGATCATGTTCGAAATGACGGTGTTGTTTTCCGGCTTCACCGTACTATTCGGGTTGCTCGCCCTGATCAAGCTGCCCCGCCTCAACCATCCGCTGTTTGCCAGCAACCAGTTCCACCGCAGCACCGACGACGGCTTCTTCATCGCGATCGAGGCCCGTGACCCGAACTTCAGCGCCACCGCCACCCGGGAACTGCTCGAAGCCGCCGGCGGCGCCGATATCGAACTCGTCGAGGAGGAAGACCAGTGATCTCAAATCTCAAATCTCAAATCTCAAATTTCCCATGCGCTACTTTTTCCTAATCTATGCGATCATCCTGGTGCTCGTGGTCGGGATCTTCGGATTCCGCGGCGAGAAGTTCACCAAGCCACCGCTCCGGATCTTTCCGGACATGGATGAGCAGGATGTGCTCCGCGCCCAGCAGCCGGATGCGTTCTTCGCCGACGGCCAGGGTGCCCGGCAGCCCGTGGTCCAGACCCAGCCACGGGGGTTCAACGAGGACGGCCTGCGGGAGCTCGGCGGGATCCCGGAATACGAGTTCGGCGGCGGCACCGGCTATTACTACACCGGCCATGTGGGAGACTACTATGCCAACGGGATGCCGGAGGAACTCCAGCTCACGCCGGCAAACGCGGATGACCTGATCCGCCACGGCCGGGAGGTTTTCACCATCAACTGCGCCCTCTGCCACGGCCCGTCCGGGAATGGCCAGGGGATCACCTCCACCTACGGCGTGCCGGTGGCTGCCAATCCGAACGCCAAACTCAACGCCCTCACTCCCGATACCTATCCGGACGGCCGCATCTTCGAGGTCATCACCAAGGGCAAAGGATTGATGGGGGCTTACGGTCCCAATCTCCCGGTGCGCGACCGCTGGGCGGTGATCGCCTACCTCCATGCCCTCCAGGCCGCCAAAGCCAAACAGCCAGCGGAGCCGCCGAAGGCTCAGTAAATCTTTTCCAATTCCCCACCCAATGGCCCACCACCACCATGTAACTTCCGCGGACATCGCCATCAATGGCGATCATCTCGACCCGTCCAAGGTATCCACCCTCAAAACCGTCGCCCTGGTGGTGGCGGTGCTCGGCACCCTGGCCAGCCTCTATCTGCTGTTCTGGGCGCCGGTGAAGCTGCGCGCGCCGTTCGCTTATTCCTGGCTGTTCGCGTTCTACTTCTTCCTCACGCTGTCGATCGGCGGATGCTTCTGGACCTTGCTCCACAATGTCTCCAACTCGAGTTGGGGCACCTCGGTGCGCCGGGTATTCGAGAACGTCGGCTCCACCTATCCGTGGATGTTCCTGTTCGGCCTGCCGCTGCTTTGCCCCAACGTCCAGCAATACCTCTACGAGTGGATGAACATCCACCGCGGGGCGGATGGGATAAGGGCTGACTGGCTGCACGCCCACAACCACCTGTTATCTAATAAATTCTGGTACATGAACCTGCCGTTCTGGTATGGCCGGGTGATCTTCTGGGGCGTGGGTCTCAGTGCCATCATCATCGCCCTGCGGAAAATCTCCACCGCCCAGGACACCGATCCGACTCCTGGCACGGCGCGGCTGTTCAAAGCGCGCTTCCACTCCACCTACACGCTGGTGATTTTCGCGCTGACCATTACCTTCACCGGGTTTGATTTCATGATGGCGCTGGACTACCGCTGGTTCTCCACCATGTGGGGCGTCTATCTGTTTGCCGGTGCCGCGCTCAACTCGATGGCGGTGATTGTACTGGTGGCCACCTGGTTGAAAAGCATGGGCCACCTCAAGCACGTGGCGGGTCCCGAGCACTTCCACCTGATGGGCAAGCTGATGCTGGCCTTCACCGTGTTCTGGGCTTACGTGACGTTCTCCCAGTATTTCCTCATCTGGTATTCCAACCAGACCGAGGAAACCTCCTACTTCCTGATCCGCAACACCGGCAATTGGAACATCGCCATGATCACCCTGATGTTCGGCCATTTTGTGGTGCCCTTCGTCATCCTGCTCCAGGCCTGGCTCAAGCGGAATCCCAAGCTGCTCTCGGTCGTCGCGGTTTACACCCTGTGTATGCATGTGCTCGACCACTACCTCATCACCATCCCGGAGCGCGGCGTGTCGCTGGGTGGGGAAACCATGAGCAAGGGACCGGATTTCGCCGGGTTGGTGCAGCAGGTGTCGATCCCCGGCGCGTTCTGGGGGGACATCCTCGCCTTTGTGACCATCGGGGCTGCATTTGTCTTTTTCCTGGTCCGTGCCCTCGGCCAGCACTCGCTCTATCCGAACCGCGACCCGCGCATTCTCGAGAGCGCCAACGTCACCAACTGATCCCCGATTTCCGATTACTGATAACTTTTAACTGATAACTCAGCAACATGGACCCTACCCGTGACAATCCGATCATCCGCTTCAATACCTTCTGGTGGGCGCTGTGGGCGTTTTTCGCCTTCGCCATCGTGCTGGCTGCCATCATGATCTTCAACCGCGCCGCCCCGACCAATCTGGAGGATGCCGTGGCGGTCGCCCGTTATCAGACCCAACAGACCGTGGCCGAGGCCCAGGCGAAAGCCTTGCCCGCGGCGGACATCGAGGCCGCGATCCCGGAAGTGGCCGCCAAGCTTGCCGCCAGCAAGCCGGTGGCGGTGGAACGCCCGGACCAAGTGGTGCCGGAATCTCCCACCTCCAAAGCATTGATCGCCGAACCGGCGCTGGGACCTACGACCGAGCCGGCCCCGGTCCCAGTTCCGGCCCCCGCGCCTGCACCCGCAACCGAGGGGACGCCGGCTGAAACCGATGCTCCTGCTCCCGTGAATTCCTGATCTAGCAATCCTTCATTTTCGTTCCACTCCAATGTCATCCGCATCCTCTGCAACCCCCACCTCGGACGCCGCGATCCGCGCCGGTATCGACCGCTCGCTGCGTCACCCGGTGATGTTTTTTCTAACCAGCGGAGCGGCGTGGCTCGCGGTGTCGATCCTGTTGGCGATCACCGCCTCGATCAAGGTGCACTGCCCGACTTTCCTTGACGGTTGTGGTTTTGTCGATTTCGGCCGGGTATTTCCGGCGCACATCAACACCTTGATTTACGGCTGGGGATTTCAGTCCGGATTCGGAGTGTTGATCTGGCTGATGGCGCGGATGTCCCGGCAGGAATGCCGCTCGGCGGGCACCATTCTTGCGGCGGGGCATGTGTGGAATCTCGGTGTATTGTTAGGAACGCTGGGGATTTTGTGCGGTGAGGGCAGCGGGATGCCGTGGATGGAGTTTCCGCGGTTTGCCTGGCCGGTGCTGTTGTTGAGTTATATCGCCATCGTGGTGTGGTCGTTCATCCAGTTTCGGGTGCGGGCCGGGGAGCGGACCTTCGTGGCCCAGTGGTATTTGCTGGGGGCGATGATGTGGTTCCCGTGGCTTTCGATCACGGCCAACACGCTGTTGTTTTGCGTGCCCGGGCATCCGGTGATGGCGGCTGGGATCAATGCTTGGTTCAAATCCGGTCTGGTGTTTTTGTTTTTCGTGCCGAGCGCTCTGGGTGCGGCCTACTATTTGGCTCCGAAGCTGACCGGGCGGCCGATTCCGAGCCATACTCTTGCGCGGTTGGGTTTCTGGTCGCTGGCGGTGGTGGCCCCGTGGGCGGGCATGCAGAAGCTGGCGGGTGCGCCGCTTCCGGTGTTTCTCCCATATGTTGGGGCGGCGGCGACGGCCTTGCTGGCGGTCCCGCTGCTGATCGCGGCGCTGAACCTGCTGCGTACGATTTTCTCTTCCGAGGAAAAGTTGCCGAAATGCGCGCCAATGAGTTTCACCCTGGCGGGGTTGGTGTCGATGCTGGTGCTCGCGGCCACCGCGGTGTTGTTCAATCTGCCGGGGTCATCATTGTGGAAGGTGCAGTTTTCGCTTTCCGGTTACGGCTTTGACATGCTGGCGGTTTACGGAGTGTTCGGGTTCATGATGTTTGCCGCGGTGTATTTCATGGTGCCGCGCCTGACCAACTGCGAGTGGCGTTATCCACGCCTGATCAACATGCACTTCTTTTTCTCGGTTTACGGGATCGGAGCCATCGTGGTGGGTGCCATGATCGGCGGTTACGTCCACGGTTCGGCGGCGGAAGCCTGGCTGCAGCCGTGGGAATACGTGGTCGATACCCTGCGCCCGTTTGCGGCGGTCTCCACTTTTGCCTGGTGTGTCATCCTTTTCGCCAATGTATTTTTCTTTCTTCATCTGGCCCTGATGTGGCTGCGGCCGGACCGCCTGCTTGCCGCCTGCAAGGCCAAGACAGAAGACCGTGTCGCTCAAAGCCAGCAGACAGAAGACCCGCAATCCACCACACCCTAGCCCGGCCTTAACCTTTCATTTCATCCCAATGAGCCTCCGCAATTTCATCCTCGGTCTCGCCGCCAGCTTTGGTCTGGCCTGGTTGTGCCTCGTGATCATCCCGTTCGTCAAGATGCGCAATCTTGCCCCCATCCAATTCAACAAGGACCTTGATGGTGCCGAAGGAGTGTTCTATCCGAAACGCGGCGGGCGCATCGCCAACGGCGCGCGGGTTTACGGCGAGAACGGTTGCTATTTGTGCCACACCCAACTCGTGCGGCCCACCTACGCCGGTCAGGACATGCACCGTCCGGATATGGGCGGCTTGCAAAACGATCCGCAACGGGGGGATACCCGCCGTGAGACCAACGCCTACGATTTTGAAGGCGAGCGGTTCGCTCAAATCGGCAGCGCCCGGATCGGTCCGGACTTGAGCAACGTGGCGCGGCGCTTCGAGGCGGCTGCGGCAGTCAAGGGTGATGATAACCTGGAGGCGGCCTTCTATGCCCACCTTTACGACCCACGCCTCAAGCCGGAGCAGGCCAAGGCGATCTGTCCTTCGCACAAATATATGTTCGACGAAATCGAGGTCAAGGGCCAGCGGCCGGACGAGGCGATGCCCTTTGGCGAAACCGAGACCACGGTGCTGGTGCCGGATGCCGATGCCAGGGCGCTGGTTTCCTACCTGCTTTCGATGAAAAAAGACCAGCCCGTGCCAGCCGCACTCAATTTCCCCTTCGCCGGCGACAAGCAGCCGTCCGCCAAGTGATTGATTTCCTCCGAGCCCCATTCCCAACCCGCCATGTCCGCCCCCAGTCAGCAACCCGATCTTGAGAACTCTGTTCCGGCCGTAGCGAGTCCGCCGCCGGTGGAGCGTGAGAAAAGCATTCCGGAGAGTGGCAGTGAGCCGATCTCCCTGCGCACGACCGTGATCTGTGGTGCGGTGTTGATTCTCGGTGGGCTCATCGCGGGTTATTCCGGCAATCAGTTTTCCTATGCCTCGTTGTTCCGGGATGGATACGTTCGCGAGCGCCCGCCCGGTGCTAAAATCACCCCGCCCGCACCCAAGAAGGCGCTGGACGCGTACATGGCCAGAGGCAAGAAGATCTTCGAAGGAAAGTGCATCACCTGCCATGGCCCGGAGGCGAAGGGCAACGGCGTCACCTACCCCTCGCTGGTCGGTTCGCCGTGGGCGCTGGGTGAAACCGAGCGGTTCTCGTTGATTGTCCTCAACGGGCTGGCCGGTGCGGTGAGCGATGGGAAGACCTACGGGGTGATGACTCCGCAGGGGATCGGGATGACTCCGGAGGACCTGGCCGGGATCATGACCTACGTCCGCAACCATTTCGGCAACACCAAGGGTGATGTGGTTACCGTCGAAATGGCCCGCAATGCCATGAAGGCCTCCGCCGCCCGCAAAAACGCCGGGCAACTGATGTCCGCTGGGGAACTCGCCGATCACGTGCGCAATCTCGAAGGCAAGGAGGTGAAACCCGATGATATGGTCGATCCGCTCACCTTTGCCCCGGTTGCGGTGGCAGCAGCCCCGTCAGCTGTCCCGGTCGCTCCGCCGGCGGAAACCGCACCGGCGACGGGAACCGCACCGGCACCTGATGCCGCCCCACCGGTACCTGCACCTGGTGCGCCGTGACGATGGAGAGAAGGGGACTGCGGTTGGGCACCTGATGAAAAGTCAGACCTTGTTTGCCGCGGCGGTGGTGAAAAGCAGACTTGAGCGAGGCGAAAGCCCTGAAGGGGGGCTGCCGGAGACAGCCGCCAGGATGGCGGTGCTCCCCACCGCCGCCACGTGATGGAAAACCACGCTTGCACAAGACAGGCTGGAAGCCTGTCCTACTTCGCGGGTGGGAAAACGGGGCGTTACTGGCCCCGGAGTTTTTTGTGGGCGCCGTCGCAAAGGGGCGGGTTGCCGGTGTGTTTGCATTGGCACCACCAGACGGTGGTTTTCTCTGCCACCTCGAATTTGACCGGTTGGAAGCCCGATCCCTTATGGGAACCGTCGCAGAACGGTTGTTGGGCGGCTTTTCCGCAGGAACACCACCAGTGGGTGCCGGCTTCGACTTCGAGGGCAAGGGGTTTGGTATCGCAGATGTTGGGTTCTTGAGCCATATGGAGAGCATGTCAGGTCATTTCTCAGGCGCAATCCCAAAAGCGGGAATTACATGATTTTCTTCCCCTGTTCTTGCCCAACCAGCGGTTTTTGATACCCGCCATTCGGTGCGTCAATCGGTAAACCGTGAAGGTTGTCGGCGGGGGTACCGACAACACCCGCGAGGGCGCGTGTGCTCCCCGCAGGCGCTATTGCTTGGAGCCTGCCGTTGCCATGCCTCTTGTCTCAAGCGGCTGGGGGAGCGGAGATGGGGTCGGTTGGAGGACCGGCACGGTGGTATTCCGGGCGGAGGCATTACCCTTGGTTTGGCGCGGGTATTGCAGCGGTGAAACCTGATGAATAAATGTGGCTCCAAGCCATCCGGCGAGGATCAAGGCGGAACCGCTGACAAAATTCGATACTTTCATGAGGTGTGAAATCCGGGAGCGCAACACAATGTTCGGAAAAAATGGGGGATTGTAAAGAATTATTTCGGATTCCCTAAGAATAGCTTCGGGCGGGTGGAAGGCGCGAAAATGAAGGTTGTCGGCAGTCGTGTCAACGGTTACGTTGGGCGCGCGGCAGCTTGTCCGTTTTATTACACCAGTTTTCATCCGAATCTATCTAAAGTCATGGGAATTTTCAGTAAACCACTGCTCCAGCGCCGGGATCGTCGCGAGGACATACCGGAAGGCCTTTGGATCAAATGTCCGGAATGCGGGGGGATGATCCATATCCTCGAACTCCAGCAGCATCATTACGTCTGCCAGTCCTGCAACAATCATTTCCTGATCGAGGCCCGCCAGCGCATTGCGCTGATCGCGGATGAAGGAAGTTTTGAGGAGACTGAGATGGGGCTGGTGAGTGCCAATCCGCTCGGGTTCGATGGTTATGCCGAGAAAACGGCGGATTTGTGTGCGAAGACGGGCCTGGAAGATGCGGTGGTGACCGGGCGCTTGTTGATCGGTGGACACCGGGCGATGATCGCGGTGATGGATTTCAAGTATTTCGCGGGCTCGATGGGCTCGGTGGTGGGGGAGAAGATCACCCGCGCGGTGGAAATGGCGATCGCCGAACGGCGGGGGCTGGTAATTGCCTCCGCTTCGTCGGGGGCCCGGATGCAGGAGGGGATGCTCTCGCTGATGCAGATGGCCAAGACCTGTGGTGCGCTGGCGCGTTTGTCCGAGGCGAAGCTACCGTATATTTCGGTGATGACCCATCCGACCACCGGCGGGGTGACCGCTTCGTTTGCGACCATTGGCGATATCAATCTGGCCGAACCACGCTGTATGATCGGGTTTGCCGGGCCGCGGGTAGTGAAGGAAACCACCCATCAGAATCTGCCGTCGGGCTTCCAGACGGCGGAGTTCATGCTCGAACACGGTTTGGTCGATGCGATCGTGCAGCGCCACGAGTTGCGGGGCAAGTTGGGCAAGCTGCTTGGCTTCATGATGCCGGAGGCGTGAGTCGGGGGAGAATCGAGGAAGAGGGGCGGCAGCGCACCCGGATCACCTAGCCGAACCATGAGCGACGAGCGCCAGCAACCGCAGTCCCAGGCCCGTTCGACCGGGGTCGTGTCCATCGCGATTTTATGCAGCCGGGTGTTGGGCCTGGTGCGGGATCAGTTGCTCGCCGGGTGGTTCGGAACGAAGTTCGCCGGGATCTTCACGGCGGCTTTCCGCACGCCTAACATGCTCCGGGATTTATTTGCCGAGGGGGCGTTGTCCACGGCATTTGTCACGACTTTCAGCAAGACGATCAAGAGTGAGGGCGATGAAGCGGCGTGGGTACTGGCACGCAAGATGATCACGCTCACCCTGTGTTTCATGAGCTTTGTGGCGGTGGGCGGGGTGGCGCTGGCACCGATCCTGGTTAGGGTGCTCAATCCGGGGTGGAAAAACGAGGAGAGCTACCAGCTCTGCATCTGGCTGGCGCAGTTGATGTATCCGTTCATCACCATCGTTTCGATCACCGCGCTGGTGATGGGGATGCTCAATTCCAAGCGGGTGTTTTTCATTCCGGCGGTGGCCTCGGCGTTTTTCAATCTGGGGTGCATTGTTGGCGGGGTGATCCTGGCGTGGTTGATGGATCCCGGATTCCGG
>JAIPKB010000027.1 GCA_021733795.1 Akkermansiaceae bacterium | reverse complement strand
CCCCATACATATGGCTCGCCGGCCTGCTGCGATCGCTGCCGGAATCCGAGAAGGTGCTGCTCATCACCGGTTCGCCCGAAGCCGCCATCGCCGTGCAGGTGAAACTCCTTGCGGAAATCGAGGTCGAGGCCGCGCTTTTCCACGAGGACCTGACGCTGCTCCAGCGCGACCGCAATGCGGCCTGGTTCGGGGATCCCGAAGGCGCGCGGGTTCTGATCTGTTCCGAGATCGGCAGCGAGGGCCGGAATTTCCAATTCGCCCATCATCTCGTGCTTTTTGGTCTGCCGCGCGATCCGGAGTTGCTCGAGCAACGCATCGGCCGCCTCGATCGCATCGGCCAGACCGGCACCATCCACATTCACGTCCCCTACGGCGTGGGCAGCCGCTCCGAACTCCACGCCCGCTGGCTCCACGAGGGGCTTGATGCCTTCACCCAGCCGCTCAAAGGGGCCACCACGCTTGCCGAAGCACTGCTTCCCGAACTCGACGGGTTATCAGAAACCAATCCGGAGAATTTCGAAAGTTTTCTCCGCCGGAGCCGCGAATTGAAGGACCGGGTCGCCCGGGAACTGGCATCCGGTCACGACCGCTTGCTCGAACTCGGCGCTCCCGCGCCGGAAAAGGCGGCGGAGCTGTTGGCTGCCATCCGGGAGGCCGATGACAATCCGCGTTTCGAGCGTTTCACCCTTCGTCTCTTCGACCACCTCGGGCTTGATGTTTCCGATCTATCACCCCGCAGTTATCATTTCAACCGCGGCCAGCGTCTGGGCGAATCCTTCGCAGATCTGCCTGAAGAGGGACTGGCCGGCACCTTCGATCGGGAAACCGCGCTCGCCCGCGAGGACCTCGCGTTTCTAACCGCCGATCACCCGGTCCTGCTCGGGGCCTTGGAACATTTCCTCGACAGTGAATCCGGAAACTCATCCTTCGCCCATTGGAAAACCGGAGAAGGCAAGGCCATCCTGCTGGAATGCGCGTTCGTGTTGGAAGTGATCGCGCCCACCCGCCTGCATCTCGATCGCTTTCTGCCGCCCACGGTCATCCGGGTGGTCGTCGATCACCAGGGCAATCCATTCCGCTCCACCCTTCCATCCGCGGTGTTGGCTCCCGGCGACCCGAGCCGGCTCGTCGGCCAGCAAACCTTCCGGCGCGAGTTGTTTCCCAAGATGATCGCCGCCGCCCAGGCGCTCGCCACCGCCGCCGCGGAAACTCCCGCGGCAAGCGCCCGCCACCACGCCGCGGAGACCCTCGACTCCGAACTCGCCCGGCTCGCCGATCTCGCCACCCGCAACCCCCAGGTTTCCACAGCCGAACTCGCCGCCCTCCGCAGCACCCGCGACGAAACCCTCGCCGCGCTCAAAACTCCCCGCATCCGCCTCGACGCCCTCCGCCTCATCTGGCGGACGTGACGGGCGGGAAGTCCGCCCGAATAATGGCTTGGCAGGGACCATTTTCCGATCTGGCGTAACGTCTGGGATTCGATGGCTTACACCGGCAATTGACCGCATATTGGGGCACGTCAGCCCGCCAACGCTCAGGTTCCCTCAGCGAGTCATCGGCAAGCAGGCTGTTTTCCGCAGGTGCATGCCGGACTCTCACCAAACAGATAGCCGTAATCCTTGGAAAAATGCCCCCAATGCCAGAATCCCCAATCAAGGGCGAGACGTTTGACAATGCCCCGCTCCGGTTCAGAGCGCAGCAGGGCCGCGCGCACCCCGTTGAGCCGCATGCGCTTGAGATAAACGGCAGGGCTGATTCCCAGCAGATCGTTGAACAAATACTCCAGGCTTCTACGGCTCAGTCCGAGTTCGGCACAGAGCCTGTCGATCGGCATGGGTTCGGTCAGATGGGCGTCAACCAGTTCCCGTGCTCTTGCCAGGAGCTGGTAGCGCCGTCCGATCCTGACGTCAGGCGGAGGCACCAGCAACCCGCACCCCCCGCGCAAGGCGGTGAGGAATGCGGCCATCAGCTCCGCCTCGAGGTGCTCCCTGGCAAGCGCGCTGGCGAGCGGCTGTTCGGGATCCGCCATCGTCGCGCGGACAATCTCGACCAACCGCTGGACGGCTCTGAATTCGGGTGCGGGCACCTTCATTCCCGCGCCATGGCGGAGCACCGCAGCGGGCAACTCCGGGAAGCAGGTGTCCACAGCCTGCCGGAAACGGTCGCCGGGAATGGTTAGGGTCGCGTTGCCGTATCCCCTTGGGATCATCGCTTCCGCCTGGCCACCCGGAGGATAAAAGCCGATGCAACCATCCGCAAAGGCCGATGCGAAGTTGTAGGAATGCCCGGGAGTGGGACACCGGATAATTGCCGTAATCGTGTAAAGGTCGGCGGCCATGGCACCTTTGAACAGCATCGCCGAGCCAAGTTCGAGCATGTCCAGAGAGACCTGCGGACACCGCACGTGCGCCAGCGTGCTCGGCGAGTCTCCCACGCCAAGTTGAGTGGCCCTGAAATTGGCATGGCGAACGACGGCGACCAGTGCCTCGGGACCGAACGTCCGCGAAACGACAGGTGCTGGTGCTTGTTTGGGTGCGTCCACTGCGGGCACCAGCCTTGCTGCCGACCCAGGCCTGGTCAAGGCCAATCAATCCCCGCCAGTCGCCGGAAACGCGGAGCTTCGGGGGCAAAGGTGTACCTGCGGAAATACACCTTGTTTGCGCAAACGGGATACGACTAATGCTTTTCGTTCCGTCCCGGTTGTGAGAAGTATTCCAGCGCATCCAAGCATATCAGCAAACCATCCTACACCAACCGAACCATGAAACCGAACCGAACCCTCGCCTGTATCTCCTTGACCGTGGCGCTTGCCGCCATCAGCCGCGCCGAAGAAACCGGTAGCGCCCACTACTTGCCGGGCTCGATGGCTTCTTTCATCGACGCCTTCCCCGGCACGCCGGGCGGACTGGCCGTCCTCAACTACTTCTCCTACTATGACGGCTCCACGTCGATCAACGGGCAGCTCCCAATGGGTGGCTTCCTGTCGTCGGCCGTGAACGCCACCGCCTATGCCGACTCAATCGTCGCCGTGTATCAAACTCCTTGTGAATTCCTCGGCGGCGGCTACGCGTTCGGGCTCTCGGTGCCCTACGTCTGGCTGGAAGTCGAGGGCCAGGCCCAGCAGATTGGGCCCGGCGGCGTGCTGGGACCGGTCCGCTCCGTTCGCGACACCGCCAGCGGGATCGGCGACATCACGCTCATCCCGTTCATGCTGGGATGGACCGACCTTGCGCCGGATCTCAAGGTGGATTTCCGCTTGGGTGTCTATGCGCCCACGGGCGAGTACAAGCGGGGCCAGCTCGCCAACATCGGCAAGAACTACTGGACCTTCGAGCCGGGCATCATGGCAAGCTGGATCAGCAGCAAGATCGGCACGGAGGTCAGCCTCTACAGTGGGATGGATTTCAACACCCAAAACAACGACTCCGACTACACCAGCGGCACCTCGCTTCACTTCGACTTGACCGTGGCTCAGCACCTGCCCCTGTTTGGCGGCATTTTCGGACTTGGAGCGAACGCCTTCTATTACCAGCAAATCACCGGCGATAGCGGCTCCGGCGCCCGGCTCGGGGATTTCAAGGGGATGACCGCCGGGATCGGCCCGGTGCTTTCCTACGTGGGCCACATCGGCGATAACAAACTGCTTGCCGAATTGAAATGGCTGCCCGAAATGGATGTTGACAAGCGCATGAAAGGCGACTATGTCTGGTTCAAATTGGGAGTCACGTTCTGAAGTGACCCGCGGTGACCACACCTACCCGAAACGCCATGAATCCAACACCCTTTTTGACCGCCCTCAGCCTCGCGCTGGGTGCGTCCGCGCTGGCTGCGGCGGCGCAGCCGGACCGCACCGTCCTGCCGGTCCACGAGCCGCAGTATCCACACAGTTCGGTGATGGATGTGCGCAAGGCCCCCCCTCCGCCGCCTCGTTTCAGCCTCAAGGCGCCGGCCGGGGCGCCCAACGTCCTGATCGTCCTCATTGATGACATGGGTTTTGGCCAGTCCAGTGCCTTCGGCGGCCCCATTCACATGCCGACTGTGGACCGCCTCGGCGATGCCGGACTGCGTTTCAACCAGTTTCATACCACGGCCCTGTGCTCCCCCACCCGGGCCGCCCTGCTCACCGGGCGCAACCACCACATGAATAACTTCGGCTCGATCGCGGAGACCGGCACTGCTTACCCCGGCAACACCGGCCAGCGCCCAGGCAGCATCGCCCCGCTCGCAGCGACCTTGCGCTATAACGGCTATGCCACCGCCGCCTTCGGAAAATCCCACGAGACCGCGGCCTGGGAAGTCAGCCCGTCCGGCCCTACCGACCGCTGGCCCACCCGCTCCGGGTTTGACAAATTCTACGGTTTCATGGGTGGCGAGGCCAACCAGTGGGCACCGGCGATCTATGATGGCATGACCCGCGTCGAGCTACCTGCGGCTCCGGACTATCACCTCATGACCGACATGACCAACCAGGCGGTCCGGTGGGTGCGCTGGGTCAAGTCCCTCACTCCGGACAAACCTTTCTTCGTCTATTTCGCACCCGGCGCAACCCACGCGCCGCACCACGTGCCGAAGGAATGGATTGCCAAGTACCGGGGCAAGTTCGACCAAGGCTGGGACAAGCTGCGCGAAGAAACGCTTGCCCGCCAGATCAGCCTGGGGGTGGTGCCGCCCGGCACCAAACTCGCCCCCAAGCCGGAAGCGATCAAGGACTGGGACAAACTGACCGCGGATGAGAAAAGGCTCTTTGCACGCCAAATGGAGGTGCTGGCCGGCTACGGCGAGTACGCCGATACGGAAATCGGCCGACTTGTGGATGCCATCGCCGACCTGGGCCAGCTCGACAACACGCTGGTGTTCTACATCGTGGGCGACAATGGTGCGAGCGCCGAAGGTGGCATGTCCGGCGTGTTCAACGAGAATAGCTACTTCAACGGTGTGTCGGAATCCCTGGCGGACGTCATGAAGCATTATGACGAACTGGGCGGCCCGAATACCTACAGCCACTGTGCCGCCGGTTGGGCGGTTGCCGGGGACACGCCATTCGCCTGGACCAAACAGGTGTGCTCGAGCTACGGCGGCACCCGCAATGGCATGGTCGTCCACTGGCCCAAGGGAGTAAAGGGCAGGGGTGAAATCCGTTCGCAGTGGCATCATGTGATTGATATCGCCCCGACGATCCTGGAGGCAGCGGGCCTGCCCGAGCCAAAACTGGTGGATGGAGTTCCCCAGACTCCCATCGAAGGCGTGAGCATGCTTTACTCATTCAACGACGCCAAGGCCAAGGACCAGCACCTGACTCAATACTTTGAGATCTTCGGCAACCGCGCAATCTACAATGACGGCTGGCTGGCCGGCACCGTGCACCGGGCGCCGTGGGACCTCAAGCCC
Organism: Akkermansiaceae bacterium; assembly: GCA_021733795.1. Taxonomy (GTDB): domain Bacteria; phylum Verrucomicrobiota; class Verrucomicrobiia; order Verrucomicrobiales; family Akkermansiaceae; genus Luteolibacter. The sequence continues at coordinate 33,359 of JAIPKB010000027.1, read as the reverse complement.
CGCACGACTCTCGAAGCCGATGTGTGGGAACTCTACGACACGCGGGCTGATTTCAGCCTGGCTCGCGACCTGGCGAAACAACGTCCGGAGAAGCTCAAGGAAATGCAGGGCCTTTTCCTGAAGGAGGCGGAAAAATACAACGTGCTGCCGATCGATGACCGCACTCTCGAGCGTTTCAACGCCGCCCTTGTCGGTCGGCCGGACCTGATGGCTGGCCGCACCTCGCTGACCGTTTACGAGGGCATGCGCGGCATGTCGGAGAACGTGTTCATCAACATCAAAAACCGCTCCCATACCGTCACCGCCGAGGTCGGGATCCCCAAGGATGGCGCCAACGGGGTCATCCTCGCCCAAGCCGGGCGTTTCGGCGGTTGGAGTCTTTATTTCAAGGACGGCAAGCCGGCCTACACATACAACTTCCTGGGCATGCAGCGGTTCACCATCGCCTCGCAAACGCCCGTGCCGGCGGGTAAGGCGACAATCCGCTATGAATTCGCCTACGACGGCGGCGGGCTCGCCAAAGGCGGCCTTGGCAGGATCTTCGTCAACGGCAGCAAGGTTGCCGAGGGCCGGATCGAGCGTACCCAGCCGATGGCGTTCTCGGGCGACGAAGGGGCCGATGTCGGCGAGGACGGCGAGACGCCGGTCACCGAAGACTACGGTATCCCGGCACCCCACAAATTCACCGGCGAAATCCGCAAGGTCACCATCGACCTGAAGGAAATGAAGGCGGCGGATAAGGCAGAGGAAGACAAGCTCCGCCACGAAACCGGCCGCAAGAAAGCGCTGTCTGATTAAGAAACGCAGAGCTAGCAAGGCTTCGCCTCAGACCACAAGAGTCCAAAAGTGGGAAAATCGAGGCCTAACAACACTCACTTTTGGCCTTCAATTGCCATAGTCGAGCTACTCTAAAGGACCAGGAATTCTTGAACTGGCGAGTCAAAGGGACGTTGCCTGGAAGCCTGGGGAGACCGGGACCGATGGGCCTGAGCGATGCCGCGCCAGCTCCGCAAGGTGCCGCCGGACGAATGGCGACATGGCCGCACCAGCCCCTCCCGCCGCCGCCGTTACCATGTCGGTGACCGCGTCGAGCGCCACCCGCAGTTGTTCGCCGAGCACAGAATGGACCTTCCGAAGCTCGTTTTCCAGTTGGGACCGCAGGATGCGCAGCGCCACGGGATGCCCGGATGGCGGCTTGCTCCTCTCTCAACCACCGTGCTTCAATGTCGTCGCCACTCCGTTGGATCAAGCCGGAAAGCTCGTCAGCGCGGGCGATGGTGATGGCGAGCGATTGCGGTTGGCCGCTGATGGTGTCAAGGCGCTCAACGGTGACGCGGAAGGCTTCGATCAGTTGACGGGTTGCGGTGTCCATGGCGGCGAGGGTCAGGCTTTGGCAAGCACCTTGCGGAATGCCTCACAGGCGGCGGCCAGGCGCTTGTCCTCGTCCGCAATCTGGCCCTGGGCCACCAGCACCTTGTCGAACCAAGCAAGAGCGGTCTTGAATCCTTCGAGCCGTTTCCCGATCTGGCGTAACGACTGGGATTCAATGGCAGACACCGGCAATTGACCGCAGATTGGGGCAAATTCAAGGTCATTTTTCAGCGGTCCCACATGCCGCCAGGGCGGATTTTTGCACGGCCACCACAGGCGCAATGGGTAGTTCCACTTTGTTACATTGGAAGAAAAGACACTTTGTCGCTTTGCCCTGCAATTCAAGCGTTTGCAGATTTCCATAAATCCGCCGTGAGCATGCCGCCGCACCTTCCGGCAAGCCCAGTGTCGGATGATGTCAGAAATTCGGTCAGTTGTTAGCTCAATTGCTTTTCTGGGTTGGTGCGCATGGGGGGCTAAAGAGCGGTTCGGAGAGCGGGTATCAGGGGGCGGCGGGGAAAGGAGGGGCGCAAAACGCCTTTCCGGCACCCGAACGGCAGGTCGGAGGTGGGTCTTTGGAGTCGAGTGGTCCGAAATCGGTGGACATGGCGCAGAATCTTCAGGCGCGAAAAAAAATTTCCTTTGCCGTGCCACGGAAAATCGGCGTGTGACCGAAAATTTCCCCAGAACATGCTCGCCGGACTCATTCGAAGCAAGAGGGAAAGGACCAGTTGCCGCGCACCGATGTTTTCTCTCATATTTACCGGCCTGTGATATTTCCGCTGGTCACCGTCTGCGTGGTAGTGGATCATCTCCCCGGCCTTGAATCCCCCGAATCGCTCATATCTCGAACCCCCAAATCCCATCCGCACATGGCATTGTTCTGGCAACTCCGCCGTTTCCTCCTCCCAGCGCTCTCGCTGCTGCTGCCACACCCTGGTGAGGCGGCGACCATCTGTTTCTCCCCTCACTGTGGCCGGGACGGTCTGGGCAACTGGATCTTCGAGGTGGGTGCCGCAACGATTACCGACGCCAGCATCAAAGACTTCGCATCTCCCGAAATCTCGCTCCACCAAGCCTCGGGGCCGGGCGCTGGCACAATCTACTCATTGACCGCGGCGCGGCGCCTCGGAGAACTCCGGTGGGAAATCGGCGGGCATACCTTCACCCCCCAGCTCGAGGTCCCGTTCACCTTGGAAATCGTCGATGAAAACGCGCGGAGACCGTTCTTGGATTTCAACGCGTCATTTACCGTGCGATGGGTCGATTTTCCCTGGAATAAGTATGTGAAAACCACGTTTGCGATGGGCATCGGACTTTCCTATTCGGAGCGGGTCTATCTGATCGACCAAGAGCGCCACCCCGGACAAGACCGCTCCAAATTGAAATTCAACTGGCCGATCCAACTGACCCTCGCCCACCCGGATTATCCCAGGCACCAGCTCATTTTTTTCATCGCCCATCAATCCGGTGGCCACGTGTTCGACACTGGCGGTGTCAACAGTCTCGGCATCGGGTATCGCCACGAGTTCTAGGCTGCGACCAAGACGAGGTGGTTTACTGAGTCCTCAATCCCGAAACAACCGCCCGCTAAACGTGGCTCACGGTCGAGCGGTGGGCGGCATCGGGGTCCGCAGGCAGCGGTTCGAGCGCGGCCACATTGGGCGCGTCGTCCTGGATCCGGAGGCCGGTGTGAGCCCAGCGCACCCCGTTGGCGATGACCTGTTGGATCTGGGGGTTGTGATAGGTCGGATAGGTTTCGTGCCCGGGCCGGAAATAGAAAACCCTGCCGTGGCCCCGCCGCCAGGTGGCCCCGGACCGGAAGACCTCCCCGCCGGTGAACCAACTGATGAAAACCAACTCGTCGGGCGTGGGGATGCCGAAGGGCTCGCCATACATTTCCTCAACCGGCAGTTCGATGAACGGACCGATCCCCCGCACGATCGGATGCCCCGGGCAGACGACCCACAGCCGCTCCTTGTCGGATGCCTCACGCCAGGAAAGCGAGCAGGTATCCCCCATCAGCGATTTGAAAATCTTCGAGTAGTGGGCGCTGTGCAAGACGATCAACCCCATCCCTTCATGGACCCGGCGGCGCACCTTGGCGACCACCGCATCCGCCACCTCGGCGTGGGCCATGTGCCCCCACCAGATGAGTACGTCGGTCTGCTCGAGCACAGCGTCGGTGAGCCCGTGCTCGGGCTCGTCGAGCGTGGCGGTGCGGACGGAAAGGTCGGCGTCGCGGCCTAGCGCATCGGCGATCGTCTGATGCATCCCCTGCGGATAGATGGCGGCGACCCTCGGGTTGGCGCGTTCATGGCGGAACTCGTTCCAGACGGTGACGCGGATGGTGGGCGGGGCGGTTGATGCGATCATGGTCGTGAGCGTAGCGGGTGCCGCAGGGGCAGGCAAGGCAAATCCGGTGAGGCGCTAGTCTCTAACGGAGCGCATCCCGGTTGCGGCGGCGGTGTGCATTTCCTCAATCATGCTGTTCACCGGCACGCCTGCGATCCGGTAGCCGGGGTCCTCGGTTAGCAGATCGAACGAACGGGTCACGCCGCTGCGTGAGCCGATGCGGATGATTTTGCGGCCGGCGACGACCTGATCCAGCCGGAGGTTGCGTGCCCGGATTCCGGCCAGGCGGTGCATCCCACAGAGTTCGACTTCCGCGCCGTCGTCGAAGCCGATACGCAGGAAAAGGGTGGCGGGGCTTTCAAGGTAGCAATGTTTTTGCAGAATGCGGACCGGGGTGTCGGCATACCCGATCACCTGGTCGCCAGCTTCCAACCGCTCGATCGCCCGTGGGCCGGATGGGGTGTCCACCCGCGTTCCCTCAGCGAGACAGGCAAAGGGCAGCTTGCCGGCGGCGAGCGGCACGGCGACGCGGAGCAGCGACCCGAGGGTACTGCACCCGGACAAGGCTGCGGCAAAACAGGGCACGACGACGCACTGCAACAAAACCGTCCGGGGACTTGGTCGTGCGAAATAATACCTGATTTGGAGGAGGATGTTTAGGATGTTTAGGATATTTTCAATCGCCTTTCAAAGGCGATGAACAGGCTTCAAACCCCTCTTGACAAGAAAAATCACCGGAAAAATCGCCGCTACGATGCGCGGTTTCTAACCGCCGAGGGTGTCGCGGAGCACTTGGACGACGTGCAGCGGCTTGAGTGGGCGGCCCTGGACCTGGGCGAGGCCGCTGAGGTGCATGAGGCAGGACATGTCCACGCCGACGAGCAGGTCCGGGTCGATCTCGAGGATATGATCGAGCTTGAGGCTGCCCATCCGGCCGGAGATATGGGGGAAGGTGACGCTGAAGGTGCCGCCGAAACCACAGCATTGCTCGGACTGGCCGAAGGGAATGACGGTGGCGTTGCGGATCGAGCCGAGCAGGGTGCGGGCCGCCGCGCCGGTGGCGGTGCCGCGGCTGTGGCAGGACCGATGGAAGGCCAGCCGGGTGGGTTCGGCAAACGCTCCAGGCCAGGTTTTGATGCCCAGGCCGTGGTGGATGAAGTCGATGAGTTCCCACGTGCGGGCGGCGAATGAACGGATGGCCGGATCATCCGGTTGGTCCTCGAACTGCAGGGTGTTGCCATGGGAGTTCATGGCGGCACAGGAACCCGAGGGGACGATGATCGGCAGGTCGCCCGCGAACACCGAGGCACAGTGCCGCGCCACCTTGCGCGAGGCCTGCCAGTCGCCCGAGTTGAAGGCCGGTTGGCCGCAGCAGGTCTGGTCCGGCGGAAACTCGATGGTCACCCCCAGATGCTCCAGCACCTCCACTGTGGCGCGGGCGACGTCGTCGTAAAAGGCATCACACAGGCAGGTGCCCATGAGCAGGACCCGGTCGCCGACCGGGCGGGTGGTGGCGGTTGCTTCGGTCATGGCGTTTCGGTCAGGCGTTGGAGTATGGGAATCCCCCGCTGGAGCAGCTCGGCATCGACTTGGGACGAGACCGCTTCATCGAGGTGGATGGTGAAATCATCCTGGTCGAACTGGATCGAGTGGAGGGGGTTTGGGTTGGCTTTGAACGCTTCCACCAGCGACTTCAAGTCGCGGATCGGGACGCCATTGACCTGGCGGACGATCAGGTTGCGGAGCGGTTCGTAACCGACCGTGGCAGGGGTGGGGATGACTCCGCTCAAAAACACGATCCGGCGGGATTTATCCTCGTATTTCTCGGGGTTTTCATAAACATCCAGGAGATTGAGCGGAGCGCGGGAGGTCCAGTTTTCGCCGAAGGATTCGAGTAGGGGAAGGGAGAGTTCCTGGAAGATGAAACCGCCCTTGACCAGGTAGTCGGGGGCGCGGTCGAAGGTGTAGTTGGGGACCAGTTTGTCCCATTCCTCCTCGCGGGCGAGGGTGGCCTTGAGTTCGAGCGGTTCGCCCGCGCGGATCAGCGCAAGGGTGACGGTGTCTCCCACCGCCTTGTCGCCGCGCACGAGGTGCCCCCAGGAGAGGCTGCCGTAGCTGGGATGTTGGAAGTAGCCGCGGCGGTCGATGGCGTGGTCGTCCACGGCCAGCAGCACGTCGCCCTTTTTCATTCCGGCGGCGGCGGCGGCATAGCCCTTGCGCACGGAACTCAGATAGAGTCCGCCCTGGTCATCGGTCAGCTTGAGCCAGCGCCGGAACGCCGGATCCTCGGTGGTGGCACAGGAAACCCCCAGGCTGGGAGCACCCACATAGGACTCGGTGGCCGCCGCCTTGAGAAAACGGGCGAGAATGTCGGTGGCCGAAATGTCGCAAATTTGATCCTTCGAGTTGTAGCTGTACAACACCCCGGTGAGCTTTTCCCCGGTGAACACCGGCAGGCTGTAGCTGCTCGCGGCACTTTGCATGGAGGCCTTCACCTGATAGGTTAGAAAAGCCTGGCTGGGCAGAAAGGAGGATTGGATGTCGACGCTCTGCAAGACGCCCGCAGTGCGGAGTTCAACGCCGTTTTCCTCGATTTGATAGATCGTGAGCGGGTCGCCGGTCTTGGCGGGTGCGGCGATCTCCACGGGGCGGGTGGCGGCGAAAAGCTTGTCGCCCTCGGCGGCGGAGGCGGGAGCCAGCAGGGCCAGGTTGGTCTCGTAATCCACGGCGATCACCCTGGCGGGTGCGAACCGGCTGCCGTCGGGCGATTCCAACTCCAGATAGGTGGCGTTGGCCACCATGTCGGCGGTGGTCAGCACTTGCGAGGGCCCGACGATGGCGGCGAGGGCGCGGCGGGACGAGGGGCCGGCTTTCTCCCACGGTTGGGCCGGGTTCCACGGCTGCACGGTCGAGTTGAGGCGCACCACGGAGGATTTGAGATCCACCGCGGGTGCCGGCTGGCTGGCCGCCGGTGGCGTGGCGGCGGTGGTCGGCGGTGATTCCGCCGCCGATTTGCAGGCGGTTAGCAGGACGGGTAGGAGCAGGAGCAGGCGCATGGCTTTGGGGAAGAGGTCGGAGGTCGGAGGTCGGAGGTCGGAGGTCGGAGGTCGGAGGTCGGAGGTCGGAGGTCGGAGGGGCGATGGGCGATGGGCGATGGGCGATGGGCGATGGTGAAATGGTGGGAAACGGGCGCGGAAACCGCAGCATTGTGGGAGATCTCCGCCCCGGTGGAAAGGAGAATATCGGATGGCAGTGGAGCTGGGGGCATGACAAAAAAGCCAAGCGCCCCGCCACCTAGGGAATCGCAGGCAGGGACCGACCTCCGGGCGGTCTGGCTGGGAACAGTCCCGTGCGCGGGAAAATCGGCGTGGGGTCGCCGACCTCCCGATCAGGGAATGGGTGCGGGCGGACGGTCCGGGTGGCTTGGGATTGGATGGAAGTGCGGCCTCGCCCCCGCCGGACCGCTCGGAGATCGGTCCCTGCCTGTGCTTGCGGAATTCTGACATTATTGTCATGCACCCGTGGAGCTGCGGAAAACAAGCTGAAGCGGAGCTCCGTTGACGCCGCTTTACAATCGCCGGGGCGCATGTCAGGATGCCGTCAATGAGCGCAGCCACCACTCCCGGCCCAGCACCCCAAGGCGGCAATTTCCGCCATGCGTTCATGCTCGTTGTGGCGCTCAGTTTCCTCACCTGCATCGGCTCCGTGCTGCCGCATGGCGACAGTGGCGCAACCTTTCGCGAGCTGCTGCTGGAGCACGCCTGGTTTCGGCCGATCATCCTCGTCCTGTGGGTCATCGTGGTGGTGGAAGGCCTGCTGGGACTCTTTTGGGCGCCGGATGCCTGGCCGGCGCGGCTCAAGCGCCTGCTGCTCACCACCTTGATCCCGCCGCTGCGCATGATCACCGCCAGCAGCAAGCCACGCGGTTGGCTGTGGCTGCCCGGCGCTGGCTGGCTGCCCGCTGGCGAGAAAACCTCCGGACAACTCGAGCAAAGGCTCGCGCTGCCGATGCTGGTGCTCACCCTGCTGGTGCTGCCTGTGCTCGGCATCGAACTGAGCGGCGGTGAGTCGCTGGACAACAACCCGAGCATGGCGCTGGCGGCGCATCTGACCACCTGCATGATCTGGCTTGGCTTCACCGTCGAGTTTATGTGGATGGTGGCAGCCGCGCCGAACAAACTCGCCTATTGCCTCAAGAACTGGATCAATCTCGTCATCATTCTGCTGCCGCTGGTCGCCTTCCTGCGCCTGCTGGCCGCCTTCCGCTTTGTCCGCCTGTTCCGCGCCGGCAAACTCCTCAGTGCCTACCGCCTGCGCGGCCTGTGGGTCCGCCTCTGGCGCCTCGTGCTCCTGTTCAATCTCATCGAGCGTCTCCAGCAGCGCAACCCGGCCAAGTACTGCGCCGCTTTGGAACAGCGGATCACCGACCTCGATCAACAATTGGCCGAACTGCGGGTGAAACTGGCGGAATTTCGGGACCAGACACCGGCACCGGTTTCAACCGATCCCGCAGGGCTCAAAAGTAACAAGAAGCCCAGGGATCCAAGAATGCAGTGAGCCGCAGTGGATGCCAGCGGTCAGTCACCTGAGCCACCGAACTTACGCTTTCCCCCGGGGTAATCTTCGCTGGTTCGGAAACGGCATACAACCCCATCAATCCGGGCGGTGCCCGTCAGCGGACCACCCGGGCACCACCGCCGGCGATTTGTTTTTCCACTTCCTTGCGGGTGGCCATGGAGGTGTCGCCGGGGGTGGTGGAGGCCAGGGCACCGTGGGCGGCACCGTATTCGACCGCCTTGCGGGGGTCGTTGAACTCCATGAAGCCGAACTGTACGCCGGAGGCAAACGAGTCACCGCCGCCAACGCGGTCGAGGATCTCCAGGGCGGGATAGGCGCGGCTTTCATAGAAGCTGCCGTCGTGCCAGAGGATGGCGGACCAGTCGTTGACGGTGGCAGTGATGACGCCGCGCAGGGTGGTGGCGGCCACCTTGAAGTTGGGGAATTCCTTCACCGCGGTTTCGATCATGCGCTTGAAGGCGTCGTTTTCGATCTTCGAGATATTGTGGTCCACGCCCTCCACCTCGAACCCGAGCGAGGCGGTGAAATCCTCCTCGTTGCCGATCATCACGTCCACGTAGCGGGCGATCTCGCGGTTGACTTCGCGGGCTTTCTCCAGGCCGCCGATGGTTTTCCAGAGTGACGGGCGGTAGTTGAGGTCGTAGGAAACGATGGTGCCGTACTTGTTGGCGGCCTTGACCGCCTCCACGGTCAGCGCGGCGGTGGTTTCCGAGAGGGCGGCGAAGATCCCGCCGGTGTGGAACCAGCGGACGCCCAGGGTGCCGAAGATGTGATCGAAGTCGATGTCTCCGGGTTTCAGTTGGGAGGTGGCCGTATTGCCGCGGTCCGGGTTGCCTACGGCACCGCGGATCCCGAAGCCGCGCTCGGTGAAATTGAGGCCGTTGCGAACGGTCCGGCCGATGCCGTCGTCGGCCCGCCACTGGATGAAATCGGTGGCGACGCCGCCCTGCATGATGAAATCCTCGATGAGGTGGCCGATTTCGTTGTCCACCAGCGCGGTGCAGACGGCGGTTTTATAACCGAAGCATTTCCGCAGGCCGCGGGAGGTATTGTATTCGCCGCCGCCCTCCCATGCGGTGAACGAGCGGGCGTTGCGGATCCGGCCTTCACCGGGATCGAGGCGCAACATGATTTCGCCGAGCGAGATTTGGTCGAAGGCACAGGCGGATGTCGGTTTGATGGTCAGGGACATGGTGGGAACTGGGGATAGTTGTGTTGAAGCCTGCTGGAGGCGGGTGGACGGCGGGGTAGCGGATGCGCCGGGGAGTGTCAAGGATCAAGATCAACAGGCCAACAGCCGGCGCAGTCTTGGCAGCCTAAGGCCTTCTTCCGACGTCACAATACGGGCAGCTGTTCAATGCCACATCCATCGAGGAAATCATCAGGAATCGGTGCCGCGACGCGGCCGATAAGGGCGTAATATTTCAGCGGAACCCCCTCCATGGAGAAGCGATGCGTGTAGCGCTCGAGCTGATAAATATCGAGATATTTGGAGAAGATCAGTTCACGGATAAACGTGGAGAAACCCGAGCCATCCGAGTGATCGAGGAAGGTCTCCTTGAGGTTGAGGGCCACCCAGCCATTCGTGGCAACCAGCTGCAGAGCTTCGAAAAATGCGCTGGGGGGAATGTCGCCGAAGCCAAGGGCGGCCACCGAAGTCAGACAGTTGAAGTTCCAGTCTCTGAGGTCGCCCACAATTGGAGGTCGTGTCCTGCGTTCAGAGCACGAGCACCAGAACTCACTCCCGCGCCCGGGAATCGATCAGGATGGTGACCGGGCCGTCGTTGACCAGGGCCACCTTCATGTCGGCGGCAAACACTCCACGCCCCACCGGTCGGCCGAGTTCGCCTTCCATCGCGGTGCAGAACTCCTCGTAGAGCGCCTTTGCCGCCGCCGGTTGGGAGGCGCGGATGAACGACGGGCGGTTGCCCTTTTTGGTGGAGGCATGGAGGGTGAACTGGCTCACCACGATCACGTCGCCGCCGGCTTCGGCCAGCGCCAGGTTCATTTTCTCATCGGCATCCGGAAAGATCCGTAGTTTGGCCACCTTCGGGACCAGCCAGGCGGTGTCCGCAGCGGTGTCGCCCACCTCCACCCCCAGCAGCACCACCAAACCGCTGCCGATTTGGGTGACCGCCACTCCCCCGATGGTGACCGAGGCTTCCGAAACTCGTTGGATGACCGCACGCATGGCGGCGGATGCTGGCTGCTCGAGCGGCGGCTGGCAAGCCTGGGCTCAGCCTGCGCTCAGCGCGGTAGGAGCAGAGGCTGTCTGGAAAACGAGGGGCGTCGATATCCTCTCGACTGAGTCTAGCCGACATTCTGTCGGCGGTAACGCCACTACAGGATCGCAGGGCGGACAAAATGTCCGCCCGGGGCAGCGTTCAGAATGACCGCGCTCGTGCCTTTTTCAGACAGCTTCTCAGTTTTCCTGATATTCAACAAGACGTTTTTAACTTGCGGGGGAGGATGGCTTGGGCGACCATCCGCCCCCTTGAGCATGATCCGTGCACGTGCTGTGAACCCTCTGACCCTGTTGTTGCTGGCGGCCTTGTTGCTGCTGGTCGGGTGGGGTCTGCCGCAGGCCCGGGGGGCGGAGAAGATCAAATTGGCCGATGGTTTCGACTACCCGGTGGGCAAGCCGGATGCGGCGGGTTACTATAAGGCCCGCGGCTTGCGGCTGCGCTCACCCCAGCATTTCGGCGAGGATTGGAACGGCCGGGCCGGGGGCGACAGCGACAGCGGCGATCCGATCTACGCGATGGGCGACGGCATCGTCACCTTTGCCTACGATATAAAATCCGGCTGGGGCAATGTGGTCATCATCCGTCACGCCTACCGTGATCCGGCCAATGGCCAGGTGAAATATTGTGACTCGCTCTACGGTCACCTGCTCGCCATCAAAACCAAGGTGGGAGCCCACGTGAAACGCGGCCAGCAAGTCGGCACGATGGGGGGCAACCGCGGGATGTATCCGGTCCACCTTCATTTCGAGGTCAGGCACAACCTCAGCATCGGCATGCAGCGCAGCAGTGTGGCCGCGGATTTGACCAACTGGGCGGATCCCACCCAGTTTATCGTCAAATACCGGCGGCTCAACCGTGAATGGCGCACCGTGCCGGTGCCCACCGGCACTTATCAGGAATACCATGGCTTCAAGGGACTTTAGGCCTGGTGGCGGCCCCCGTCTCGTGGCTGTGGCGTCTCGCCACAGGCCGTCTGGGAGGTGTCTCGCCTCCCTTCAGAGAGGAACAGCAGGGCCGCTAGCGGATCGCCGCCGACAGTCTTTCGACGATGTCGGGATGTGCCCCGGCGATGTTTTCGACGGTGACGGCGGTCTTCGCGAAGGTGTCGAGGTGGGGTGTCTGTGCGTAGTCCGCGCCGTAGCAGCCGAGTTCCGGCCGCAGGTCGTCAACGGCGATGAAAAGGACGTTCGGGGCTGCGGTGGCAGAAACCGCGGCGGCGGCGGCCGTTAGGATGGCGGTGAGGGTCGAAATGAGCTTCATGGTTAGTCGTTGGTGGGGCTATCGCCGCCCGCCATGCCCGCGGCCACGCCCGCCCCGCGGCCACCGACGCCGATGCAGGCGATGTTGAGTTTGCGGTTCGGGGACGGCCCGGCCCGGGGGATGTTGAACGGGGCGATGCCCGCCGCCGATGCGGCCAGCGCGCCTCGAAGGAAGCTGCGGCGTTTGATGTCTGTGCTCATATCGGGTGGGGTTGGCCTGGTGGTTAGGGAAGGTCAAGGGGCTTGGGCCAGCGCAACAATAAATACCTTGTCCGGGACGGCATTGAAGCCACCGGGGAGCTTCAAGACCCGGTAAAATGCTCCAAATTGACGGTCTTAGTCAATGCCTTTGTCACCGGCAACGAGTTGCCTGCCCTTGGGGAGGGAATAAAAACTCTCCTCTCGTTTCCCCCGCCTTGTCCGGGATGAAAGGATCCCGAGCCGTGGACCGTAACGCCGCTCCACTCCGCTTATGACAAACCACAAAAACACAACCGTATGGGCGCTGGCCGCCCTGGCGATCACCGGATGCGCCTGCAATGCCGCAGCGGAGGCCAAGCCGCTGCAGGTCTTCATCCTCGCCGGCCAGTCCAACATGGAGGGCCAGGGAGTCGTTTCGTTGGACCACCCGGAACACTACAATGGCGGCAAGGGGAATCTGGTCTGGTCGATGGCGCATTCCGCCAGCAAAGACAAAATGAAGCATCTCAAGGATGCCAACGGAAAATGGGTGGTCAGGGACGATGTCGATATCAGTTTCAAGGCGAAAGGCACGGTGCGCAAAGGCGGCTTGACCATCGGCTACACCGGTTACGGACAGAGCAGCCACATCGGCCCCGAACTCCAGTTTGGCCATGTGATGGGCGATTTTCTCGAGGAACCGGTCCTGCTCATCAAGACCGCCTGGGGCGGCAAGAGCCTGTACGTTGATTTCCGGCCTCCAAGTTCGGGTGGTGAAACCGGGCCCTATTACACCCAGATGATCCAGGAAATCCACGATGCCCTGAAGGCGCTCGGGGACCGGGAATACCAGCTCCGGGGCTTTGTCTGGATGCAGGGCTGGAATGACATGTGCACCGGGCCGGCGATCCCCGAATACGCCGGGAACCTGGTCAACCTGGCCAAGGATGTCCGCAAGGAATTCAATGCGCCCGGGCTTCCCATCGTCATTGGTGAATTGGGAAATGACGGTGTCGCAAAGGCGGGGAGCAACATGCAGGAATTCCGCGACGCCCAGAAAAGTGGCGCGGCAAAAATCGACAACGCCTTGTTTGTCATGACCCATGATTTCGCCCGCCCTCCCAAGTTGTCACCCAATACCGGGCACGGCCACCACTGGTATGGCAACGCCGAAAGCTATTTCCTCGTCGGCGATGCCCTCGGCCAGGGAATGAAGACCCTCCTCTCGGCACCTGGCCAAAAATAGCGGACGGATGAGAATGGCTCGGGGTCAAGCGCGCCCCCATCTGACTCTTGATCCCTTGCCATCAGACGTTTAAGATGAAGCACGAAATACGCTCGGAGGGGCATCCTCCAATCGGTCGGATCCGCCATCCGAACCCCGTTTCCATCCCTGATCATCCATGAAAGCTCTCGTCCACCTCGCCCTTGGCATCCTGTTCAGCACCGCCTGCTTCGCCCAAAAGCCGAACATCATCGTCATCCTGCTCGACGACATGGGCTACTCGGACCTCGGTGCCTATGGTGGCGAAGTCCATACCCCCAATATCGATCGCCTCGCCGCCAACGGTCTCCGCTTCACCCAGAACTACAACTCCGCCCGCTGTTGCCCTTCCCGGGCAGCCCTCCTCACCGGCCTCTACTCGCACCAGGCAGGCATCGCCGATTTCACCTCCAGCGACCAATCCGCCCATCGCGGACCCGCCTACCTCAACCGACTCAATAAACAATGCGTCACCCTCGCCGAAGTCCTGAAACCCGCCGGCTACGCCACTTACGCCGTTGGCAAGTGGCACGTCGGTCACACTGAAGACCCGATCATGCGGGGCTTCGACGAGTTCTACGGCTTCATCCGCGGCCACAGCCAGCGCCAATGGAACCGCCAGGCCTACATTCGCCTCCCCGCAGACCGCACTCCGGAGATCCAGTTCGAGGAGGGCGAATTCTACGCCACCGAGGCCTTCAACGCCTATGCCATCGAATTTCTCAAGAAGCCGCGCAAGCCGGACCAACCCTTCTTTCTCTACCTCGCTCATTCCTCACCCCACTTCCCGCTCCACGCCCCGGCCGCCACCCGCGACACCTATCTCGACACTTACCGCAAGGGCTGGGATCAACTGCGCAAGGAACGCTACGAGCGCCAGCAAATGAGCGGCCTCGCCACCGCTAGCTGGTCGTTTACCCCACTCTCGGAAGTCCCCGTCGATGAGGACAAGATCGCCAACGGCTTCGCCGGCAAACCCAATCCGGATTGGGACGATGTGCCCGCCGCCCGCCAGGAAGACCTCGCCTACCGCATGGCCACTTTCGCCGCCATGATCGAACACGTTGATCGCGGCGTCGGCAGGATCATCAAGCTCCTGGAGACAAGCGGCGAACTTGACAACACCCTGATCCTCCTCACCAGTGACAACGGTGCCTGCTATGAATGGGGACCTTTCGGATTCGATGAGTCCAGCCGCATGGGCAAAACCATCCTTCACGAAGGCGAACAGCTGCGGCACATTGGAGGGCCCGGCACCTACCACTCGGTCGGCAGTGCCTGGTCATGCCTCAGCAACACTCCCCTGCGCCTCTACAAGCACTTCAATCACGAAGGCGGAAACTGCAGTCCGCTCATCGCACACTGGCCGAAGGGCATCGACAAACCCAACCGCTGGGTCCGCACCCCGGTCCATCTGATCGACTTCATGCCCACCATCCAAGACGCCGCGGGTGCCGAATACCCGCAACATTTCCATGGCCACGACATCAACCCGAGCGAAGGTACCTCGCTGCTGCCGGTCTTTCAGGGGGCTGAAACCTTGCCGGCGCGCACCCTCTGCTTCGACCACTTTGAATCCAGCGCCATCCGCGACGGCGATTGGAAACTGGTGCGCGGCAACCAACGATACAAGCAACGGACATGGGAACTCTACAACATCGCCAATGACCGCTGCGAAACGAAAGACCTGATCAACGAAATGCCCGAGCTCGCCACCAAGCTCGAAGCCAAATGGACCGAATGGGCAAAACGCGTCAAGATCACCCCCTACTACCAGCACCCGAAAAAGCCGTAATCTAGCAACCATTACCTCGAAACCATGAAAAACGATCTGAAACCATCATTGATATGCGCCGTGCTTGCGCTGGGCCTGCCAAATGTCTCCCCCGGGGAGGAAATCGCACCCCGGCACGGACTGGACAACGTCGGCCACGAACAGGTGAAACTCGCCGGCGGATTCTGGGGGCCACGCCTCGAGATCCACCACAAAACCACCATCCCCCACGCGCTGGATGCCCTCGAACGCAACGGCCACGTCACCAACTTCGACAAGGCCGCCGGGAAGTTCGACGGTGATCTCCGCGGACACCACGCCTTTGACTCCGACCTCCACAAGGCGATGGAAGGCGCCATGTACAGCTTGCAGCACTTCGACGACCCGCAACTGCGCGTGCGGGTCGAGAGCATTCTCGACCGGATCCTCGCCTCCCAGCAAGAGGACGGCTACATGATCTCCTATTTCATCGTCAACGGATTGGAGAAGAAATGGTCCGACCTGCGTCTGGAGCACCAGATGTACAACGCGGGCCACTTCTTTGAATTGGCCGTCGAGCACAACCGGCTCAGCGGCAACCCCAAGGCGCTCGACGCGGCAAAACGCTTTGCCGACCACATTGACAGCATTTTTGGCCCCGCCAAACGCCATGACGTCGGCGGCCACGAGGAAATCGAACTCGCCCTCATCAAGCTGTATCGCGCCACCGGCGAGCAACGTTACCTGGACTTGTGCCGGTTCCTCCTCGACGAGCGCGGCTGCGAGCACAATGTCACCGCACACAAACGCTTCGATCCCACCAAGCCGTCCGTGGCACCCGAGGCGGAGGAGGCCGACCAATCCCGGCCCGAGTGGATCAAGCAACTCAGGACACGCAACGGCCGGATGCAGGATCACAAGCCGCTCGTCGAGCAAACCGAAGCGATCGGCCACGCGGTGCGCGCGGGATATATCTATTCCGCCATGGCCGACATCGCCCGCTTCAGCGATGCGCCCGCATACGGGCAGGCCGTCGAGAAACTCTGGCAGGACGTGCTGGACCACAAGATGTATGTGAACGGCGGCATCGGAACCGCCCAATACGGGGACGAGGGATTCGGTGACCCCTACCTTCTCCCCAACCAGACCTACTGCGAGTCCTGTGCTTCCATCGCCCACGTTTTCTGGCAACACCGCATGAACCTGCTCAAGGGTGAAGCCAAGTACGCCGACGTCATGGAGCTCGTGCTCTACAACGCGGCCCTCTCCGGGATGTCGCTCAGCGGCGATAGTTTCTTCTATCAGAACCCCCTGCAGTCCAAGGATGGCGGCAAACGCAGTCCTTGGATCGGCCTGGCATGTTGCCCGACCAATCTGGCACGGTTCACTCCTCAAGTCGGTGGCTTGGTTTATGCCCAGGGGAAAAACCAGTTATATGTCAACCTCTTCGCGGCGGGTGAAGCTTCCATCAAGATGGCTGACGGCAAGGCGGTGAAGTTCGCCCAGGAAACCAACTACCCCTGGGACGGCAAGGTCACGCTGACGGTCACCCCGGAGCAGGCATTCAAGTTCGATCTCTGCGTGCGCATTCCCGGTTGGGCCCTTGGCAAACCCGTCCCCAGCGATCTCTACCGCTTTGCCGACCCCAAGGCCGCTCCCGTTACCCTGACGGTCAACGGAAAACCAGCGGACGCCACCCCGGCGAAAGACGGCTACGTCCACCTGGAGCGGTCATGGCAAGCGGGTGACGTGGTGGAAATCGAGCTGCCGATGCCGGTCCGCCGGGTGTATGCCCACCAGAAGGTCCTTGAGGACAAGGGCAAGGTCTCGCTGATGCGCGGCCCGGTGGTCTACTGCCTCGAAGGCGTCGACAACAAGGACATCGACCTCTTCAAGATGACCCTGCCGCGGAATGCCGGACTGCGCGCCGAACATCGTCCCGATCTGCTCGGTGGCATCACGGTGGTCCAATGCCAGGGCCTCGATGACAATCAGCAGCCGGTCAAGCTGACGGCCGTCCCCTACTACGCCTGGGCGAACCGCGATCAGGGTGCCATGACGATTTGGATCAAGGAACCGGAGCGCTGAAAATTGTGCGTGTCCGCTCAGGTCGCGGCCTGTCCGGCCGGCTGTCCTGATCGGTTCCCGCAGCGCCTTGGCGACGCCTCCGGTGTTGGTGCTCACGCGCGCTGCGGGAGCGGCAGCAAGAGCCAGCGCGGCGAGCAGGGGAGGAAACGGAGTGGCGGTTTCACGACTGCCAGGAATTGGCTTTTGGGGTGAAAGCCGTTGAAAGTGCCGGTTGCCGGACCGGAGGGCAGGGGGAAAGAAGTTAGAAGAAGCCGAGTTTTTTCGGACTGTAGCTTACCAGCAGGTTCTTGGTATGCTGGTAGTGGCCGAGCATCATCTGGTGGGTCTCACGTCCGATGCCGGATTCCTTGTATCCGCCGAATGCGGCATGTGCCGGATAGGCGTGGTAGCAGTTGGTCCACACACGGCCGGCCTTGATGCCGCGGCCCATACGATAGGCGACGTTGCCGTTGCGGCTCCATACGCCGGCACCGAGGCCGTAAGACGTGTCGTTGGCGATGGCCAGCGCGTCAGCCTCATCCTTGAAGGTGGTGACGGCCAGAACGGGTCCGAAGATTTCTTCCTGAAAGAAGCGCATTTTGTTATGACCCTTGAACAGGGTCGGCTGGATGTAATAGCCGTCCGCAACATCCCCGGACAGGTGTGCGCGTGCTCCACCAGCCAGAAGTTGCGCGCCTTCCTGCTTGCCGAGTTCCAGATAGGACTCGATCTTGGTCATCTGTACTTCGGAAGCCTGCGCGCCGATCATGGTCTCCGTGTCGAGCGGGTTGCCTTGCTTGATGGCGGCCACGCGGGGCAGTACGCGCTCCATGAACTTGTCATAGACGGATTCCTGAATCAAGGCACGCGATGGGCAAGTGCAGACCTCGCCTTGGTTGGCCACGATATCAAGGCCGTTCACCCGGGCGGCTTCTCGAAACTCGGCGGCTTTTGCAGGCCGCATGTTTGGCGAGAGTGCGATGCCGTTATAGCCTGCCACTTTCGCCCGTGGCAGGCGGGCGATCACCCGGTCGACTTCCTTGGCGTCGTTCATGTCTCGCCAAATAAAGAGCCAGCGTTTCTGAAGGGTGGGTGCGGCGGAGGCCGGAGGCCGCGCACCCGCAGGTAGCAGGAGCAGCCCTACGAATAAAATGATCGCTCGGAAACGGATTCTATTGTTAGGAAAATTCTTTTGAGGGTCGGTACGCATGAGAGGCTAAGGAGAGGTTCGGAGACTGGGAGATCAGGGGTTGATAGGCCGTGTTGCTGGCGATTTTCTTTGGCGCGGCGGCGGGATCAGACACGCTGGCGGTGCCTGCCGGCAGATCGGGCCGGCAACGGTCCAGTGGTTGTTGAGGTGGACGAGGCTGATGGCGGAACACACGGGTTTCATGTAGTGGAGCAGAATATTGAGCGGCAGGCCCGCGGGGATGCCGGGGCGGGCGTGTTTGGGCTCGCTGAGCCAAGCGTGCCGGAGCAGGTGGCGGTGTTTGGAGAATTCCGCGCAGCGGGCGGAGGAGATTCATGCGGGGAGGAACCTTGATCTTGACACCGTCTGCCACCTTCACCATCCTCTGCGCATGAAGATCTGCGTGATAGGCGTTCCAGGCATCCCCGAAGGCAAGCATAACATCAAGGATCCGCGCTTGGACCAAGCCCATGAGCTGGTCGAGGCGAAGAAGAAAACCTATGCCCAGGTGGACGTGGTTGGCGAGCAGGGCGCGATTGATGCCGATGTCATCCTGGTGAGCCGTGACCGGCTGATCGACCTGTTGCTGAAGGATTTGGAGTTCATCGAGACGCGCTTGAGCCGCGAGCCGTCTGCGGCGGAGCGGGAGGTCCTGGTGAAGCTGCAAACTCATTTGGAGAGTGAGCGGACGGTGGCCTCCGCCGGTTTGAGCGAGGAGGACTGGCAGGCGCTGACGGGCCACGGGTTTCTCACCAGCAAGCCGGTGATCATGGCGAATCCGGATGAGCTTGACGACCCGGATGCCCTGATGGTGCGGACATTCAAGGGCAGCGGCTACATCTGCTTCCTGACGGTCGGCGGCCCGGAGAACCGTGCCTGGCCGATCCGCCAGGGGCTGACGGCCGCGGAGGCCGCCGGCAGCATTCACACCGATCTGCAAAAAGGCTTCATTCGTGCGGAGGTGATCGATTTCGACGACCTCCTTGCCGCGGGCGGCGAGAAGGGGGCCAAACACGCCGGCAAACAACGGCTCGAGATGAAAGCCTATGTGGTGCGGGACTACGATGTGATGAACATCCGCGCCAACAAGTGATCTCTGGCTGTTCCCGTTCGGCAGGGGCGGGTGTTGATCGGGGTTGTTGCGCATGGGTGTTAACCTTAGAGGATCCCTCGCTCTGACATCCATCACGTCCGGCCTTGCCAATACGCCAGCCCCAAGGCAATCGCTCACATCCCAGGCGCGGCCGCCGTGGCGGCGTGGAAAGCACGACGGGCTTCGGAGTCGTCAAAACCGCCTCCGGTACGCTGAATCAGCATCACTTGGATCAGGCGCTTGGTCGGGTCGGCCCAGCCATGAGTTCCGTAGGCTCCCACATGTCCGAATGTGTCAGGCGAGAGCGTGGCTGTTACCCCCTGCGGCTCACGAAGGACGGCGGCACCAAGTCCCCAGCCATGGCCGGGAACCCACCCCGTCCGGTAGTCACCGGTATGGATCGTGGTCATCAGTTCCACTGTTTCAGGCTTGAGGTAGCGCCTGCCATCGAGCGTGCCCTTGTTCAGCAGCAGCTGCAGAAAGCGGGCGTAATCCGCAGCGGTTGAAAACAGTCCGCCATTGGGAGCGGGGTAACGCTGGTGATCAGACGGGTTGTAGGCTCCGTAACCCTGCTCCTCAAGCTTGCCATTCACTAACTGGTACGGCTTGGCCAGGCGGGCGACCTGCGCGTGCGTGGGGTAGAAGGTGGTGTCCTTCATGCCCAGGGGATCAAACAGGCGCTTCTGCAAAAAGTCCGGATACGACCCACCCGAGACCACCTCCACAATCCGCCCCAGCGCATTGATGGCCGACTGACAGTATCTCCACTCGCTGCCAGGGGTGAAATTGAGGGGCTGCCGCGCGTAAAGTGGAATCAGCTCGGCAAGGGTTCTGACAGAATTGCCACCCGCCTCGCCCATGCCCGAAGTGTGGGTGAGCATCTGACGGAGGGTGACGACGGCAGGTTTGCCGTCTGCGGTTTTCAGTCCGGCCAGTTCGGGCAGATATTTGCCCACCGGGGCATCAATCGACAGCTTGCCCTCGTCCTGGAGCATGAGGATGGCGGCGGCGGTAATTGGCTTGGTCATGGAGGCGATCCACCCAATGGTGTCGGTCTGCATGGGACGCTTGGCGGCGATGTCGGCAAAGCCAACCGCGCTAAGGTGCAGGATTTTGTCGGGGGTGGCCACCAGCGTCACCGCGCCAGCGACTTCCTGGCGGTTGACAACCTCCTGCATAGCGGCGGTGATGGTGGGGATTTCCGGGGCGGCAACGCCGGCAGGACGGCACGCTGGTTCGGCGGCCGGAGCGAACAGCGACAGGCTCGCCGCAAAAACCGCAGCACAACCACCGAGACAACTTTTACGTAACAAGGACAGATTCATGACAGCACTCCAGATACGATAAAGATCTCCAACTTTCCACCGAAATCCTGAACCCTTCTGAGAACGCCGTCGCAACCGACGACCGGCGCCTCAGGCCAACTGCGCCGATTCAGTGCGATTGATCGCCATTCGGTGCTACTTTCCGACCAGGCAGATCTCACGACAGACATTGCAAATGGCATCGGCGTTGCGGCCACCGCCAGCTGTCTCGATGCGCCCGATTTCCTCAACCGCGACCACCGGCAGCAATCGTGCGGCGTCCGGCACGGCGGCCTCGAAGGCATCAGCGGCCTTGCGATTCGTCCGGCGCACATTCCCCGATCTGGCCCCGATCGCAGAGGCGCCCTGCTTCCAGTTCTCGTCCATGATCCGCACCGGCCCGAGCAGGCCGGAGGGGACCGGTTGCGAGTTCTGATCGAAATAATTCCAAGTGGAGAAACAATACCGTCCGCCGGAGGGCCGTGGCTGCCCCTTCACAAACCACTCAGGAAAACTCCCCAGGTAACGGCCGCCCATATAGCCGTTCTTCCACTGGCAATCCGCCGGTTCCCGCTCATCGCCAATCAGGCGGTTGGCCCAGACGTTGGTGACCGCTATCTCCAGCAGATTGCCGTTCTTGTGCAAGAGCCCCTTCGGCACGCTGACACCCCACGGAGCGCACCAGACTGCGCCCAAATCCTGGCCATTGAGCTTGACCCGCGCCAGATGATGCACGGTACCGAGATCCAGGAACGAACGCTCCGCCACCGCCGGTGTCAGGTCAAACGTCTTGCGGTAGATGGCGGTGCCGCTGTAGAAACGGATTCCTGGTTCGGGTCGCGTCGTCCAATCCGCCAACGCCGCAAACTGCACCGGTTGGTCCGGCCCGCCCCACTTCGGATCGAACGTGACACTCCAAGTGCCCGCGACCGTGGTTACTGGTGTCCGCACCGGGAAGTTGCGCACGGTCGGCGCTGGCTTGGCGCCCGGCTCACGGAAAACCACGAACCAACTCTGGGTCGGTGCGAAATCAAGCGTCAGCAAGGTCTCATCCCCGGTCGCCTGGAAATCGGTCAGCGGCCGCATTTCACCAGTGGTCGGATCCCACAACTCCGGTTGCAGGTCGGTGATCGGGAAGGCGCAGATGATCGTCCCCGCGCCCTGCCCGACATTGGCGATGAAGAACACATGAGCCGAACCCTCGCTGCGATGCAGACTGCGGAGCTGGACACCGGGCGCAGTGGTTTCGGCCGTGAAGTCGCCTGCCAGCGCGGGTGCGCCCCACTGCAGCAGAGCCTGGCAACGGCCCAGATAGGCCAGCCAGGCCTTGCCCGGCTCCCACCAGGTCTGGGTGCGGCCAAAGTGCGTGCCCCACTGCCCCATGGTCATGCCGGGGCGGACATCATCTCCCCACGGTTGGTGCGGGTTGCTGTGCAGGATCAGGCGATTGATGCCAGCGCAGAAGGCTCCGTCACCGATCGGCTTGAGCCAGGCGGGGGTCTCGGTCCACTGGCTCTTGCTGGGTTGCCCGGTAAAGGCTTCGGCTTCGAGAATGTTGTGGCGCTTGCCGTCGCCCGCGTTGAAGATGCCGTCCATCGGTGCGCCACCAAAGGCGTCACCGCTCCAGAATTCGGTCATGACGCGATGAACAAACGGAGTGACTTCGCCGGTGTGGAACGGGCCACCGTACGGTTCACAGACAAAGCGCAGTTTGGCATCCGCCAGCATCTTCGACATGATGGCGAACAACTTGTCACGGTAGAGATCGGCAATCGTGCGGCTGAAATCGCCGCGAAACTGATCGGTCTCGCCGGAGCTGCCGACCACCCGGCCGGCAAAGGTTGGGAGAAAAACCTTCAGTTCATAACCGCGGCGCTCGGCAAACTCCTGCGGCATGAGCGGCGTCCAGGACGGGGTGCCAGCCTCGTAGCTATCCAGCAGGATGTGCTGCAAGCCGGTGCCAACCAGCGGACCGAGATGCTTCTTGAGTTCGCCGATGACATGCTGAAGATGGAACGTGACGGCCTGCTCGCTCATCTTGTCGCACTCCAGGCCCATCGCTTCCCATTGGTTCGGCTGAGTCAGCGCGCCCATCGTCGTATGGCCGAAGCGGTGGATGATCCATTTGCCGGGTGGTGGAGTCCACGCGAGCCGGCCCGCCGCGTCCATCTTCGGGGTCAGGTCAATGACCTGGTCCTTCGCGATGATCCCTTCCGCCGGCACCGCCAGCACGGCGATATTGCGCCAGTAGTTGGTGCGGCCTGCGATGACCGGTTTCTCCAAAACGCCGGTCTCCTTGTTGACCATCGGAAAGAGCATGTCGCCGCGCGGATCCACCTTTGGACGCGGCAGCACCCCATCGAACCCAACCCCGCCCTCCACCGGCGTCTGCGACTGGAAGATCTGCTGCATCGCCAGTGCGGGTGTGATCCAAGGACCACCGGTGCTGGTGTAACCGGGGCAGTTGTGCAGCCCCACATCAATCCCCAGCCGCTTCCCCTCCGCCGCCGCATGACGCACCATTTCCCACCACGGATCGGTAAACGCGATCAGGCCGTCGTGAGGGCTGTTTTCGATGTGCGCGGCCCAGGGCGAACAGACATCCGCCATGCCGAAGATCGTGGCCCCGCCGATGCCGGCCTCCTTAAACGCCTCCAGGTCCCGGGTGATGCCCGCCTGGGTGACGTTGCACCCCATCCAATGCCACCACACGCCCGGCTTGGCGGAGTCCGGCGGCTTGGCGAAGATTTGCGCCAAGTCATCGGCTTGGCAGGTGCCCACGACAAACAGCAAGAGGGCGGAGGAAATGGCGAGCGAATAGGGGATCATTTTCATGGGGTTCTACGGCAGGTTTCATTATGGCTGAAACACTTTGAGGTTGTAGATGCCTGCGCCATTCTCAGGGCGTTGACATCCGGTGATGGTAATGCGCACAAAGCCGGCCTTAACCTGGCCGGTATCCTGTTGCGGACATACCGCGATCGGAAACTCGGCGGTCTGATCCGCAAACAAGCTCCACGCCTTGCCGTCGAGCGAGGTTTCGATGGCGTACTTGTAGGCGAGCGTGGGGTATTCAAAACTGGTTTCAATCCGGCCCACCTCAAACGTACCACCGAGGTCCACTGTTAGCGATTGTGGATACGTGTTGGTTGCGGCGCTCCAAAGACTGGCGTTGTTGTGGTCCAGCGCGTATTCGGCAGCGTAGTTGCCGCTGCGGACACTGGTGGCGCTGGCGTACTTGCCGCGAGCCACATCGTTGCCCTGCTGCACCAGCGGCAGCAGCGCGCCCACGCCCGTTTGCGTCGGGACGACTTGTTTGATGGTGCCATCTGCACCGAACTCCATCCGGTCGGCGCAGGTCTGGCGGAAGACGCCCTTGGCACCTTCGTGCGGTTGATTGTGCTGGTGATAGACGATGTAGTAGTCGTTCTTGAACTTCAGCACGGAGTTGTGGCCCGGCCCTTTGGTGGTGAGATCCCCGTTCGACTTGAGCACGACATTGTTCACGGGGGCGGTGAAGGGCCCGAAAGGATGCTTGGCTGTGGCGTAATGCACTGAATAGGAACCATCGTGCAACGCGCCTGAGGAGTAGAGCAGGTAGTAGGTGCCATCTCGCTTGATCATGTAGGAGCCTTCCACGAAGTCGGCCAGCTGAGGGCCATTGGAAGCGTCCACGGCGTTGCCCGGTTCCGATCCCTCGCCGCGAATGGAGGAAGCGGTCGCCGGTTTGCCGCGCGAGACGAGTTCGCTGCCGGAGAACACGTCGAACGAATACAACCCCGCCCAGTTTCCTGAGCAATAGTTCATCGAGATCCGCACCTGCCTCCCGCGTCCCTCGCCCTGATCCACATACCCCTCGCCGGCCTTCTCGGTCCGGTTGGTCGAGCGGTCGGCAAACGTCTTCCATGATTGGCCATCTTCCGAAAGTTCGATCCGGTAGCCATATTCGACGTGGCGGAATTCCGGACAAGTGACGATGCGCGTGATTTGCATCGATTCGCCCAGGTCGACCGTCAACGATTGCGGCAGATCTCCCCCTTTAGGCAGCCACTTTGTCCCCTTTAAGAAATGCACCTCACCGTCAATGTTCTTCAGGTCGGGGGTGAGCCGCGCGGCCATCGCTTCCGACCAACCCCAATACATGTAGGCCTGCCCGTCATCGTCGATGAAGGGTTGCGAGTCCATGTTGTAGGCCGCGACGATGCGGCCCGCCTTGCCGCCGCCGCTAACGATCGGGGTATTGTCCTCGCGCAGGTTTTTCCACGGCCCCAACGGATGATCGGCGACGGCAATCCAGGTGTCGTAGCCGCCGGAGCGGGTGATAAACTGGTAATACCGATTGCCTCGCTTGAGAATGTCCGGTGCCCAGATGTCGCCACCAAATTTGCCAAATACCGGCCAATCGGTGAGCCGCATCTCCCAATTCACAAAGTCCTTCGACATCCAAACCGACGCGCGGCCATACGCCCCGGCCTCGTTCTCCATCGAAGTGGCGAAAATGTAAAAAGTATCTTGATCGCACAAAATATGCGGGTCTGGAAACATGCCCGGCAGGATGGGATTCCCAAACCGATCGGGAATATCGTAGACGTTGACGGTCGTCGTGGCCTCGGTGGTTTCATCTCCGTGGGTGGCGCGCAGCTTGAGCACATACTTGCCAGGCACGGCGGCCGTGGCCCAGGTGATGGCCGCGCGAGGCCGCTCAAAAACGATCTCTCCCGGGCCGCTTTGTTTCGTCCAGAGACAGTCCACGCTGTTGGTTCCCTCACCGGTCACGATGCTCGTCAGCAACAACTTGTTGGGCAGCACGGCGTAGTATCCCAGCCCCATGCTGATGCGTGGGGCGGCGTTCGCCACTACGGCGGTAAGGAAGAGGCTGAGGAATACTTTGCGTTTGAGTCTTGCTAGGTGTTTCATGTCATGGCGGCTGTTGCGGAGGGCGGTCGTGGCTCGATCGGGCATTCAGGGTGGCTCCGGCCGGGAAACGACTGAGGCCCCCGTGAGTTTCAGCAACCATACGCGGCGACCGCCGGTGGTGTGTCATCAATGTCGCCGCCGGGCAGGGCCCGCAGGGTCTACTGCAAATGTTCGTCGCTGGGGCGGTGGGCCGGTTGGATCGCTTAGAGATTCTCGCCCTTTGGGGCAATGACCCATTGCTGGTGGGCCTTTCCCGTTGGGTTGCCGTGCAACACCTTCGTGCGAATGGGTTATCGTTGCTTCATCACAAACCGGTTGCTGAAATCCCGCACCGAACGGGTGAAGGTCCATTCGGCCGTTTCCGGCACCGCTGCGGAGGGCGCATCCACCCAGCTCTCGATGACGTACTGATCCGGTGCGCCGCCGACAAACGCGTAATCGTTGCCCTGACGCATCACTCCCAGGTACCAGGTCGCGTCGTCGGCCAGATTCAGCTCCTTCATGCGACCGTAGTCCGCCGCCCAATAAATGAGGCTGAATGGCAGTTTCCGCTGTCGGCAGGCGAGTTCGAGTTGTTTCACGTCCGGCCAATTGCCCGGATAGATCCGGTTGCCGATCGTGAAATGGTTCCAGTCGACATCGAGCCGGAAGAAATCCAAGCCGCGCACGTTCAGCTCCTTGAGGCGGGCTTGCAGCGCATCCAGGAAGGCTAGCAACTCCTCACGTTGCAGAAACGGATAGGGCTCGATGTCACCAATCCGGACGGTGGGGTAATTCTTGCGCACCAGCGCCACGAAGTTCGCGGTCTCCTCGACCGCATAGGCGTCCGACTTCTTGAGATCCTTGCGGACACAACAAAGCGGCTCGTCCATCGCCAACGCATCGATTCGGCCACCCAGCGACAGAAACCGGTCCCACAGCTTGCGCTCCACCGCGAAGGTCTGCGCGCCGGTTGTTCCCCATTGTTTCACCGCGCCAACCTCCAGGCCGAACTTGAGCCCCCAGCGCTCGATCAGCGGCAGCCAGACTCGCAGTTCGTCATCGGTGAATTGTCGATCCAACTGATGATCGGCATAACCCAGCACCTGGACCAAGGAACGGGTTTCCACCCACTGGTCCGGCTGCGTGAAGAGTTGCCGCAGACACCGTCCGTCCGCAGCCGCGGGCGGCATCATCCACACCTCCCCGTTCGCGGTTGCCGGTGCCAGGCCGCAGTTCTCGTAATCCACGACCACCCCGTCAACCCGTGTTCGCCGACCCTCACGCGAAAGCCTGCCCCCGGCAGGAGCCACCACGATGACCGCGGCGGTTTCGGGTGCCAACGTGAGGCTCACCGGCCCGCAGACGTCGCGCTGGACAAACTCGTGCGTGACGGCATCGTAGAGGTCGGCGGATGTCCCGCCGAAGTCGGTGTGGAACGTTTGCGCCGTGGGGTGTGGGTTGTAGAGCAGGTAGGTTGGATAGGCCGGGGCATGAAACCAGTCGGTGGCCAGACAGTCCCAGCGCAGGACGCCGGGCACGTCCGTCAACGCGACGATGCCGCCGAGAAACCCGATGTGGTTGCCCATGTAAAGTGCCAGATTGCGCGAGGTCTTGGAGAACGACTGCTGCTTTGCGGCATCGTAATCGGCTGCCGCAATCGGTGGCCCGCCCCAACCAAGGCGGACGGGATCACCCGTTGCGTAGGGTCGGAACCGGTGACTGCTGTCCCAACTCCACGCGGTGACCGCTTCGTGGAAGAGCAGGTTCTGCGGATCCCAGCGGTCCTTCCAATCCTTGTGGTCCTGTTGCTTCCAATCGAGGCCGACGCCCTGGAACAATCGCGCCGAATTCGCCGCATTCAGCGCGTAGCGGCCGATGTCGCGGGCGTAACGGGCATCATAGCGCGTCGCTGGCACGAGCCACGCCGGACCTTGTAGGGAGCCCATGGCAAACGCGTGGAAGCCGTGTTCCGCGCCAGTCCAATCGGCACCATCCAAGCCGTCGCAGGTGATGCCGCCACAGCGCATCCCTGCCGTGACTTTCCACGGCATCCGCTGGTTGTCGCCCTGGCCAAACCAGGTTTTCAGCACGCGGTCAAGATCGAGTGAGCAACCGTACTCGGCGTTCAGGCGCACGGCGGTGAGCGGCCCCATGACATGCGAGACTTCGTAGCGCCCGGGGTGATCGATGTGCCATTGCATCGCGGCGCGGGCACAGTCAAGCATCGCCCGGTCGCCGGTCAGGTGGTAGCCTATCAGTAATGGCCAAGCTACCGACGGCGCGTGGCCGAGGCGGTTCATCGGTTCCGGCCGGCCAGCGGCCCTGCCGGTGGCAAAATTGAATCCGAGCGCGTCAAAGTCCGCGTTCGCGGGACAACCCATTCCGCGGGCGATGCGCAGGAAGGCCTTGGTGGTGGCGAGCGCCTGCCGCTGAAAATCCGGATCCCCGGGATATTGGCTGGCGAGCATCAGCCCTTGGATGCCGGCCCAATAGCCATAGATGTCGGCGTGATAAACCGGTTGCCCCCCCTGATCGTGGGTGTGGCGATAGACTCCGTATCTCTCGTCGAACCATCCCTTGGCGGCCAGGACATAATCGAATCCGTGCAAGTTCCGCGGGTCCAAGCCGACAAGGTTGGCACCGATCACCGGAATGAGACAGGTGAACGCCTCGTCTGCGGGCGTCCCGCCGACCCAGGAAGGGATGTCAAACGAGGTCCGGTCCGGCCGGAGGACAACGAGCGGCTTGCCGTCGAGGCGGGTGGCGGGATTGAGCAGCAATTCATAATACTGCTTCGCCAACTGCGGCCAGTCGCGCACCACGAGAGGCTCCGGCACTTTGGCCATGAGTTGAACCCGTTCAATCGCGTGCTGACTGTCGGCGGCGAAGCCAGTGCCAAGGACCCATCCCAAGGCAACGTGGAGAGCAATGATTTTGGCGTGTTGTTGCATCGTCTCACGGAGCGGGAGGTGATGATGGTTTTCTGGCGGCATCACGGATGCGGACACCACTGGCAGCGGAGGCGGTGAAGAACGTATCAATCCCATGATCCAGCGCGGGTTGCTGCCACTGGAAAAGATCACCGTCGCGAGATTGGCGGGAGTGCCGGGTTGCACGCGGCCAACGGCCTTCTTTCTGATGAAAACCCTCATTAGCGATTGCGCGATCAGGTTTTGTGGTGTTGGCTGTCATTGCTATTGGCTGAAACCATCGGCCTCCAGTACGCCTCCGCAGCAATCCTCCCTGCCCTCATGGTCGCTCCGATTCAACCTCGTCTTCACCAAGCC
The DNA here is from genome assembly GCA_021733795.1 of Akkermansiaceae bacterium. Lineage (GTDB taxonomy): Bacteria > Verrucomicrobiota > Verrucomicrobiia > Verrucomicrobiales > Akkermansiaceae > Luteolibacter. Next base: position 4,514 of record JAIPKB010000027.1, on the reverse strand, counting down.
CACTCGTCGCGCTGGGTCCGCTTCGTGATCCGAATTCTGTCGATTCGCGGGGTCACTTGGGTGGTGTTCGTGATCTCACTGTTTGCGACCGCCGTCGTCTGTCGGCAAGCCTGGCGGCGCCAAGCCGACTTGGCACAGGTGCGTTTCACCATCGAGCAGGCGCGCTTCGGTGCCGATGCCGAGCATTTCCGCAACACGATGAAGGAGCGGCTCTTTCGCTATGTTCAGATCCTACAGGGAACAGGTGGCTTGTTCGCGGCCAGCCAGGCGGTCGAGTTCGGTGAGTTCAGCGCTTACGTCGACAGTTTGGAATTGAAGGTCAAATACCCGGGAATTAAGGCGGTCGGCTATATCGAGAAGGTTGAGCATGCCAACGGCGAGGGCTTCATGCGGGATGCCGGCCACGCTGCCGGCGAACCGCAGCGCCCGTTTCGGATTTGGCCCGCCGGCGACCGGCAGGAGTACCTGGTACTGCGCTTTGTCGAGCCGCTCGTCACAGAAACCAATCACTCCGCGCTTGGCTATGATCTCGGCAGTGAACCGGTCCGCCGCACCGCCGCCATGGCCGCCTGTGACAACGCAACCGCGACCCTCAGTGCCAATCTCGAACTGGTGCAGGCTCCCGGCCAGCCAGCAGCCATCCTGTTTCTGCCGATCTATCAGCAAGGCGTCGAGCCGGCAACCAAAGACGAACGGCGGGCCAGCCTCCAAGGCTGGGTCTCAGTCGGCTTCCTGATCGAGGACATGATGCAAGGCGTGCAGCAACTCATCAACGGTGACCTTGGCTACGAGATTTTCGACGGCACCGCGCCATCGCCCGACCAGCTGCTCTGCCGCAGCGATTTCAACGAGCCGTTGACCGCTGCCGACCCCCTCACTCAAACCACGACTGAGACCGTCTTCGGGCATCCCTGGACGGTGCGCCTTCACACGCCGTCCGCGGCGACCCATGGCAGCGGCATGCTGTCGGTCGGCTTGGTCGGCACCGGCGGCCTGTGCATGAGCCTGCTGATCTTCGGGGTGGCCCACTCGATGGCAACCACCGGTCGCCGGGCGGTCGAACTCGCCACCGGGATGACCACCGAAATCCGCCGTCAGGAAGAAGCCCTCCGAGCCAGCGAGGAACGACTCGGAATGATCATCGAGGGCAGCAATGACGGAGTCTGGGACTGGAACGTCACCACCGGCGAAGTGTACTTCTCACCACGCTGGAAAAGCATGCTCGGCTACGATGACCACGAGATCGAAAACAACTTCACTGCATGGGAAGCACTCCTCCACCCCGACGAGAAAGCGCGCGCCCTCCGCGTGCTGAATGACTATTTCGGCGGGAAAGCCCCGGTTTACCAGCTCGAGCATCGCCTGCGCCACAATGATGGCAGCTACCGCTGGATCCTCGCCCGCGGGGTCGTCTCGCGCGACCCCCATGGCCGGCCCTTGCGGATGGCAGGATCCCACGTCGATCTCACCGATCTCAAACAGGCCGAGTGGGAACTCCGCCAAGCCAACGAGGAACTGCACAGCAGTCAAATCCAGTTGCGAGCCACCCTCGACGAACTACGCAATTCGCACCAGGAACTCGAAAGAACCCAACTGGAACTCATCCAAGCCGCCAAACTGGAGTCGGTCGGTACCCTCGCCGCCGGCGTCGCCCACGAAGTCAAGAACCCGCTCCAAATCATGGTGATGGGGCTCGATTACCTGGATCTGAGGTTCAATTCCGCCGATGAGACCACCCACACCACCCTGAACGACATGCGCGACGCGGTCATGCGTGCCGACGCGATCAGCAGGGAATTGCTACAGTTCTCGAAAGCGACCGGATTCAGCCCGATCCCCAGCGATCTGGAAGGCGTTCTCGAACGATCCTTGTGGCTGATCAGGGCCGATTTCAACAATCCCCGCGTCACCTTGATCAAGAACCTCACGGGCAACCTGCCGCTGGTCTTGGTCGATATTCAGAAAATCCAGCAGGTCTTCATCAATCTGACTCTTAACGCCCTACAGGCCATGGATCACGAGGGAATCCTAACCATTTCCACCGCCTGCGGCCGGCTCGAACGGTTCCTGCCATCGCGGCCGGCAATCAACGCGGGGCTTCAGCCCGCCGACGAGGTGGTCGTGCTGCGCTTGGTAGACACGGGCCCGGGAATTCCCGCCGCAAATCTGCCCCAGATCTTTGATCCGTTTTTCACCACCAAGGGGGTGGGTTCTGGCACTGGCCTCGGGCTCTCGGTGGTCAAGAAGATCATCGATCTCCACGGCGCCGTGATCCACTTCCAAAACGCCGCCCAGGGCGGGCTCGAGGTCACCCTCGCCTTTGCCGCCGGACCCCAGTCAGCCGATCGCGCCATCTTTGCGGAGGCGATCTAAACCCACCCTTCAGTGCCCAATACCTCCCATCCAACCCCTGATCTGCCACCCCCCCCCGCCAAAGTCATGCAACCGAAACTCCCCGAACCCATCGCACCCAACCAAGTCCGCGTCCGGAAAATCCTCGTCGTCGATGATGAAGCTCCATTCACCCGTTTGCTCAAGATCAACCTCGAAAGCACCGGCCGGTACCTCGTTCAGGTCGAAAATGACCCGCTGTTGGCGCTGCCGGCCGCCCTCTCCTTTGGTCCCGATCTGGTGGTGCTGGATGTGATGATGCCGGGTATGGACGGCGGCGATGTCGCCAGCGGCTTCAACCAACACGCCGTCCTCAAACGAATCCCCATCATCTTCCTGACGGCGACGGTCCGGCACAGCGAGGTCGATGACCATGTCGGAAACTTCGGCGGTCTGCGATTCCTCGCCAAGCCGGTCAATCTGTCCGAACTGCTGACCTGCCTCGATACCCATTTTGGGGGTTAATGACCCGCCCGCCGGCCCTGTAGCCGGTAGCGCCCGGTTGTTGAGTGTCTTTTCTACTTGATTAAGGTAGGGACGTCGGTTGCCCGACGCCCCCCTCGCAGATCCCGGCGTGCGGAATTACCGCACCGGGCTCCTCAGGAATGCGCACAGGTGGAACGATGACCATGATTGGAGCGTTGGTTGACCTTTTCATACGAGGCGGGGCGGGTCTTGTCAAGCGGTTCTCGGCCATGGCTTCTCGATCACGCGTGGGGTCGGCATCTTCCAGCGCTCCCACGCAGCGTCGAAGGACGCCACGGTGAAGCTTTTGCGCTGGCTGCGCCGGTTGAGCCATTTGTAAACCATCCACCTCGCCCAGTAGCCGAAGCGTCCGATCTTCTTCGAGTTGCCAATCACGCCATAGTAGTTCCAGTGGCCTTGCAGCTTGCGCTTCAGGGTGACGAGTAGTTCGGGAAGCCGTAGGCTCCTTGCTTCAAACGCGATTCCAATTCAAGCAGGTTTTCGTCAAGGTTTTCCGCATACTCACCGTGGGGCATCCCGTCGATTCCCGGGGCGGCACGGCGTTTGAGTCTGCGAAAGGCCTCTCCAAGCATCTGCCGGTCGAGGAGGCGGGCCAGACTCCGAAAACGATGCTTCGGGGACTCTTCCGCCTTGGTTCCCAGTGCGGACAGGGTGTGTGACACGCCGGGATCGAGGATATTCGTGCCTCTGGTGACGTGGGTGCTTTGTCCGCGTTGCATTCCTGCCTGATCCTTCGCCGTGTGATCAGTGTTAGCTAACACAACTGCAACACTCGGTAGTTTCTACTGGCTAGGTTTTGAAACATCAGGTCTTTCACCTGACAAGAAGCGCCTTGCTTGGCTCGGCGCACAACGTTTGATGTGATGTCACCGCGTCATTGCGGTGAGATTAGAGTGAGTTTGAAGGGCGGTTGAGCGGTTGACATCCATGACTTGTTCGGCCACATTCTTAGCCCCAGTCTCTACCCTTAGCAAAGATCTTGCAACTGTGGCACACATGATACTCCACATTAGCTCTAACCTCCTTGCTCATTAAGGTAGAACACGCAGGGCAACTCGCAGAAATTCTATCTCCATCACGATTGATTCTTATTATGAATAGCAGGAAGAGCACAAAAAACGCCAATCCGGCAGCGATCATGATGTGAAACCCGAGAAACACCGTAGAGAAAATGGCAATCGGGGCAATAACTGTTACCAGCTTGAACCTCGGAGAAACTTTCGCATATTCTGTCTCCCTGCGAAAACGGAGATCATCTGATAACGCCACATCCTCATTATAGCCGGGCCCAATATAGCGGTCTGGCGGAAGCATCTTCATTATTATTGCCGAACAGGGAGATTACCTACGGTTTCGTGGGTATGTGAACACCCTTATATCCACCATTTTCGGGGGATTTTTCCCGGATTGTGGGATATCTCCGGTATTTGCGTGCAAAACCACGATTTTGCAGGATATCGCTCACATGGAAGCAAAATCCACCAGGAAAGGACGGGGCGGAGGGGGCGAAATGGCGTTTTGTGGCGGGTTGGGGAGAGGAGCTTCGGAGATGAGGGAGACCGGGAACCGGGAAATTGGCGGTCGTTGGGCTGCAACCGGACGATTTGAGGGGCGACCGTGGGATATCTCCGGTATTT
>JAIPKB010000318.1 GCA_021733795.1 Akkermansiaceae bacterium | reverse complement strand
GTACCGTCGGCCGGGCGGCGTTGGAAGGTCGCGGCCGGGCTGGGGTTGGAGGATTTTGAGGCAACCCGGGAGGATTTGCTGGAGCGCTTGCGAATGGTTCCGGAGCGGTTCCGGCAAGTGAGGTGATGGATTGAACCGAGATTGCCAGCCAACCCGGCATGGACCGGGTGGGAAGCAGTGGCCGGGGCCACCCGGAACTAGAAAATTTGAGAAAACCGAAAAAAGATGAAAAAAAATGTTGCGCGATGCACGATTAGGCAGCAGGTTTGGGGCGAAACCACAGCAAGTAACCAAGGAAACTAATCTTTCATTGTTTGCCGTGTTCTGTGCAGTCCTCCATACTGGCAATCGTTTCAACTTCAACCGCAACACCTCCCATGCCCGATAACGCACCATCCGCCAACGAGTCGATCAAGCACGATAGCAACTTCCTCCGGGGAACCCTCAAGGAAGGGCTGGCGGATGCTTCCACCGGAGCGATCTCCGCCGATGACCAGCAACTGCTGAAGTTTCACGGGGCCTATCAGCAGGATGACCGCGATCTGCGCTCCGAGCGGCGCAAGCAGGGGCTTGAGAAGGCCTATTCGTTCATGATCCGGATCCGGGTGCCGGGTGGGGTCGCCACGCCCGCCCAGTGGTTGGAGGTGGACCGCCTGGCGACCGGGCTGGCCAACGACACGATCAAGCTCACCACGCGGCAGGCGTTTCAGTTTCACGGCGTGATCAAGTCGAACCTGAAAAGCACGATCGCCCGGATCAACCAGGTGGCGATGGATACGATCGCCGCCTGCGGGGATGTGAACCGCAACGTGATGTGCAACCCCAACCCCCACCTTTCCAGTATCCACGCGGAGGTGCTGGCGCTCGCCCAGGAGATCTCCGACCACCTCACGCCGCAAACCCGGGCCTATCATGAAATCTGGCTCGACGGGGAGAAGATCGAAACCTCCGAGGAGGAGGTGGAGCCGATCTACGGCAAAACCTATCTGCCCCGGAAATTCAAGATTGCGATCGCCGTGCCACCGTCCAACGATGTGGATGTGTTTGCCAACGATCTGGCATTCATTGCCATCGTGGAGGATGGAAAACTCGTTGGTTTCAACGTGGCGGTGGGCGGCGGCATGGGCATGAGCCAGGGCAACGATAAAACCTATCCGCGGCTCGCCGATGTGATCGGCTTCTGCCCGGTGGCACGGGCGGTGGAGCTGGCGGAGAAGGTGGTGCTGTTGCAGCGCGACCACGGCGACCGCAGCAATCGCAAGCACGCCCGTCTCAAATACACGATCCAGGACCACGGGCTCGAATGGTTCAAAACCGAGCTGGACCGTTACCTCGGCTACCGGCTGGAACCGGCGCGGACGGTGGAGTTCTCCGACAACGGCGACCGCTACGGCTGGATCGAAGACGAGCGGGGCCGCTTCCACCTCAACCTCTTCGTACAGGGCGGGCGGGTGCTGGACACCCCGGCCTATCCGCTGTTAACCGGCCTGCGGGAGATCGCGAAGGTCCATGACGGCGACTTCCGCCTCACCGCCAACCAGAACCTCATCATCGCGAATGTCTCGGCGGCGAAACGGCCGGAAATCGAGCGCTTGCTGGAGCAATACAAGATCACCGACAGCCACCGCCAGAGCGCGTTGCGGCTCAATTCGCTGGCCTGCGTGGCCCTGCCGACCTGCGGCCTGGCACTGGCGGAGGCGGAGCGCCATCTGCCGGACCTGCTCACCGAGTTGGAGGAGGTGATCGAGGCCCACGGCCTGCGCCACGACGCCATCACCATCCGGATGACCGGATGCCCGAATGGCTGTGCGCGGCCGTTCCTGGCGGAGATCGGCTTTGTGGGGCGGGCGCCGGGACGTTACAATGTTTACCTTGGCGGCGGTTTTGCCGGCCAACGGCTCTCGAAGCTGTATCGCCAAAGCGTGCGGGCAGAGGGACTGCGGCCGTTGTTGGAGCCGCTGATCGCCCAGTATGCGAGGGAACGCCACGAGGGCGAACGCTTCGGGGATTTCTGCATCCGGGCCGGTCATGTGGCCGCCACCGTGCAGGGTCCTGACTTTCATCTCAATCTCAAACCGGAGGCGCTTGCCGCCCGCTGACACGCCATGCACTCTTCCACCCAATCCCAGGTTGCCACCCCCGGGGCATCCCCTCCGGAAGAACTCGCCAAGGCGTTGGCGCGGATCGACGCCGGTGAGCGCCTCCGGTTGCTGCACCGGCGGTACGGGGCGAGGCTGGTCGCGACCACCAGCTTCGGCATTCAAGCGGCGGCGATGCTCCACCTGATCGCCAGCCACGCGCCGGGAGTGCCGGTGGTGTTCATCGACACCGGATTTTTGTTTCCGGAGACCTATCGCTATGCCGAGGAACTGACCCGTCGGCTCGATCTGAACCTGCGGATCTATCAGCCCAACATTTCCGCAGCCAGGCTACAGGCGCTGTGGGGCGAGCTATGGGCCGAGGGCCAGGCCGGGGCGGACCGCTACGCGCTGCTGACCAAGCTCGAGCCGATGAACCGCGCGCTCGGCGAACTGGGAGCGGACGTGTGGCTCAGCGGACTGCGCCGCTCCCAATCGAAAACCCGTGCCGACCGACCGCTGGCCGAGGCCCAGAAAAAAACCCTCAAGGTCTATCCGATTCTCGACTGGACGGATGAAGCCATCAATGACTATTTCCGCGTCCACAACCTGCCACGCCATCCGCTTGCCGCCGCGGGCTACATCACCATGGGCGATTGGCACAGCACCCGTCCGGCCGCCCGGGCCGGCGATGCCGAGGACACCCGTTTCGGTGGCACCAAATACGAATGCGGACTTCACTTCGATTCCGGTACTCCGGATTTTCAAATATGAGAGACTGCCAACCAACAACCAATAACAAAAATGAACATCGCACCTAACATGGTTGCCACCATCGGCAACACCCCGCTCATCCGTCTCAATCATGTCACCGCCGGCCTGGGTGCCGAGGTCTGCGTGAAGGCGGAGTTTTTCAACCCGCTGTTCAGCGTGAAGGACCGCATCGGCAAGGCCATGATCGAGGCGGCCGAGGCCGATGGCCGGCTCAAACCCGGCGGCCTGATCATCGAGCCGACCTCCGGCAACACCGGGATCGCCCTCGCTTTCGTGGCCCGTTCCAAGGGCTACCGCTGCATCCTGACCATGCCGGAAAGCATGTCCGTGGAACGCCGCGTGCTGCTGCGGATGCTTGGCGCGCACATCGTCCTCACGCCGCGGGCCCGCGGGATGGGCGGTGCCATTGCCAAGGCGTTGCAATTGTTAGAAGAACACGGTGAGGGTGCGTTTGGTCCGGGTCAATTCGACAACCCGGCCAACCCCCAGGCGCACCGCGAGACCACCGCCGAGGAGATCTGGCGCGACACCGATGGCGAGATCGACGCGTTTGTGGCTGGGGTGGGCACGGGGGGGACGCTCACCGGAGTGTCCGAGGTGCTCAAGGCACGCCGCTCGATCCATTGCATTGCGGTGGAGCCGGCGGCCAGTCCGGTGATTTCCGGTGGCCAGCCAGGTCCTCACAAGATCCAGGGGATCGGTGCGGGTTTCATTCCCAAAAACCTCAACGTCGGGATCATCGACGAAGTGATCCAGGTGAGCGATGAGGATGCCCTGGCCACCGCGCAGACCTTGGCCCAGGTCGAGGGACTTCCCGCCGGGATTTCCACCGGGGCCAATGTTTGGGCCGCCTTGCAGGTCGCCCGTCGCCCGGAATTCAAAGGCAAGCGGATTGTCACGGTCGGGTGCTCCGCCACCGAGCGCTATCTATCCACACCGCTCGCGGAGAAGCTCCGCGAGGAATGCGCCAACCTGCCGGTCCACGAGGTGTGAGAAGGCGAGGGGTTCCTCAATGGGTGCCAAACTCAGACCTCAGCAATCCACCTCGTATGGGTCGAAGGGCCGGGCAAGTTCAAACCCCTCAACGGTAGGGTGCGGTGGCCATGCCGCGCCCACAGGTCCGCCGGATGGCGGTGGAACCATGCTCGGTGCGTCAATATGCTCATTCATAGCAATCATTGGAATCTGTCTTTTGGCACTTTCGGGGCCGCTTTGCGCCAATCTTCCGGAAGATCCCGCCGAATACGCCAAATGGGAGGCCGGTCTACGAAAGGCTGTGGAAAAGACGACAGATATGCCAACATCTGAGGCAATAGAGAAGCTCGGGATTTGGATAGTCCAGTTATCTCAGGAATGCTCTCCCAACTGGGAGAAGGGTGATCGGCCTGTGTTTCACGCCGCCCAAGCCGCTCTCCTCGCCATTCCCGGTCACGCGCAGTACTACCGTGACCGGATTCTCAAGGCGCGGGAGGAGTACGAGCACACGCCTCCGGAAATGGGGCCGCACCCGGCAAAGCTGGTCGATGAACAACGGCAGGGGTTCGGTGCCATGGCGCATTTGCCCAGCGTGGAGACCGTGCGGGTGCTCGGCGAGTTCCTCGCCGACGAACGCGGCGAGATCGGCGGTCCCGGAAAGCCGCCGATGGTATCGGAGGGCCGCTCGATGGAGCCGTCCAACAGTTCCTACGCTCTGCAATCCCTGCACACGCTGCCGCTGGCCAACAAACCGGTGACTGCTCCACATGTGTATTATGACAGCGATCTGGAAACCTACCGCCGCTGGTTCGCCCGGATCAAGTCCGGCAACGCGACCTTCCGTTTCGAGGGCGACCCCACCGAATACGACCTGGCCGGCCCGGCCCCGCCGGAAAAGCTCAAGCGCATCGCTGCGGCCCGCCAGCGGGACGAACAACGCAGCCACCGCCAGCAAACAGCCGCCGGAACCGCCGATCCGGCCACCACTGCCCCCGCCCCATCCACCTCCGGCGGGAAGGCGCTTTCCCGAACACCCGCCCTGTTCGCGATCCTCGCCGTCCTCGCCGCCGGGGCATGGTATTTCCTCCGCCGGCGCAATTCACCGCCGACATGAGGCCCGGGTTTGAATATCCACTCCTGCCCGCCGAAGTCCGTCGGGTGATTTGCGGCCTGCGTTTGATCCCGGCGTACT
>JAIPKB010000026.1 GCA_021733795.1 Akkermansiaceae bacterium | reverse complement strand
GAGCACAGTGGCCGCGTTGGCCACAACGCGCCCGCATCTTCAGTAGCCGCGTTGGTCACAACGCGCCTGCCAATGGATCGCTCCGGAAATCGAACCCGCTCGCCCCGGTCCGGGCTTGGGCCACGTCAAGAGAAGATTGAAGATACTCCCTGACACTTTCTCTTGTTGACGTTCCCTGGAGCCAGTCCATTCAACACCCTCAAGGCACGCGGCATCGGCATCCCTGACCTGGTCACCTGCGACGCTCACAAGGGCCTCAAGGCGGCCCTGCGGGCAACCCTGCCCTCGACTCCCTGGCAACGCTGCCAGTTCCACCTCCAGCAGAATGCCCAGGCCGATGTTCCACAGATCGCCATGCGGCCCTCGGTGGCTGCCGACATCCGCAGCATTCTCAACTCCCAGGACCTTGCCCACGCCGAGGAGAGGCTGGCCCAGCTCGTGGCGAAATACGAAAAAACAGCCCCCTCACTCTCCGCCTGGATGGAGACAGCCATCCCGCAAGGACTCACCGTCATGCTCCTGGCCGAGTCCTTGCGCAAGCGCCTGCGCACCTCCAACATGTGTGAGAATCTCAACCCCCAACTAACAAAAACACAACCGTTTGAAACCCGCCTCCAAATCCATCCTGAAAACTTTTACAGAAAAAAGGTTGCGCGGCCAAAAGAGGCAACAAATCGGTGCAGACAATTCGGGCCAGCTCCGCTGGCCCTCTTGTCTGACCTGAAATGTGGCCTCGATCATGGTCTGAGCGCTCGATCGTGTTTCGGCTGGAGTGCAATGAGATCATTCACCCGCATGAGGTGGTTGCGGCCAGTGCTTGGCATCAGGCCACAAGACTCCCGGGGTTTTGCGCCTGGCACGGGTCGCTTGCGGATCAGATGCCGACGACCATTGGCCTGCTGAAGTTCGCCGATAATATGGTCACCGAGGGACTGAGCTATTTTTCAGACAGGCGGTCCTAGACCGCGCCACGCGGCTTCAGCCTCTCGCCGCATTGACCGGTCCGATCGTGCCACCCTCGACCAACTCCGCCTGGGTATGCACTTGGCGCCGCGTGTTCTGGCCGCGGGCCACACCGGCGACCCAGCGCACGATCTGACGGAGCATCTGGCGGGAGTTCCAGCGCATGTGAGTGACCGGCGGCTCGAACCAGGCAAACATCGGGTCGGGGTCGCAACAAACCAGCGAGACATGCTGCGGTGCAAGGATGCCCTGCCGGGCAAGATGCTGTTGGCTGGCAGCGAAGATGGACGCCTCGTCAATGATCAATGCCGTGGGCGGCGTGAACTGGAAGAGTTTGTCGAGGCAACCGTGCAGCCCTTCGCGGGTGTCATCCCAGTTCGGCAGGTTATACGGCCCGACCGGGATGCCTTGGTCCTCCATTTCAGCAAGGACGGCACGCTCCAACAACCCGGGTTTGGGAACTCTCCGCTCCGGGCGAGTCAGCATCACGATGCGACGATGGCCGAGCTGAATCAGTTTCCGCGTGAGCTGGAGCAAAGCGGACATGTGGTTGGGTCCGACCCCCGCGATTGGAACGCTCCCGTGGCGTCCGAACATCGCCAAAGCGGGTGTCGGCTGCGCCGCAAACCAATCGAGCACCTCACGAGAGCCGGCCTGCACCATCCAGACATCGGCCTCGATCCTGCCGACCAGCCTGGCGACCTGCGGCACCCTCATCTGGAGATCCACCAAGTAACGCGGGGCGACAACGACGTAGTGGCCCTCGTCGGTCAGCAGATGCCGCAGTTCGACGATGTAGTGCATCTCGTTAGCGGATGCTTCATATAACAAAAACGCCACCCGCAATGGCCGTTTTCTACTGCCCTCTCCCTCAGCGACAATGATCCGTCTCTTTCCTCGCCCCTGGGACCGCAGCAAACCATTCTGTTCCAATTGAGACAGCGCATCTTCCACCGAGTTGCGCGAAACCCCAAGCTCTCCCGCCAATTTGATTACCCCCGGCATCGTCCCGTGCCAGCGCCCGTTGGTCAACTCCCCGCACAAATAATCGGCGAGTTGTTTGGAAGTCGTTGTTCGATGCCAGTCTGTCATGCCGGCCCGAGGTTCGTGATAATCAGGATAGTTGTCAACCGGGAAAAATTGACAGGGTGGCGGGTTCGAGCGTACCCGTAGCTTGCGCTGTGGGTTTGTCCCGGAACGAAATGAAAGACAACTCGTCCTTCTCGGGTGCCCTGGCCCTGGCAGCCATTGATCGCTACGAAGTGAGATTCAATGTCGCCGGCTCGGCTGGTACTGGTAATGTCACCGCCACGCACCGTTGCCCCAAACCAGCGCCTTGTTCAACGGCAGCGACTGGGACGGTCATGTGATCGGCTACGCGCTGCTCCCCGCCATCCACCCAGCCCACGGCGGACTCCCCGGAAAGGAGGCCGCCGTTTTCGTTCGCGCGTTCCTCAGGGGGGCTTCAGGAAAATCAGCCGGTTTTGGTGGCGTCAATTTGCCCGCCCCGCATCCGGCCAAACCACTCCGATAAAGAGGATAGTTCCAAAATGAAAGAAATTTGCAGGACGGGAGCAAATGGAGGATTTTTCCCCCGGGCCATCGTCGAACGTGGTCCGCGAGGACCCATTCATGAAATACCGTCAGCGGAGCCGGTCTTGGCCCCGCCTGGGCGTTCGACAACCCATCTCACAGCAACCACGACCCCATCCAACAATCATGAAGTCCATCAGCAAATCCGTCATCGTCGGCCTCGCCGCCGCTGCGCTGGCCCTGCCGTCCCGTGCGGCTCCCGTCACCTGGGGCCCCGTGCAGAGCATCACCGGCCCAAGCAACATCATCTCCACCGGCGTGACAAGTCTCGCCGGCGCGAACTTCGGGATCACCACGGGCACCACCACCGTCGTCAACAACGGATCCGTTGATATCGAGTTCAAGTCCCTCAACTCCGGCCAGAACGTCACGCTGTCGAACGGCCTGAACGTGGCGGCAGCTGGTACGTGGGGAAACTGGGGTCTCAACGGTGCCATTTCAAACGTGGGCGGCACCTTCGAAACCGTGCTCGATTACAACCTCGGCGACGAGGACGCCCCGCTCGAGTCAACCATCACCTTGTCGGGTCTTTCCATCGGAACGCAGTATCAGATTCAATTCTTCGCTGCGGCCACCGCCAGCAGACTCGAGACGATCTCGGGCAGCGGGACCCTGGATACGGATACCGGTAGCAACGGCCAGTTCGTCACGGGCACTTTCACCGCCGATGCGACCAGTCAGGTACTCACCGTCACTGGGCCCGTTGAATTCGTCGTCGCCAACGCGCTCACGATTGGAGCGGTTGGGGTCGCTCCTCCCGACACCACCCCTCCCTCGTGGATCGCCGGATGGCCGCAGGCAGCCCCCCTGTCCCCCACCGCGCTCACCGTCCGCGCGAAAGCCGATGAAACAGGCACTGCATACTACGTGGTGCTTGCTGACGGCGCTGCGGCACCCTCCGCCGCCCAGGTCAAGGCCGGCAACGACAGTACCAACTCGGTCGCGCTCGCAAGCGGCAGCCTTGCATTGACCGCCAACACCGAGGCCACCGGTCCGGTCACCGACCTGACCGCCGCCACCACCTATAACGTTTACTTCGTTGCGGAGGACGCTGTGCCCAACCTACAGGCTTCCCCATTGATGGTCAGCGCTTCAACCGGGATTGGTTCCGCCACCATCACCTGGGGCGCGGCAACGAATATCGCTGGCGTCTCGGACATCGATTCCTCCGGTCTGGCCAATATTGCCGGTGCCAACTTCGGGGTCACCACGGGCACCACCACCCCCGTCAACAACGGGTCAGTGGATGTCGAGTTCAAGAGCCTGGCCTCCGGCCAGAGCGCCGCGCTCTCGAATGGCATCACCGTGGCTGCGTCGTCTGATTGGGTGAACTGGGGTCCCGCTGGTGGAAATTCGAGCATTCCCGGTAACTTCGGAATCGTGCTTGATTCGAACCTCGGAATGGAGGTCGGCGCCCCTGTGGCGACGACGGTAGACTTCACCTTGTCGGGTCTTGCCATCGGCACACAGTATCGGGTTCAATTCTTCGCTGATTCCACCGGTAGCAACGCCCAGTCGGTCTCGGGCAGCGGTTCAATGAATTCACTCAACGGCCAATTCGTGACGGGGACATTCACCGCCGATGCGGTTTCTCAGGTGCTGTCAGTCACGTATACCGGCGGAGACTTCGCCGTCGCCAACGCGCTCACGATCGGGATTGTTTCCGGCGGCGGCGACACCTTCGGCGACTGGATCAGCGGGTATACCGGCCTCAACGGCCAGACCGGCTTCAACGACGATGCGGATGGCGACGGCATTGAAAACGGACTGGAGAACTTCTTCGGCACTCCCCCGAATGCGGGTAATGCCGGGCTTATTGCCGGCACCCTTAGTGGCAACACCTTTACCTTCACCCACCCGCAGAACGCCACCCCGGCCAGCGATGTCTCGGTGCCGGCCTACGCCTGGTCCACCGACCTGCAGACATTCCATGCCAATGGCGCGTCCGCGGACGGGATTACGGTGAATCTGGAGGCCGTGCCGAACAATCCGACCACAGGCACCACGACCGTCACCGCCACCGTTACCGGCACGGTTCCCTCCAAGCTGTTCGTCAACGTCGGGGTGACCCAGCCGTAACCGCAAACATTCCTGACCCGTCTTCCACCATGCGTCATCCGACAACCAAAAAAACAGACAAACAAACAGACAAACAAACAAACACCAAATGAAACGCAAACTGACTCCAATTATCATCGGCATAGCAGGCCTCGCGCTGCCAATGTCGGCCCATGCCGCCACCGTCACCTGGGGCTCTGTAGCAGCTATCACCGGTGCCGGTGATATCGATTCCTCCGGTCTGGACTTTATCGTCGGGGCCAACTTCTCCGGCACCACCACCCTCGTCAACAACGGAACGGCGGATATCAACTTCCTGAACGTGAACCCCGGCGCGTCCACTCTGGTCGGGAGTGGCATTACCATCGGTGCGTCGTCTGATTGGGTGAACTGGGGTACCTCCGGTAGTAATTCGAGCATTGCCGGCACCTTCGGAACCGTGCTCGATTCCAACATCGGAATTGAAATCCCCGGTGGGCCGACGTCGGCAACCATCACCTTGTCGGGCCTTAACTCCGGCACAACGTATCGGGTTCAATTCTTCGCTGATTCCACCGGTAACAACACCCAGTCGATATCGGGCAGCGGTTCAATGAATTCACTCAGCGGACAGTTCGTCACGGGCACTTTCACTGCCGATGGGCTTGCTCAGGTGCTGGACGTCTCGTTTACCAGCGGAGACTTCGGCGTCGCCAACGCGCTCACGATCGGGGCCGTTCCCGTTCCCGAGCCATCCGCCGCCCTGCTTGGTGGCCTCGGTCTCCTCGGCCTGCTGCGCCGCCGTCGCGACTGACTCCAGGAGCGGATTGAAAGCGGAATTCCGTTCCCTTATCCTCCTGCGATCATGGGGCGGCCCAAGGAATTGGGCCGCCCTCTTTCGTCCCCAGAGCCATCCTTCATCAGCACCCGCTTGGGGGTGGTCGGTGGATCCTCGACCCAAACCTAATGCCCCATCGCCGGCGGAAATCGAAGCGATCCGCCGGAGCCCTGATTCTCGAAAATGAAAATGCCAATCATCCCCATCACGCTGCTGTCGTTGCTGGCGGCTTCCGCCAGTCTCCACGCGGCAAGTTCCGATCCCGGGTTCTCCGCCTTTCACACCCGCGTGAACCCATCGGCCGCGGGCCACATCGGCAAATACGAGGACCTGGTCGTGACGCTTGGCAAAACCAACCGACTGGAGTTCATCCGTGCCAACGGCTATCAGCCGCAGTGGCGGACGGCGGGTGGAATCCAGCGTGTTGAGAACCTGGTTCCCAACACGACGGAGGATCCGAACTGTTATTTCAACTAGGTGAGGCTGCTGGAAAACGGCCCCGGGAAAATTGTCGTGCAGTGGCGGCGCTTCAAGGATGCGGAGCGGGTGGCCAAGGCAAACGAGGCGATGGACCCGCTCGATCCGCACGGCATTACCGGCGTGATTCAGGAACTGCTCACCATCTATCCCGACGGCAGGTGGACCGGGAGGTTCGCGATGCCGCCAACACCCGCTATCAGGATTGGATCGATCCGAGACTGGCCACCAGACAGAGCCTCAGGCTGACGGATGCCGGCATCGAACACGGAGCGGTCAAGGCCGGACAGAAGCCACCGGTTCATCCCCGAACCGCTGTCGCAGGAAATCCCGTCAAGGCGAGCCAGGGGCTCCCCGCGCCGCTTCACTATTGGAGCTGCGATGAGGGCATGCGACCGCATGAAGATCGGGTCAGGGAATCCCCGGGCGGCACATCCTGCGAGATCACCGGACTGATGACCCAGTTCAAGAAGGGAGTATCCGGCACTGCCCTCGCGCTCGACGGTTACTACACCAGCGTGACCATGGAGTCCAAGCCCACGACCCATGCAGCACTCACGGTGACCGCCTGGGTCGCATTGGATACCTATCCCTACAACAACGCGCCGCTTGTCCACCAGTCGCGCGGCTTCGGCGCGGAAGGCTGGTATCTCGGACTCGATGCCTATGGGCATCCGCTGGTCACGGTGGCCGGAGAGACGGTGAAGGCATCCGACATCGTGCTTCCCTTGTATCAGTGGGCGCAAGTATGCGCGACCATCGGGGATGGCAAGGTCCGTCTCTACGTCGATGGCAGCGAGGTTGCTTCTCATGATTTCAAAGGACCGCTCACGACACCGGATACGGCCATCGTCCTGGGTCGCAACAACGAATCGGAACGCAACACCGATCCGGTGCGCAACCCCCAGCGTAACTTGCTCTTTGTATCCGGAATCCAAGGTGTTTGCGATGTTCCAAGGCGGTTTCATCAATCCATGGGGTGGCGGCGAACAATCGACATACATCGACGCTCCGTTTGCCGGGCCGTGGAACCACTGGCCGATGCATCTGACTCCGTCCGACGGCCGCTTCGCCGTGGCCAATGACAGGGTCACCCACTTCGCGCTTGGTGCCAATGACGCGGCCACCAGAGCCGGGAGTATGGTACTCTATGGATTTACCCCGGCAGCCTGCCGCCGGTCTGGTGCCGCTGGCCAGATCGTGGAACCAACCGCCGCCGATCACCGCCCTCGCCGGATGCAAGGCCGCTGCCTATCAAAAGGAGACCCGCGATTTCCCGCTGGTTGCCGAAGCGGAGGCAATGTCGGTGAAAATCGCCGCCACCGAAGAGTCGCCGCTCGTCAATCCATGTTTCACCGTCCGCAACTGGGGGCACCAAGGCCCAGAACTCAATTTTGACCCCAGAATGGACCTGGAGTAGCGCAGATTGAATTGCTGGAAGTTCCGTCCTTATGGAGCGCTGGCTTCAGCCGGCGAGTGAACGCGGTGAGTTCGGGCGGCTCCGACCAGACATGCCGGCTGAAGCCAGCGCTCCGTCGCCTCCCCCGGCCACTTGCCGGAACGCAATTCAACTTGCGCCATCCAATCCATGATCCACCACTGAAAATTGAGTTCTGAGGCCCGGCCCGGGTGAGAACCACAGGAGCCAAAATGAAGGATGTCCGCCAAGGCATCATCACCGACACCGATGGCACAAAAACCATGGTCATTTGGCTCGATTTGGCCGCCACCTCATCGTTATGAAGCCTGGGAAGACCTTGGTTTGCTGCCCCATCTGCCGGCCGGCAGAACCGCTGCCGAGGCGAAGGCGGAGCTTTTATTACGCAGCACGGATCCTATTCAACGAAGCATCGGAATGAAACACAATCCGTTCCGCCGGAAAATCTGGATGTCGCGATGAGGCGATCAACGTTGCTCAGGTTTGGCGTCGCCCTCCTGTCCTTGTTTTCAAATGGTTAGCTGGCGGTCACCAGGTAACGAACTCCCTTCTTTGTTGGAAATTCAACCGAACCGTCCACCTGAAGCGTGGTGAAGCATTTGGCGAAAAGCTGTGGGCAGGCTTGTTCCCTGATGTAGCCCTTGAAGATCCGGTTGGCCCTGTCGCCATCGTAGAGCCGGGCCCAGAGCGCCATTTTCCACGCATGGGAAAAGCCGGTGCCGCCGTCGCCGCGTTGTTCGAGCACCGCCTTGATCGCGTCAACATATTCCGGAGTCCGCCGGGCCGAAAGGACGTTGCCCGGATAGAGGCCATACATGTGTGAGAAATGCCGGTGCTTGTCCTCCATTTGTCCGTAGTCCTCCGCCCATTCCTGCAAGGTGCCGTCACTGCCGATTTGCGGCGGCACCAGTTTCTTACGGGCTGCGATCACTCTCGCGGCGAGTTCCGCATCCGCCCCCAAAGTTCTGGAAGCCTCCGCAAAACAACCGAACAGATCGTCCAGTATCTGCATGTCCATGGTGGAGCCGTAGCAGATCGTCGTGAAGTAGTAGTTGCCGGTCACTTCATCGAGGAAGTATCGATAGCCTGGGCCTTTGGGCGGATTCTCGGGGGAGTTCGATGGATTGGTGACCAGCCATTTGCCATTGGGATGGGGCACCAGGAAATCCATGAAAAACTCGGCGGAGCCCTTGATCACCGGGTAGATTTCCTTCAGATAATCGCGATCCAGCGTGTAGAGATAACGTTCCCATAACTGGTTGGTGAGCCACGCACCGCCGACCGTAAAGGTTCCCCAGGTAGGTCCGTCCATCGGGGCCGCCACCCTCCAGATATCCGTGTTCTGGTGAAACACCCATCCTCCGGCACCATAAGGTTCCTTCGCCACCTGGGCCCCCTGGTCGGTTAGTTCCTTCACCAACCGCGTGAACGGTTCGGCGCAATCCGCCAGATTGCCGGATTCCACCGGCCAATAATTCATCTGCAAGTTGATGTTAGCGGTGTATTTCGAATCCCACTTCGGATTCATACTTTCATTCCAGATTCCCTGAAGATTCGCCGCCTCGGTTCCGGGGCGGACGAGGAGATCAGCAGGTAACGGCCGAAGTGATAGCATAACGCGGCCAGGTTCGGGTCCGGTGCAGTCTCGAGCGCGGCCATGCGTTTGTCAGTCGGCAGGTGGGAATTGGCGGTTGTTTCCAAATCCAGCCTCACGCGGTGGAACAATCGCTGGTAATCGGTGACGGCTGCGTTCCGGACATCCGCATGGGGCTTCCCGCGCACACCGGCCAGGTGCCCGGCCACACGTGCCACCGGATCGCCACTGAGGTCCTTGTAGTTCACAAGGTTGGTGGCGGCAGCGATGTGATTTGTGCGGTTAGGGATGGTTGCCTGCAGACCGGCTGAATTCATTAATGAACACAACAGGATCAGGGCGCAAAGGTTGATGGTTTTTTTCATAGTGGTTTTGTTCATTGTTCGCGTGAAGGCGATGACCATGCCGGGCTCCACGGTCATTTCCCGGGATCCTTCTCCGTCGCCGGGGTGGATCCGGCACTCAATAATGGCGGATGATCCTTGGCGGTCTCGATGACTTTGATGGCATGTTCAACGGCAGGGATCGTGGTGTCGGGAAATATCCAGTCCTTGCGAAGCTCTGTGTAATCGACGATGAGCTTCTTAAGATCCGGGATGATTTCCCGGGCGGCGGAACCATAGGTTTCGAGTCCCGCCATGATCTCAACCGCGTTGTGGCAACCGTATTTTCCCTTCGCTACAAGGGGCGCCGCCCTAATGCCTTCTTCAAAATGGTATTTCACCAGAACGTTGAACGCGCTCACGCGGATCTCCCTGCTGAACATGGTGTCAGCCGGACCATGCGATGTGGCGAGTTCCACGATGTCCGGTAGCAAGGTCTTCACCTCGTCCGCAGTCAGACTGTGGATGAAGCTTCCCAGAGAGCCGCGCGCCCTGCTGCTGGCGTTTCTGGACCCTGCACGCACCGCCCTCAGGACCAACTTGGGATCCGCCTGTTTGAGGGCACCGGTCAGTTCCCCTGCAAATATGACGGACATCAGTTGACCATGGGCGAATTGGATGGGGTCGGCGAAGTTGACCGGCACGAGGGGTTCGGCGGTGTCGACGAACGCCTTGAGGATGTCGTTGAGGGCCGGTTGCGCCGCGACGCCCAGATCCTGGATCGCGCGGCCCGCCAGGAAACGCAGGCCACGATCCTCATGATTGAGCAGGCGGACGAAAACGGGCAAAGCCTGCGCGGCCTTGAGTTGACGGAGAGCCTCGCAGGCACCCAGGCGCAAGCGGGCATTGGTGCCCTCCGCTGCCGTGATCAACTGCGGCACCAGCGCCTGCGCTTCCGGGCGCTTGGCCAGTTCCTCCGCCGCCCACAGACGGACGATGGGCGACCAGTTGCCCAAGGCTGTGGTCAGCTCCCGGGCATTCATTTTCTTGCGCTCCAGGTCGAAACGACCGGCGGCGATGGCGTCAGCCACCTCCTGCTGGGTCAGCCAGGCGGGCACCTTTGTCTCCTGTCCCACGGTCACAGGCTTCATGTCCTTGCCGGTGATGCAGAGCGTCTTCAAGGCCGCGGCATACGAAAGGACATAACACGCATTCGGACTCACTTCATAATAACTACTCTTGCCATAATAGGTGTTGTCGTCGGTTTTTCCGGGATTGTATTGCTCGCCGCCATCGTAGGTGAAGGTCCCGTCGCAACGCCGCGCCAGATCGAAATGCCATGACGTCTCTTTGAAGAATGCCGAAGCGGCCAAGGGGCCACCCATATTGGCACCCACCATGCGCCACAGATAACTGAAGCCCTGGCCGGTATGTCCGGTTTCGGTGTTGGGATAAGCGGCAACACACATCTTGGTGAAATACTGTGTCTCTTTGATCCGGTCGGCCTGGACGCCGAACAAGGCGGCGCACATGGCGTTCTTGCCATTGTTTTCGTGGTAATACCACGGTTCATGTTCTCCATAAGGAATCGTTCCCTTGTCCACGTAATAGCCGAAGAACCCATTGGCCCGGGCCACGGCGGCATCAACCTCGGGATCCTTCACCCCGCAACGCTGGCCCAGGATGATCGCGAGGTTGGCCGTCAGACCGCACTGGTTCACCGGGCCATAGGGTGGTATGGAACCATGGAATTCACCCTGATCGGTCAGGTCGGATATGCCGTGTCCCAGGGTGCCATACATGCTCTGGCCCTTGGCCAGTGTGAGGGTGATCTCATTGATGGCGGGGACCACCGACTTGTCACCGGTCAACAGATAATATTCGCACAGAAAGATGCCCTGATACCCCATTTGCCATACTCCCATGCCAATCTTGGGCATGTCATATTTGAGTGTCGGCGGTCCGACCGCCTGGGCGATCGCCTTGATCTGCGGCAGGAAGCGGGGATCTCCGGTTGCCAGCATGGCGAGACCGCTGATCTCCTGCCACATGCCGGTCTCTTTCTGCAGCGCCGCGCAGGCTTCCTCCAGGATCTTCGCCGACTTGGGACAGTGGTATGGAGCGGTATCGCTGTAGGTGCCCAGGACCCGCATCTTGAGCTCCACCGTCTCGGTCTTTCCCGCCCGCCAGCGCAGCAGCACCAGGTGACCGCTGCGGGTTTTCCTGCCAGCTTTTTTGTGGTCAGGGCCTGTCTCCTTCAGCGGTTCCTTTTCGGCTTCCTGGATCGCCTTGGCGAGGGTCTTGCGGGCATCATCGGTGAACGGTTGGTCGTCGATGCCCAGGATCACATCGTCAACCTTCATCACTCCATCCGCCGGCGACTTGTCGCCGACATGGGTGACCAGAATTTGTCGGCTGGATCCGGTCGTCCGCCCCTGCATGGCATCCAGGCCGGCAATGTTCTGAGGCCAGTGCGGGGTATAGATCCACCCCCGCATGCCTGTGGCACCGAGATTGTAGGTGAGGGATCGGTCGATGCCGTCCGTTCCTTTCGTTAGATCAGGCAGGGGAGCTTCGTTTCCCCGGACTTCAATGCTCATCAGCATGGCAAATGCCATCAGGGTGAATCCAATTCGATATTTTGTGTTCATTGGTTTGCTTTCATTTGGTAGCGGTTTCGAACATCGCCATTTTTTCAGGATGGTGGATCGTGGACGATCTCCAATCCTCGATCTCTACTCGCTGGCATTACGGCGTTGGCGTGGCTTCCACTCGCACGAACAACCTGCCATTGGATGGTGCGGCGGCGGCGAGTGTTACGGTCACGGTTTCAATCCCGCCCACTGCGGCGGCAGGCGACTGGGTTGCGGATGCGTCCAAGGCCCAGCCGGCCAGGTCCGTACTGTAATAGACCTTGTAGGTGAAGCCGGAATCCTTGGTGCGGGTGTATTTGAAGACGCCACCGGCCAGTTGCTGGGTGATCGGATTGACTGAAGAACCGGTGGTGGGATCAAGGCCGAAGGCGAATTCCTCCTGGTTGGTCTTGCCGTCGATGTCCGGATCGCTGGTGGCTGCCGTGTCGGTGAAGGCATTGGCGAAGGTGCCATCGGCCCAGATCTCGTAGGGTGTGAGCGTTGCGACGGGCACATCGGCGAAGGTGAGCGCCGGGATGCCGTTGGCACCGTAGAGCAGGGAGGAAACGCTTTCGCCGGAGTTCCAGAGGTCGTCGTCCAGATAGTCGAGCGTCGCGTTTGCGGACGCGGCACCGTTCAGTTGAAGGGTGACGATGTTTCCGGACACGCTGCCGGAGGTGACCTTTCCTCCGAGGTCGTCCACGAAGTAATTGGGAGTCGAGAAGCTGCTCCAACTCATGGCTTGGTCGAACTCCAGGGCGATGGCCGTGCGGGCGGGCGAAGTGAAGTAGGCGCGCTTCAGGTTGGGTGCGGTGACCGGGCCGCCGGGTGTCACTCCATAGAAATCCCTGTCAACCACCGGCAGGATCCGGTCGGCCATGTTTTCATAGCCCACTTTGGAGAAATGGCAGCCTTCGTATCCGGCGATGCCGAGGGTGTTGAGGATGCTCATCTTCGAATAGAGGTATGGCAGGGTTCGCAGGATTTCGCGCAGCTGATCGCCCTTGGGTCCCATGCCGCAGGGCTTGGGCATCACTTGGAAGATGATATAGCGCTGGAAGTTCGGGAAATCCTGCTTCCACGCCGCGGACATGTCCAAAAACAACTGCCGATAGGTCGTGTAGTCATAGTCGAGGATCGGCCCGGAATTGCCACTGTCGCTCTCGCCCTGGTGCCAGAAGATGCCGCGAATCCCGTGGGTCAGCTTGGCTGAGATCACGCGGTTGAGCAAGTTGGCGTAGATGTCATAGGTGCCTGCGCCCACGGTGTGGTTTGCCGGGTTCGGCTGATGCTGGTAGATCTGGGTGCCGCCGACGGCTCCGTTGATGATGCAGACCGGCATCTGGTGGGTCGCAACGATTTGCCGGGCCATCTTCATTCCCCAGAAACCGATTTTACTGTCCCACTTCGGACTGGTGGGCTTCGCGAATGCCGGCCCCCAGCCCAGCGTGGGATCGTAGGTGTAAATCCATGGATAGGAGGTATCGACTTGAGGCTCCGAGTTGTCGGTGGCCACCGCGTTCGACTGGCCTTGGACGATATAGGCATCGCCGCAAACCAGGTTTGTCACCGCGGCGACATCCGTATCCGTCACTCCGGTCTTGGTTCCATACACCACGCGGTAGGTGAACAAGCCCGCAGGCACCGGCGCTGCGAATGCGTAGGCCCCGCTAACAAGCGACTGGTCGTGCCGCGCAAAAAGCGACTCCGCACCGCCCGAGGGTGTCCGGTAAACCTTAAGGTAAACGCTGTCCGGCGTGCCGCTCTCGGTGCCGTTGTAATGAATCGTGCCGAGATTGGTGTTCGGATTGCGGGCGAAAAACTGGCCGGTCGCCGGTTTTTCGGTGGCACCGGGTGTGCGTTCCACCCAAGGGTCGGTCGCGGGTTCCTGAACTTGGATCGTTGTCGAGTTGGTGACGCCGGTTGTGCCATTGGCCATGGTCAGCGTGACGACCAGCGAGCCGCTGCCCTGGGAGCGGGTGAGGGTCAGCGCGCCGGGCGTGATTTGTTGGGTGACGGCCACTCCGCTGACGCTCCATTGATAGGTGAAATTGGTGCCATTGTTGGCTTCCAGCAGAGCAAGGTTGGTGATGTTTGGCTGCACCGTGATGGTTTGGCGGCCATCCCAGGTGGTCGGAGCGGTCAAGGTGAATTCCGGCAAAGGAGGCGCGATCACGACCGTCGCGGTGTGGTTCTTAGTGATTTGGGAATCCGAGGAAGTCACCGTGTAGGTCTGTGGGGTGGTGAAATTCCTGGCTGTCCCGGAGACCGGAACGCAAGTGGCTCCCGGCCAGAGCGTGAAGGTGGGGGCGAGGTTGGTCACATTCGTGCCGTAGGGCATCGTCAGGGTGATGTTGGTGCCGCTGATGACCGCCGGATTGCCTGGCAGACCGAAGGTGAGCATGTCCGCTCGCGGGGCGGCATCGCCGGTTTGAACAAGCTGGAAGCCACTGAAGGCGGTATTCGCACCATCGCCGATGCGGAAGCTCACCTTGCCATCGCTATCGGGGACGATTCCCACGATGTGGCAATAGTTTCCGAGGTTGCCCGTGCCGGAGGTACCGTTCGCGGAGTTGGTGTCCTGGGTGAGCGCGGGCACGGTCCCGTATGCTGCCGAAAAGATCCGGTTGAGATAAAAGGTGCCGGATAGCCCGGTGCCCGCAGTCTGGGTGATGGGTAGGCTGTCACCATCTTTCCAATACCAGTCGGAGTAGAACAGGATGTCGTAGGTTTTTGCCAAAGTGAGACCCCGGAGCGTGATGGTGGATGAGGCGCCGGCACCGCCAAAGTATCCGATGAAGATCTTGTCACCGCTCGTCAGGGCGGTGCCGCCCGGATTCCGGTCGCTTGTTAGATCGAGCGTGATGCCGCCAGCGGTCGAGCCTGTGGTGTCCTTGAGCGCCAGTCCGGTGTAGGAGGATGAGGTGATGGAGTTCCAGTTGATCGGGATGCTTTGTGGAACAGCGCCCGCATAGTTGTCGGCGGTGGTGACTTGATTACCGATGTTGACGTTCCATACGACGGCACCCGACGGTGGCGGGTTGGTGGCGGCGGAGGCGGCAGCGGAGATCCCGGTTTGGTTCTGCGCGGTGCTCTTGTCCCGGGCTTTCACCGTGTAAGTGTAGCTGGTGGATGCACTCAGACCGGTATCGATGTAGGTAGGACTGTTTTGCCAACCGCTGTCTGTTCCGCCGGGATTGCCGCTGGTTTCATCGAAGAAATATTCCACTCCGCTCGGATCGCTGGCGGTGGTGGCGGTCATGGTGATGCTGGAACTGCCCGCCGCGGCCGGCGCGCTGGCCCAGGTCATGGGATTCGGAGTCGGCGGAGTGGTGTCGGGGGCGCCGGTGCCCGCCTGAACCAGTTGGAAGCCGTTCAAGGGTGCGTTGGTTCCCCCGATGTTGAACGCAAGGTTTCCGCTGACGTTCGGGATGAGTCCATTGATGCGAAGCCAGTTGCCTTCGGTGCCCGAATTGTTTGCGGGATTGGTGTCTTGAACGAGACCGGCGACGAATCCGTCCGGGCCAGCAGCGAGCATGTTCAGGTAAGCCGTTGCGGCGAGCCCGGTTCCGGCGGTTTGGGTCACAGGCAAGGGGCCCCCGCCTGTCCAGGCCCAATCGCAGTAAACGATGAGATCATAGGTGTTGGCGGCGCTGAGTCCCCCGATCGTCATGCTGGTGGGAGTCGCATTGGCACTATCCTTGATCCAGGTGTTGAAGATCTCCGGCCCTGATGTGAGAGGAGCGTAATTCCCGTATTGATTCGCCCCGGTCAAAGTGAGCGTTGCCGTGCTGCCGGCTCCCGTGGAATCAACGAGTGCCATTGCGGATGGATTCACCATCGTGACCGAATTCCAGGTGCTGTTCGCGGTGTTTTCGGTGGCGGCACCGATGAAATTGTCTCCGGTGGTCAGTTCGCTGCCGATGTTGACATTCCATACGGGAGCCGCGTGCGCCGCCGTGTTTGCAATGGTAAGAACCGCGAGCACCGCAGAGGCGCGAACCCAATGGGTGGAAGTGATGTGTTTTTTGAAGCTCATGTTCGGGTGGAAGGTGTGGAGTGCTTGTTGATTCGGATTGGATGCATCGAAGATCTTTGTCGCGATCCTTGTCGACAATTCCAATCGCTTGAAATCCGACAAAGTTTAAGACATAGTTGCCGTTTCTTCAAAGCAACAAAGTAGTCTCCAAGGAGAGTTCCTTAGCAAAAAATCGGCCCACCCCATTCCGGCGAGGGAATGGGGCGGGCGTCTATGGTGAATGCAACGTGTTTCAGGTGTTTAGCGGCGGCGGCGCAGCAGGGCGAGCAGGCCAAGACCACCGAGCAGGGCTGCGGAGGGCTCGGGGACGGTGTTGATCAGTTGGAAGCCGCTGATCGGCGCGTTGTTTCCGTTCATGTCGAAACCGAGGTTTCCACTACCATCCGGGGTGAGTCCATTGATGCGAATCCAGTTGCCTTTTACGCTACCGTTGTTTGTAGGATCAGTGTCTTGTGTGAGCGCGTGGACCGTGCCCACGGCATCAGCAAAGTTATTCAGCGTCACCGTGCCGCTCATGCCGGTTCCTGTGGTTTGCGTAATCGGCACGCCATCTCCGCCCTGCCAATACCAGTCGGCATAAACGATGAGGTCGTAGGTGCCGGTGGGACTGAGGCCGCCGAAGGTCACGGCCACGGGAAGAGTGTTACTAGTGTGCTTGCTCCATGTCGTGAAGATTTCAGGGAGATAGCCTCCGTTACCGGTGAATCCAAGCGTGCCTCCTACAACTCCAAGCTGGACCGTCACCGTGCCGGCAGCTCCCGTGGAATCAACGAGAGGAAGGAGGTTGGTATTCCCGACTGAGTTCCAGGTGCTGTTCACGGTGTTTTCGGGAGCGGCACCGACGAAATTGTCACTGGTGTCGATTTCGCTGCCGATGTTGACATTCCAGACCGTGGCAGAGTGAGCTGACGGGATGGCGAGGGCGGTCACAGCCAAAGCGGCGGCGGCCCAAGGAGTATTCAGGATGCGTGTGTTCTTCATTATTTTTTGCGGTCAAGGGTTGGTTGTTGGATTTTTCCGAATGTGGGGCTGGGCTGATGTTTGTGAGTATTTTAAGGCTGACCATGCTCATGGGGGCACAGCGTCCAAATCCGAGAATCACCGTTGCCCCCCGCGACAGCGGCGTCAAGAATTTTTTCATGAGGAACTATCCTTTTGTTTGAACAGGTTTGCGGGAGGGGAGATGCGGCGCTCATGGGCGCCGAAGCCGTTGGCATCGGTGATCCAGCCCTCGGTTTCCGGGCAATGGTAGCCGCCCCAGTTGGTGCAGTGGTCCGCGGTGTAGGGCACCATTTCGGATGGTCCCATCCACTTGTCGTAGTTGAGATCCTCGGGAACCGGGATCTCCTGGGTGCTGCCGTAGGGTTTGGCATGGTAATTGGCGGCATCCCACTTCACGCCGCGACTCCACACGAGCAATTTTTCGGCACAATCGAGATTTGAGTGGGTAAAGGGCTGAAACCGATTGGAATTCGAATGGATTTTCAGTTCAGCAAATTCGGATGGGTTAGACCTTGGCGGAAAGTTGTCCACAAGGTTCCGCCGCGAGAAACACTGGTCCATTTTGATTGAGAGGATTTGGTAACACCAAATTCAACTGGAGCTGGACAACAGATGCGAGAACGCGCGCGCCCCCTTGAAGCCAAGGGCCAAGAACTGGCTTTTCGTGGGCAGCATCAGACAGAACCTGCACCCTCGCCCCCGGCGTTCCACTTATTGCATCGCGCTTGGGAGTTCGCCCCGGCCCGCCTGCGGAAACCAAAAAGCTCGCCGCGAGGGGCGCTTTTTGGAGCCGGCTGGCGGGATTCGAACCTACGGTTGAAACAATGGGAGGATTCGGCAGGGTCTGCTTATCAAGCTCCTCACCGCTCAATGGCCTCGGGGGGAATCCCAAGTGCATCCGTCATCTCGCGGATATGCGGAGGGACCTGTGCTGAAATCCAACTCTTTCCCGCTGGCGCGTCGGGCGACGTCCGCTCGGTGATCCGATACTGCAATCCGCCGCCCTCCTGCCGCTCCAGTTTGATCGTGTACCCTGCGGATGGTCCCCTGCCCCATGCTCCGAAAGCGTGGTCGGCCCGCGTCATACGAAGAAAGGCATCACCTCTGGCGGCTCCCAATGCCTCGACGACCGCCTCATGAAAACTTTCCTGCTCCGCCTCTCCGTCAAAGGGATCGGCTCCAATCCACAAATCATCCTCCCCCTGCTCATAGCGAAGGTGCTCGTGCTGCTGACGCAGGATCCGGTCCTTAATCCTGGCCCATTCACGCTCGAGACTGGATTTCTCATCCGCAGTCATCGCCAATACCCGGGCCACCAGATCACCATCGGAAAACAAAATGTTCCGGTGATCCAGGGCAGGCTGAGTCGCTTCTGTCAGACTGGCCACGATCGACGGATCGATCTCAATGCTCTCCTTGGAAACTTCTCCTGTCCTTTCTTCCAACCGCGTCCCGTGTGTGCGTCGCCCCGTCCCTGCATCTCCAGCGCTATTATCCCCATTCTGCCGGTGAACTCCGCGCACTGCGAGCGAACCAGCATCCGGCGGGGCGGACTTTCCGGCGTCCGTGCGAAAACACCACCATCCGAGCCCGAAGCCGAGCCCGGCACCCACCAGCAGTCCTATTGCAATCGTTCGCATGAAATCAAAACTGTCCGACCCGGACCATGCCAAGTCGGACGGTTTGTTGAAAGGTCCGATTATTGAGTGACCTCAACCCCGAGCGCATCGACATAAAGCGAGTCGAGCGCCCGTTTCCCCTGGGATTGGTTGGTATCGCTTGCGCGGATGTAAATGGCACCACTCAGGTTGGACGGCAGGGTGAAGGTCTGCGGGGTGTTGTTGTCCGCGGTCTTGGTGACGGTGAGGGCGTTGGTGTAGTTCACACCGTCCGTCGAGTAGGCGAAGACGAAATCGTCGCCCTCCGAGTTGGCGCTGTGATGGGCTTCCACCGAGAGCACGATCTGCGAGCCGCCGGAGCCGAGATCGAAGTTCCAGACATGATCAAAATAGGAGTAGCGTTTGCTCGGCTTGCCGCCGCTTTCAATCTCTTGCAGGCGCTCGTAGCTGTTGTCTGAACTGAGCGTGTCGACATAGCTACCGGAAACGATTGTTCCGGCGGGCGTTGTTTCTCCGGTCGCGCCGTGCGTCGTCTGTGCGGGCAGCGCATCCACCGTGATTTGCAGCGTAGCCGTGGCGGCGAGATTGCCGTCACTGACCTGCACCGTCCATTGGTTGACACCTGCGGCCGCGGCATCCGGTGTGCCGCTCAGCACGCCATTCGAAGCCACCGCGAGCCAAGTGGGGCCGCTCAGTTTGCTGAAGGTGAGCGTGTCACCCGCATCCGGATCACTTGCATCTCCGGCAACGCTGCCACTGTAGGCCGATGCCTCGGTGCCATTTGCCTTGATCAACAGAGAAGCGGCAAACACCGGAACCTCATTGCGATTGATGACTGTGATGATCACGGAAGCCGCGTCGCTCAGGCCACCGGCATCGGTAGCGCTGACCGTCAGTGCGTAGGATGCGATGGTTTCGTAATCGAGCGCGGCGGCGGTGGTGATGTCGCCGGTGTTGGCGTCGATGGCGAACGAACCGTCGTTGCCTGCGGTGATCGCATAAGTGAGCGTGTCGCCCGCGTCCGGATCCGTAGCGACCACGGTGCCTACGCTGGCGCCGATCGTTGTATCCTCGGCCACTGCAAAGGTGGCGTCGTTAGCAACGGGTGCTCCGTTTGCCAGTTCATTGCCGGTCTGAACCAATTGGAAGCCGCTCAAGGGCGCGTTGGTCCCCCCGATGTTGAACGCGAGGGTTCCGCTGCCGTCCGGGGTGAGTCCGCTGATGCGGATCCAGTTGCCCGTGACGCCCGAATTGTTCGTGGGATCGGTGTCCTCCACGAGTCCCGGGATTACCCCTTGGGTGCCATTTCTGGTATTCAGAGTGACCGTGCCGCTCATTCCGGTTCCCGCGGTTTGCGTGACAGGAAATGGTTCGCCGCTTTGCCAATACCAGTCGGAATAGATGACCAGGTCATAGGTGTTGGCGGGACCAAGCCCCCCGAGCGTCATGGCGATGGGTGTCGTATTGGCACTGTGTTTGAGCCATGTGGCGAAGATTTCCGGCCCTGTGATGGTGTTGTTGCCCAAGTTGTCCGCACCCCCTCCGAAAGTGAGCGTCACCGTGCCGGCGGCTCCTGTGGAATCAACGAGTGCCTGGTTGGTGACAATGCCGACGTTGTTCCATGTGCTGTTCGCGGTGTTTTCGGTAGCGGCACCAATGAAATTGTCACTGGTGGTGAGTTCGCTGCCGATGTTGACGTTCCAAACCTTGGGAGAGCCGACCTTTGCGATGGTGATGGCGTTGACGACTGCGAAGTCGGTGTTGCGGGTCACGGTGAATACGCGGGTAGTCGCATCCGCAGTGAAAGTTCCCGTGACGAACTGGCCGTTTAGCGAGTTCATGGCGGCGCTGCCCGAGAGCGTCTGGCTATTGCTGCCGGTGGAATCCGCGAAGAATTGAATCTGATACTGGGTGCCGATGGTTAGACCCGACAAGGTGAAGGTGGCCGAGGGCGACACTGGAGCGCCGATTTCGATGCCGAGGTTCGAATCAAGCACCGTTCCGAAGTTTCCTGTCACCGCCGAGTTGGCGGCGGAGAAGCCCCAGTTTACCCATGTGGAATCCACCGCCACAGTGATCCCGTTCGAGAGCGTGACGCTCTGGCCCGATCCCAGGCTCTTGAACTCGACATCAACGGTTCCGGTCTCGGCGGCGGGGACGATGATGGTGGTGCCGGTGGTGATCCCGAAGTTCGCCCCGGCGAGGTTGCTGACTCCGGTGCCCTGGATCTCACTGGCGGCGGTGATCGCCGTTGCCACACCCCAGGTGATCTGGGAAACCGGATTGACCGTGATCGAGACCGTCGCCGTAGCCGAGTCGAGGGTGCCGTCGTTGACCTTGAAGGTGAAACTATCAGCTCCGGTGTAGTTGGAGGAGGGGGTATATACCACATTGGGCGCGGTCCCGCTGAGCGATCCGTTTGCGGGTTGGGTGACGATGGTGTAGGTCAGCGGGTCCGCCTCCGCATCGGTGGCGGTCAGGGTGATCGGTTTCGCCGTATTTTGCACGGTGCTGACGCTCTGGGAGTTTGCCACCGGCGCGGTGTTGGATGTCACGGTGATGGTGGTGTCATCGATGATGGCCGAGGTGGTGACCAAGGCGT
This sequence comes from Akkermansiaceae bacterium, assembly GCA_021733795.1. GTDB lineage: Bacteria > Verrucomicrobiota > Verrucomicrobiia > Verrucomicrobiales > Akkermansiaceae > Luteolibacter. Next base: position 17,936 of record JAIPKB010000026.1, on the reverse strand, counting down.
TGCCAGCCGCATCGGTGAGAACCGCGCCGGCATTCACCTGGAGTCGGAGGGTTCCGGCACTGGTCGGCGTGACCGGCACGGTGAAGACTCCGGGGCTGGTCTCGCTGACCGTGCCAATCGCGACGGCCGAGGTGCCCGCATTGCCGAAGTCGGCGGCGGAAACCGTGCTGGCGTCCATGTCTTCGCTGAAGGTCACGGTGTAGTTCACCGGGGTGTCTTGAACGACCGGTCCGCCGCTCTTGTCATCGTCGATGGAACTGCCATTCAAGGTCGGCGGCGTGGTGTCCGCGACAACGGCTTCCCTGATCTGGAAACCGCACGGACCAATGTGATTGAAACCGCCGGGGCCGGTGCCCCAGGTCTGGGTGGTGAAAGAGGACCCGGTCATGCCGCTGAAGACGATGTAGTTGCCAGGGGTGGTCGCATCCACCATCTCGGTGAAGGTGCCGTCAAAGGCTCCCGGCCTCAGTTTGAAGGCACGATCCGCGCCACCGTTGAACTTGATGACTCCCGTGCCGTCACCGTATTGGTCCTTGTTGGCGCCGATGTAGAAGATCACATCATAAACGGCGAAGGGGATGCCTGTGACCTCCATGTCGAACAAGTTGGTTCCGTCGCCGGGATCAAGAGTCGAGTTGACGTGACCATCCATCAAGTTGCCGTTGCCGTCGCCCAGCAGGGTGGTGCGCGGGACGGACCAGTTGTAAGGGCCGCCATTCCGGCAATCTTTGAAGACGAATGACGCCGTGCTCCCTTGGTTGCTGGTCAGCGTCGCCGGAGCCTGGGGCCCGGAGGGTGCCCACGGCGCCTGAATATTGGTCCAGCCATAGGTCAACCAATCGGTGAGACCGGCTAACATGCCAGGATTCAATTGCAAGTTGGCCCGGTCTTCCGGAGTGGTCAAACCGCCGTTATCATAGAAATTGACGCTGAAGGTATTGGCCGGAATCACGTCGATCGAGACCGTCGCCGGAGCCGAGTCGGTGGTGCCGTTGTTGGTCTTGAAGGTGAAACTGTCCGGGCCGATGTAGTTGGCGGCAGGGTTGTAGGTCAGGTAGGGAGCGGTTCCCGACAGTGTGCCGTGGGTCGGCGGGGTGACGACCGAGTAGGTCAGGCTGCCGGCGCTGCCTGTCAGGGTGATCGCCTTTGGCTTGTTCTTCAGCAAGGTCAGCGACTGCGCGAAGGCGTAAGGAACTCGGATCATCCCCGTGCCGTCAAACAGCCACTGACTGCCGATGATGGCGCCGTTGTCGCCCGCGAACGAAGGGCCGGTCCACTTGAGTTTCGCCACGGCCGAGCCGGTGTTTTCGTAGTAATCCATCTGGATGTCCACCAACTGGCCTTCGTTGAGCGCGATCGGTGAGCCGTCGTTCCAATTGGTTGACTGGTCGGCGTATTGATTGATTGTCGGCAATCCGTTGATGTAAAGGCGGGCGCCATCGCTGTTGAGTGCCGAGAAGGTATAACTTCCGGTTTCCGGGACCAGCAGCACGCCGCTCCAGCGCACGCTGAAGGTGTCCGCGCCGATTGAGGCGTGGGGTGAGCCGGTGCCCCAGTCGAAATTCACCTGCGCGTCGGTGCGGGTGAGTTGCAGGCTGGTGAAGTCGGCGTTGTTGAAATACTCGCCTTTCAAGCCGGTGCCGGCGGTGCCGACAATGATGCTCACGGTGCCCGGCACGGAGGTGGTCAGGCTGTCAACGGCCTGGAAGTTGAAGTGGTCCGGTCCGGTGTAGCCGTTGTTCGGGGTATAAGTCAGGTTCGGGGCGGTGCCGGTGAGCGTGCCGTGGGCGGGCGCGGTCACGTTGGTGAAGGTCACCGCGCCGCGGGGCGAGGTGCCTGTCAGGGTGATGGCTTGTGCGCCCGTGGTGGTCACGACCTGTGGGGTCGCCAATGGCAAGAGATGGATGATGCCGCTGGGTGAAGTGGTGGCGGCGTCAATCGTTGCCATGGTCGTCACCAGTTGCGGGAGAATCTGGACGTAGTCGCTGGGATTCAGATTGTCTTCCAAGTCCGAGATATCCTGGTTGAGGTGAGGCAAAGTCCAACGCGCCGAATCGCCGTAGGTTTTCAGACTGTCCATGGTCTCGGACAAGTAACCGGAGCTGCCATGACCCCACGCCGGGTGCACGTCCATCATGGAAAGTGCCAGCGGCAGGCCTTCCGCGCACTTGTGCTTCACCAGCAGTTGGAGGCCCTTGGTTTGGGGCACCGAATGCCACATGGTGTCGGCCTGGCTCTTGGTGGAGATCATTTCAAAGATGTCCAAGGCCAGTTCCTGAACATCGGGAAGTGTCAGATAGTCGAAGCAGAATTGGGCGGCGCTGGTGCGCGACATCGAGTCGGGCTGCTTCAAGCCGGCCTTGACCGCTGGATAGAGCAGGTTCTTGGGGGCGGTTATGGTGTAGTTTGCGATATTGTTGCCGCCATAGACGGCATCGCCAAAGAGGGCGAAGGACAGGTAGTTATTGGCAATCTGGACCGGATCATCCCACACGATCACCTCCGGATCGGTGGCATTGGCGGTGTAGGCGGTGAGCATCGAGTCGCGGTGGACGCTGGCGGTGGCGGGCGGATACTCCCGGATTGCGGCGGCGGCTTTGGCGCGCACCCATGAGTTGGATTCGATGTTCTTGTCGATGCGTTGGTTGATCAAAGACAAGGCGGCGCTGTCCTTCAAGAGCCCGAGGGCATGGCAGGCACCCATGCGGCCATTGGCATCAGTGCCGGTGACCATGCCGCGCAGGGTGGTGAGTTCACCGGAACTTGGCGTGCGTTTGCCCAGTTCGATCGCGGCGAAGTGGCGCACGATCGGATCAAAATCGCTCAGGGCGGTGATCAATTCGCCGTTGGTCTTGGACGGGCTGTCCTGCTTGAAAGTCGCGGAGGAAACCGCGTGGGCCACCCTGGTCGAGTCCAGCGTGTTGGCAGGGATGGAGTTTTTCCCGGTGATGTAGAGTCGTTGCAGCGGCAGCGAGTAGGTGAGAAGATGCATGGCCGTGGAATTCATCCCATTGTAGCTGCTTGTTCCCAGATAGGTGCCGTCGGCCGTCGAACCACCACCGTATTGCTCTGCGCCGTCATAGCCGATCGAGCCATCGGTGCGACGGGCCAGGTCGGCGTGCCAACGCACGTTCTTGAGGTATTCGGCTGTGGCCAGCGGGCCACCCATGTTGGCGCCCAAGGCGCCCCAAAGGTAGCTGAAGCCCTGGCCGGTGTGGCCATACTCGCGGGAGTTGAAAGCGGCGATGCTCATGCGGGCGAAATACTCGGTTTCCTCAGTGCGGTTGGCTTGCAGGCCGAAGAGCACGGCGCACATCGAGTCCTTGCCGTTGGATTCATGGTTTCCCATCCATGGCTCATGCTCGCCGTAGGGGATGCCCCCCTTGTTGACAAACCAGGCGAAGAAATCCGAACCGCGCTGGATCGCCGGGTCGATCTCCGGGTTGATCGACTGGCCGGCCGCCAACAATGCTTTTTTACCGATGACAATGGCCGTGTTGGCGGGGATGCCGGCGGCGTTGACCGGGCCGTAAGGTGGTATGGTGCCATGCAGGGATCCATCGGCTTTCGTGACCGCGCCACCATGCCCATAGGTGCCATACCGGCTCTGGGAGGTGGCGAGGGCGACGGTGTAATTGTTCAGACCGGTGACCACTTGGGCATCGTTGGTGCTCAGGTAATACTCGGAGAGAAACAGGCCGATGTAGCTCCAATTCCAGATACTGGTGTTCCAATTCCAGACGTAGCTGCCTGTGGGAATCGGGTTGATGGCGGCCAGGGCGCGGGCATAGGTCTGCAAGCGGGTCTGGACCGTGGCGTAATTGGGATCGCCCGGCGCGACGGATGCTAACAAAGCCAGGCCGCTGATGGCGCCCTTCCAGTCGTTGGTCAGGAAGTTGGAATCGGCAAGGAGTTCGCCGACGAGCTTGTTGCGTGCATTGGTTAGGATCAGCGAGGATTTGGGACAGGAGTAGGGGGCGGTGGCCGTGTAATTTCCCATGATGGTGATGGGAATGTTCACGTCGGTGGTGGCACCGGCGCGCCAGCGTTTCACCCGCAGGGTGCCGGCACCGGTTTTCTCCGCATCGCCGATGGCCGCACCAAAGGCCTTGCGGCAATCGCTGGAAAATAATGGCACGGTGCCGCTGTTGCCGGCCATCGTGCCGAGGATCACGTCGTCCACGGCCAGCACGGCATTTGCCGGTGCCGCTGCCACTGTGACCAAAATCTGACGGCTTTCGCCGGACATGGTGCCGTCGCCTCCGTGGGTGGTGCCCCATCCGCTGCTCAGATAAACCCAGCCGCGCAGACCGGCGGCACCGAGGTTGTAGGTCTCGCCGTAGGTCGGATAGGCATTGGCAAGGGTGCTGGTCTTCAGCGCGGCAATGGCACCTGCGGCGGTGAGATCCGGTGGCGTCTGGGCGTGCGAGGCGGCGCAGAGTGCCAGGGAAATGGCCATGGCGCGGACGCCACTGAATGGGTTAATGCGAGCGGCTGGGGTTTTCATGGGGTTTTCATGGGGTTTTGGTGTGAAGACTGTTCAGGCAGGGTTGTTGTGGACGCTTATGTCTCTGATATGGGTAAGCCTCTTCATTCTGCTTCCATCGTCAAGAATTCTTCTGCAAACATACTATCCCTGAAAACAGGAAGGTTGGGGATGGTGCCGGAGGATTGAATGATGACAGGACCGATGTCGGCGGCGCGATCAAGTCCTGACAAGCCGACAGATCCTTCCAAGTCCATGTTCCTGCGGCACACCAAGCGATGGAAGGACGGCAAGCAGCACCTTTATTGGTCGATGGTGGAAAACCGCCGCTGCCAAGCCGGGCGGATCCTCCAAAAGACCGTCCTCTACCTCGGCGAGATCACCTATCTGGACAATGGCAGCCTCGGCTTTGTGGTTGAAGGGGGCTCCCACCCCTTGTCTCCCGGCCACCTCTCGATCACCCGCCCATGGCAGCCTCACAGCGTGGGCGATCCGGATCTGGCGCGCACCCGTTTCGCCCACCATTGCCGCAAGCTCACCAATCTTTCCCCCATGGAATATCTGCAGCGCCAGCATAGTGAAAACATCCCGGATACCCTGATCCTTCGCGCGGGCGATGAAGTCCTGGAGTGCGATGAGCCGGGGTTTCTTCCTGCTGGCTTCAATACGGGCGATGGCTTTGACAAGAGACGGCAGAAGCGGGCCGAGATCCCGATCATCGAGCATTTCAAGGGCCGGAATGATCGAGGCGCGGACCACGCTGTCGTCATTCTCGAGAAAGGATTTCATCACCAGGTGGAGCTGTCCGCGATCCACGCCATCGAGCGATTCGGAGAGGAGGCTGACCGGCTCGCTTTCTCCGGGATAGGGTGAAAACAAGGCATGGGATGCGGCGCGCTGATGCATGCGGTGCGGATCCGCAGGGGTCGGGCGGAGCGACATCGCGATGAGGTCGCCGACGCTGTCCTTGTCTCCCAGGCGCGTGAGTGCTTCGGCGGCGAGGCATTGGAGCCATGGGCAGGCTGATTTGACCCATTCCGCCGTAGCCCGGCGAGTTTCCTCCGGGCATTGAAGGCTCGTGTCCCCACAGGCTGTTGACGCACTGGTTGTTCACGGCGTGCAGGGTGGTTTCTTTGAGTTGGGGGAAAACGGACCTGTCGCCGGTGGCGAGCAGGGCGAGCGCGTTGAGGTGATCGGGGATATCGGTGTGTTCAAAGCCTCTTTCCGCGCAAGCCGGTGGGGCCTAGCAACCAATCGTGGGATTCGTCGCGCTTACCACCCGCGGTGAAATCCGGGATCCGGGGATTGTCAGCCGCGTGCAGTGGCGAAAGGGCTCCGCTAACAAACACCGCGATTGAAAGCAGCTTTGGAATGATTCGTAGGTTTTTCATACAAGGATCCTGTTATGTGGAACTCAGGACAAGATGATGCCAAGATCGTAACCATAGAGCAAGCCGCCGAGCGAGGCGATGGCAACCAGAATGATGGTATAGATTTTGGAATTCATGATAGATTGGATTGAGGGTGAAGTCAGGCCCGGACGTAGGCTTTGAGAGTGGCGCACTCGCCGCCGGTTCCCGCGCCGTGAGGCCGGATGGTGTAGGGTCCAACGGCTGCCGACACGATGAATGTCTCGGCGTAGTGGACGACAAACGGTTCGAACGTGCCGTTCGGGCTTTCCACGATGGCTTCCTCGCCTTGGACGAGGTTGATGACATTCACCCCGCCGCAGGTGTCGTGTGGAACGGTCTTGGTGAACCAGTGGCGGCGGGTTTCGATGAATTCGCGTTCATGCAGGCCGGTGCGCTCCTCCCGCCAGCCGTCACCGGCGCCGAGCGCTTCAATGCGGTTGACGAGGTGCTGGCGGGTCCATGCGGTGGTGCGGCTCCAGTCGATGTTTGCCGCGCCGTGCTCGAGGTGGATGGGGCGTGGTTTGCCATCCAGCCCCAGAACCCCCCAATCCCACATTTTGAAGGTGAAGATATAGGGGGTGGCGCTGATTTCGAGGACCATGGACTCCGCGCCGGAACAATGGACGGTGCCCGCCGGAATGAGAAAGTGATCGTGTCTTCTGGCAGGGAAACGGTTGACGTAGAGTTCGTCCGGAAACGGAGCTGTCCCTGACTGCGCGGCCGCCAGATCGCGCAGCATGGCCGTGGAGTTCACTCCCTCTTTCAGTCCCAGATAGACTTCCGCCTCCGGCCCGGCATCCAGAATGTAATAACTCTCGTCCTGCGTGTAGTGCATGCCGAAGCGCTCATGGATGTATTCGGTGAGCGGATGCACCTGGAATGACAGATTGCCGCCGCCCATGGTGTCGAGGAAGTCGAAACGGATCGGAAACTCGGTGCCGAAGCGGGCGTGGACGCGGTCACCTAACAAGGCGACGGGTTGATCGAACACCAGGTTGATCGACGGGAGTTCGATGCGCTGCCCGCCCAATTCCAATAGCAGCGAGTTTTCCTCCGGCACGCAATCGAAGCACCACGCGTAGTTCACCGCCGAGCGGTCGAGATCGCAGACTTCCTTCATCCACTGGCCGCCCCAGACACCGGGATCGAAGAATGGAACCACGCGGAACGGGCGGGACACCGCGGCAGACAGGCCGCGGCGCACGGCATCGCCATCCGCCAGTTTCGGCTCGCTGCGCTGATGGGTGTCGAGAAAGTAGTCCGCCTTGCGCAACAGCGGCTTCTTCCAGCGGTCGGCCACCCGCCAGTCGATGAAGAACGCGCGCTTGTATTTGAGGTTGTGGGCGAGTCCGGGATTGCTGACGCCGAGGTTGGAGACTTCCTTGCGGCGCTGGCGCAACTGGATCTCCCAGCGCGCGAGGTCGGCATAGACCAGAATGTCGGCATCACACATCAGGGTGGCACCCACGCCTAACATCAGCACGATGCCGGCCGCCGCATTTTCAACCGTAAGTCTGCTGGAACTAACAAGTTCGGGGACGAAGAACTGCGGCAGATGCAGACCGCAGAGAAAGCCGAACACCGGATCGTCACCGCCGAGAAACGGTTCGCACAGCCGGTTGATTGCATCTTCCGGAAGCATCGCGTCCGCACTTCGGATGACGAGTGATGGCTGGAGTTCATGGACCAGTGATTGCATCAGCGCGGACTCATCGACGCCGGGATAACACTCCACGGCGAGGATGGTCTTGTCGGTTCCCCGGGCCGCGATGGCGTCGCGCAGTCGTTGCCCGATCGCCGGCCAAGCGGCGACACAGGTGCCGTCCGACGCCGGAACCGGGATGGTTGGAAATTTGTCGTAGTTCGGTTTTCTCATGAATCAAAAGGCTCAGTAGGCCCCGAAGTCTTCGCAGGCGCTCGCCATCGCGTCAACTTTTTCAGGCGGTGTATCGCGTCCGAGGCAGCAGCCGCTGCTAAGGATGAAGCGTCCTCCGGCCTTGCCCTGGAGGATGGCTTCCCTGGCCAATGCATAGACCTCATCCGGCTTTGATTTCACCAGCGAGCTGGTGTTGATGAGATATTTTTCACGGTATTTTCGCGGGATCGCCCGGAGCGTCCGGAGGCAGGTCATCATCAGATATTCATCCGTGCCAATGCGCGGGTCGTCGAATCCGGTGATCTCACACGACTCGATCGACCCGATGTCATTCGCGGGCACGATCCATGTCAAGCCACCGAGCGTCTTGACGCGATGCGTCCCATGGTCGATGGAATGATCCAGGATGACGTCGTCTGACAAACCGATATTGATGGAGACGCCGTCAATGTCATGATGATTTCTCATGGTGAAAAATGTGGGTTCCGCCAAAACTTCCGGTCATCTCGCGATGCGGTGCGTGCGCACGCCATAGGGCGGGAGAGTCACTGGGTCTTGGGTGCCGGCGGCGGTTTTGACCAAGACGGATTCCTGCCGATCCGAGAGCGAACGCAGGGTGACCTCGATGGACCGGCCGTCGGCGGCGGTTTGAATGCTGGAGACGACGACGCGCGGGTTGTCCAGTGTGAGCGGCGCCTTGACGGTGAGTCCGGCCTCGGTCGCGGCGGCGATGAGCGGTTGTGTTCGCTCCATGCCGAAGCGGTTGCTGGCGGCGGGGTCGAAGGCCGAGTTGCGCGGCAGGATGCCGTAACGGAAGCGCATTTCCCCTTCCTGATAGAGCGGGAAGTTGGTGTGCCAGTGGTTGTTGAGCGCCCACGAATAGATCGTTGCGGACGGATCAAGGGTCCTTATCCATTCCGGCGAGTGGGTGGCGGCACCGAGGATGTTGGCGGTCATCCCGCCGACTTGGAAGGTCGGGGCGTCCGGGGAGCACCAGGTGATGCCGCGGCTATCATTGCCGATGTCGAGCCAGCGTTGGAAGCAGATCCAATTCCGGTTGCCTTCGGGAAACTGGTCTTTCTCGATCTCCATCACGCCCCACGGGATGTCGGCGCGCAGTCGCGGCTCGGGTACATCGAAGGCAAAGCCGAAATGAATGCCCTCTTTTTCGGTGACGGCGATCTTGTCGAGCGTGTTGATGATTTCCACCTCCGGCCGGCCCGCGAGGAGGCGGATTTCCCGTTTGAGCCAGCGGATGCCGGCACCCTTGGACTCGACCAAAAGCGAGGCGAGCACCGGGCCGTTTTCGTTGATAGAAACGCGCACATCGGTGGGGCCGCTGGCGATGGCCGGACGCAGTGCGGACAAGTGGGGTGTGGTCTGCGGGGCGGCGGCGTATTGCGGGCCGGCGGGTGCCGCCACACCGGTGCCGGGCAGATGGCGGAACGAGTTCACACCCGTGGCGGCCTGACGATCGACAAACTCGGTGCCGCCGTGAATCAGGCTCACGATGTCACCGGTGGCGGGATCGAGCGCGACTTTGACCAAGCCATTGTCGAGACTGGTGGGAGTGACGGTGAAGGGCGAGGCGGATGCGGCAACGGGTGCGCAAGGCCGGAAGGACTTCGAACCAAGCGCCGGAATATCCTTGGCGAGAAAAACCACCTTGCCATCCGCCAGTTTCTGCGTGGCGACGGGAGAGTCATGTTCGTCTAACAAGCCAGCAACACCCGGGGGCAGGATCGCCAACCCGGTCCGCGGCCAGGACAGGGTGTTGAAAACCGTGACGGCCGGCGCTTGCGGGGCAAGCAATGGTTCCAGTGTTTCGGCGAGGGCTTGGCGGCTCAGGTTCCGGCCTTGTTGGAAGCGATCGAATTTCACGGCCATGATGGTGTCCTGCATCGGTTGTTGGGCCGGATTCATGTAACACCAGGTGTGCTCGGAACCGAGGATGATGTTGCGCCATGCCTCGGCGATGAGGGCGTCCGGCGCGGGTTTTCCGGGATGGAGCATCGCCCATAGATTTCCGACTTGGATCAGGGTTTCCTTGGACTCGCGGTTCATCGAGGTCATGCGGGCGGCGGAGCCGAGGCCGTCGGTCCAATATTCGGTGAAGTCGCCGCGGCGGACCGGCAGGGTTTTTCCGTAGCGTTCTTCGAAGGCCTTCATGATCCGGGTGGCGGATGCGATGACCAGACGCGGGTAGGCATAGTCTTCATTCCAACTTCTCACCGCATCAGGCAGATCCATGTCCACCGGGGTGTTGTCCGCCATGCACCACGACATGGCAAACAGATCGTATGGATAGTCGCGGTCCATCTCAAGGCGGTCGAGTATCGGCCACAGGTAGCTGTCCACAAAGTCGGCGCGCGGGTTGTCGGTTTTCACGACCTGCAGGATGGTGTCCATGTCGGTGTGTCCGGCCATTTTCGGCCAAAAGTGTTTCCCCTTGATCTGCGCACCCGGAACGTAGGACCCGGGTTGCAGGAAAAGCATCCTCGACTTGCCGTCCTGCCCCTCCCACCAGAACGGGCGGAAGGAGATATCCATCGAACGGCCGGTGCGGTCGCTGCCGTTATTCCAGAGAAGAAGATACTTCACACCATTGCGGTTGGCGGCGGGCACGATGCCCCACGAGATGCCGGGAATGTCCACCTGGACCAGGGTTTCGGCGGGCACGCCGGTCTGTCCGGCGATCTTGCGCGAGGCGTCGAAGTGCCGGTTGAGTTCCTCGCCTGCGGCGACGCTGGTGTTGGTGTGAACGTAGCCGGCCTCGACATGGATCCAGCCCTTGCGGATTGCATCCAGAATCGTTTCACGCTCACCGGGCGTGCAGGCGGCGAACAAACGCTCGACCGGCCATGACACCTCCGTATTCCACAAGAAGCGCGCGCCTTCCGGGTAATCCGCCGTCTTTTTCGCCAGTTCAATGGCATGAAACAGGTTGCGCTTGTGGATGATCTCCACATTGGCCTGGGTGTTGGTATAGCCGATGTCCACATGCGAGTGCGGATAGACATAGACGGTCCACTGTCGCAGTTTCGGAAGAATGAATGACTGGCGCGTGCTCCTTTCGCCGGACTTGATCGTCACAAGGACTTGCGCGTCCTTGTCCACGCCGACGCCCGGGGGAAGCAGCAGCGTGGTTCCTGATAGACCGGAGGGAGTGGCTGGCAGCTTCACTGTTTCCGTTTGACCATCGGCGTGAACCTCCATTTCCGCTGCGGAATGGAGTTTTCCGCCGTTGAAGGTGATCTTGATCTCGCGGCCCGGCTTGCCATCGGCGCGGTGACGGTAGCAGGGCTGCGCGGCACACTCGATTCCATCAGGAAACGGCAGGTCCGCCGCCGCGACATCCTTGGTGGAAACGAACTTCACCTCGCTCAGGCCGTAAACATTGCCGCCCCAGTTCGATTCGGCGGCGATGACGACGGCCTTGAGCGCGTCTCTGGTGGAAACCGGGACCGTAGTGGCGGTCGCTGCATTGCCATTGGCAAGCGGAAGTTCGAGCGCGGCGAGGGCTTTCCACGCCACTCCGTCGAGCGTGCCGAGGATCTGTGTTTTGCGAAAACCGCGGTCGGTTAAACCGGCCTGGTTGTGATTCCAAACCAGCATTCGATCAAACGCCTGAGGCGTGGTGAAATCGAAGCGCACCCATGCCGCCGACCGAATGCCGGCGACTTCGGTGCGTTCCGGATTCAGACCCGAATGCCACATTGTTCGGGCGCCGCTTTCATTGTCGTGCAACTCGCGATCCAGGCCTGAGCCATCGATCAGGTGGGCCGCATCCTGTTCCGGACCGAAGACACTCGAAGCCGTTGCTTTGATCGCCGGGGCCGGAACATCGAATTCAATGGGAATGGCAATGACGTGGGCGGTGGTTAGAAACGCGGCAATGCTTGTTAAATATCGGGTCATGGTTGATGGATTGGATTTCCAGCGGTTATTCGAGCACGAAACTGGCGGGCGCGTAGGCTTTGAGATGGATGATGAGCTTGCCGCCGGTGATCTTCAGAGGATCGCCGGATTTTTCTCCGCGAAGGTTCACGGGGGTGGCGGTTTGATATCTTGCGTTGACGGGGAGAGTGATGGTTAGATTTCCCGCAATGCCGGCTTGTTCCCAGACGCGCAGGATCGTGCCGTCGCCGTCCGGGTTCCGGCCAAAGGCGGTGAGCAGCGTGCCGGGGCGCGATACGGCAACGCCCGTCTGGGTGGCGGGGAGTTTACCGGTGCCGGTGGCCGAGGGCTTGAGGGCGATCAGTGGCACGCGGGCTTCCCATGAGTTCACTGTCAGATTCTGAACCGTCGGCGTGTCTTTGGCGGTCGGCCAGAAACGGACGCGTGTGCTCCATGAGCCATCCTGCCAGAGAGGGAAGTTGGTGTTCCACATGTTGTTGTAAAGATTGACGAATACGGACGGCTTGCGGGGGACGAAATCCATATCCCACCACCAGAGTCCGGGGCGATCCATGCTGACGAGCGGTGAATCGACCGGGCAGACGGCCGCCCCGGCTCCATCATTGCCGGTGATGGCGACTCCGGAGGTCACAGCCATCAGGTAGCGGTTGGAACCCGGAATGATGTCCTTGGCCGGATTGATCGGGCCGCCGGGGCGCCCGACGGTGAAGGTCGGGTTGTCGATGGCGCAGGGAAAGCAGAGCCACCCGCCCTCCGGGTGCTTGTCTGCGGTTTTTTCGGTGACGCTCCATTCGACATCGACGAACGCGGCATGGCGCGGGAAGGTGAAAGTCATGGCATGGGCCTTGCCGAGCCCTTTGGTGTCGCCGGCGGTTAGAGTCACGAGGTCCGCGGCATCGGACTTGGAAACCACGATCTTCCAGTGATCCGGCGTGCTGGCGAGATAGGGAACCTTTTGGGCATCGGGCATGCCGGGCTTGCCGATGTCGTTAAGTCCCCAACCGTCCTGAATCCGGCTGTATTTGTGGAAGAAGCGCGGATAGACCTCGTCGGTGCTGAACCGCTCGTGAAGGAACTGGCCGAGCGCGTAAGGCGATGTCTTGTCGGCCAGTTCGCGGCCGGTGGACTTTTCCACCAACGAGGAGATGCCGCCGCGCCGGAGGTCGAAGGTAATCGTGAAGTGGGGGGTGGTGAGGCGGGTCTTGGAATCCGACGGATCGGTCGGATCGGTCGGATCGGTCGGATACACCCTGTACCCGCTCGCCGGCACATCCTGGGCGAAGTGTTGTTTGCCATTGATCCTCACCATGCCGGAGCGCGGCCATGGGAGCGGGTTATAGAGGACAATTTCACCGGGCTTGGTGGTGACGTTACCGGCGATCAGGGCAAGGCGGGCGTCGAGTTCGCGGTGGACGATGGATTCGGTCCTGCGGATGTAGTTGCGGTGGTCGTCATAGGACTGGAGCCACTTGCGTTTGCTGCCGCGTGGTAGTTTGGTGAAATCTCCATCGGCCGGGACGGGTTCGTTATCCATCTCCGTGAGCCATTTCCTCCAGTCTTCGCCATAGAGCGTGCGCGGGCCATACTCGGCATTCATGCCCCAGGTGTGTTCGCCATATAGCAGGCTGTTTTCATAGGAATCGGCGAGTGGTCCGGCAAGCGGGGTGGTGCTTACGCCCCAGATGCGAAGCTGGGTGTCGAGGGTTTCCAACGCGGGTTGCAGTGGGCGGATGTTGCGGGCGATCTTGCTCGTCTGCGGCATTGCCATGAGTCCGTGAATCCAGGTGTCCGGCATGTCACCACGGACCACCGGGAGCGCGGGGTTTTCCGCGATGATTGCTTGCGCGAATTGATCCAAGTCGCAGAAGTGGACTCTGACTCCGGGCATCGTGCTTGCGTAATGCTTGCGCCATCCTTCGACTTCGTCGGCTGTGGGCGGCCCGTGATTGTCGCCTTTCATGACCATCGCGAGGTAATGTTTTGACGGCCAGTCAGCCGGTGGACTGAGGCCGCCGCCGTAGTCGAGAGTGTAGGCGGAGAGAACGCGCGAACCGTCGGGCCCTTCCCACCAGAAGAGCTGCGGGACGCGCGGATACTGGCTGGCGGGGTTGCATCCCATGTGCATGAACTTGATGCCGGCGTGAGCCAGCAGGGTTGGAATCACCCAGGAATGGCTGGGCACATCCGACATCTTGGCGGCCAGCGGCAGCGGATGTCCGTATTTGCGTGCGGCGGCACTGGAAAATCCGAGGCCGCGCACGAGGTCCTCGTGATCGAGGGATTCCGTGTGAAGGGTGAAGGGCAGCGCGTGGGCGGTTAGATCACCTTCGGCAACCGCCTTCTTGATGCGCTCGCGGCGTTCCGGTGTTTGTTCGGGGCCGAGTATCTGCTTCATCAGCGGCCACCCGGGCATGGTCCAGACAAACCGGTGCTCCTTCGGCAGGCTGCGGTTCTTTTCGATGATATCCAGGGATCCATCCATCATCTCGGTTCGGTAGCGGTGGAACACATTCCCGGCAAGATCGGTGAAACCCAGATCGAAGTGGCTTTTGACCACCACATAAACGTCGGTGACTTGCACCGGTCGGGCGTCGCCCGCTTTGGCAAGGGTGGCGGCGGTATGGACGTCGATCTCCGCGAAAAGCGTGTTCGTCCACACGACATTGGCCTGTTTGGGGGAGCCGGTGGGTTGGATGTCAAACTTGAGGAAACGGAAATCTCCGAGTTTGCCAGCTCCGCTTGTGATGCTTGCGCCGTGCTGGCCGCCCCACTTGCCGCCAGTTGTGTTAGGACGGCTGTCCACGTCGGCGATCTTCGTCCATGTGGCATTGCTGTCGGCGCGGCCGGATACTGAATAGACTTGCGGGCCACGAGCGCCCTGATCATCGGCAAAATCATGCCAGGAATAGGTGTTCACGGCAGTGATCGCCTGGATTCCACCAAGGTCCAGAACCAAGCTGCCAGGACCATTGAGGAGACACATGTCACCAAGCGCGGCACTGGTTTGCGGAAGTCCTCCGTCCACCAATACCGCCGCATCGGCTCCCGCACTGTCCAGCGCGCCGGAATCGACAGTGATCGCCGCGCCATTGGCGGCATCCGATTTGGACGGACCGTGAATGGTCTTGAAATTCCAACCTGCGGCCGGGTCGAGTTGTTCGTATTTGACCGTCGGAGCAGAGGAAATCACTGAGGCGGTTGCCAGCATGACGGCGAGGGTAGTGAATACTGATGGCATTGATATCTTGGTTGAGGGACGAAAGCTGCGGGTCTGGTGCTTGTTTAGCGCGCCAAGCAGATTGTGAATTATCAAGACCGCCTGTAATTTACGATTGATGATTTTGGATTTTCGATTGTTGAAGTGCCGGAACGGCCTGGCGATATCCGATCTGCGTTCAAAAATCAACTCGAATTCGATACAGTCTGTTGGACGGCCTACACTAGTCGACCCATTCGTCTTTGTAGGATTTTCCCGCATGCAAGTGGTTAGTCCGCGGCAACGCGCACGAAAAGTTTCGGCTCTGTCAGGGGTTTGATCCCGCTCAGCGTGACCACCACGGTTTGATTGCCATTGCCGTCGGTTGGACCTGCGACTTGGTTGTTGGTGGCGTCCACATCCTCCGTCCAGCTTCCGGCGGCAAGGGTGGTGGAAGTCCATATCGTGTAAGTCAGGCCGCTCGCGGCAAGCCGTTGATAGCTGAGCTGGCCGGTGGTTTTGTTCAAGGGCATGAGAACCGGATTGACCGACGAGCCGGAAATGGGACTGAGACCGAAGGCGAATTCTTGTTGGTTGGTGAGGCCGTCGTTGTCGGGATCCAGGGATCGGGAGGAGTCGGGATGTGTGGTGCTGCCCCAGTAACGCATCTGATAGGCCTCATAGCCGGTGTGGGCGGTGAAGCGGACATTGTCAAAATCGAGCACGGTCGAAGCTCCGCCGACTTTGGCGATGCGGAGCGTGAGCGATTGATTCGGGGTGACGGAGGCTCCGGTCACGTAGCTGAGGGTGGCGTCGTTGAAACTGCCGGAGGCATCGCCGCCATGGAGTGCGTCAAGAGCGGTTTTATCATAGGTCGCAGTGGCAACGACGATTCCGTCCGCCAGGATATCGAGACGCGAGTTGCCGAAAGTGCTTGCGATATCTCTCACGCCAAGGGCGACGGTCAGGGTGTAGCGGGTGTTGGGCTCGAGCGTCGCACGGGTCGTGTGCAGGAAGTAATTGTTTGCGATGCCACCATCAAGAACCGCAACATGGCGCCCGTCCATATGGGGCAGCACGCCGCCGTTGACGGTGTCAATCGCGGCGGCATAGGTGCCGGTGGTGGGATTGTGGAAGCCGTTGCTGCCGTCCGCCGCGGTTTGGCCATTCGCGGAGAGAACGCGCCAGCCGATCACCGACGGTGAATCGAGGTTTGATAGGTCGACGACATCGCTGGCACCATCCGCGAGCGCGGTGAGACCGGTAATGGCGGAGTTGCGGTTGTCTTCGAAGTCGCCATTTCGCGGAGTCGCGGAGGTGGTCCCGCGCAGAATGTCGCGCCATTGCGTGGAGTGATCCAACAATCCGGCAGCATTGAAATGGACACTATCGCTCAACTTGCCGCCCGCCGCATCCTCCAGATGGAAGGCGTCGGTAGTGGGACCGAGGAACACCTGCGCATCTCCAAACACAGCCAGGCGCTGGCCGGCGCAAACCGGTTCTTCCTGGGTCAGATTCGAGCTGGGGTGAAATGATACCTCGGCCAGATACCACGGCACCGCCCAGCCTGCATCCGTCCGGCTTTGTGTGATCATCGAATTCAGCCGTGCGGCGTGGGTGATGGCGGTGACGCTGGCAAGGGAGTCGGATTCCCCCTGATGCCACAACACGGCGCGGCAGCCGGACGGACCTAACGATTGAAGCGCGGGCTTGAGCAGGTTGTCATAATTCGCGCTGCCCGGAACCCACTGGCTGACCTGAGTGGCGCCCACGCCCACACAGATGAAGCCGATGGGAATGTGATCCGCGGCGGCGAGTTGGTCACCGAGTCGCGACCAGACCGAACCTCCGGCGCCTCCCGCCAGAGGCTGCGGATCGTATCCTTGACGCCAGGAGGCCGCGCTGACGGAAGTGCGGGTGGACACGCGGTCATCGGCGGGCGTGTAAGCCGTGCCACCGTAATTGGCGGAATTCGATTGCCCGGCGGTGAGATAGATGTCGCCGACGCCGACTTTTGCCAGCGTGGCCACAGGACCTGGCGATCCTGCGGTGATGGCACGGACCTCCAACTGATACCAACCTCCGGCGGCGACATCCGTTAGAGTGCCGGTGAAACTTCCGCCGCCGGGACTGGTTTGAAGGGTCTGCCAATCGGTGCTGGTGCCGGAATTTCCGGCTCCGCCCATCACCACCGCCCGCGCTTCAATGCGCTCCGGCGCACCGGTGTATGTGCCTGAGACGCTGAGGTTGCCGGTATTTCCGGAAGATCGCTGGACGATGTGGCGGGAGGTCGGGCCGCTGATCGTCACGATGGATGCCGCCAGCGCATCGACCGTGAAGGGCGCGCTGTCCGCCGCCGTCAAGGTGTCGCCGCTGGTCCGCGTTGCGGTCAGCACCACACCGGCCTCAGCCTGATTGTAGGTGACTCCGCTGATCGTGACCGAATGGGTGCCTGCGGCGATGGTGCCGTTCAGCGTTCCGGCCAAGGAGCCGGTGCCGGTCTGGAGGCTGAGGCTCACCGCCGTGTCCGCCGTCACATTACCCGGCGTGCCGCCCGCGTCCTGCGCCTGCACCGATACCCCGAAGGCCGCGCCCGCGGTGGGATTGAGTCCGCCGTTGACCGCGATCACCGCCAGTTTCGTTGGAGTGACCGGAGTCCCTGTGGTGGGAACTCCGAAAACATCGATTTCGCGGATCAAGGTGCCTTCAGTCGTGCCGCTGTCATCCGGAACTCCGTTGACTCCGATTGGATCGGTGAAGGTGAAACGGATGCTGTCCACCCCGGTGGCGAGCACTCCGCCCGTGTGGCTGACCGTCACCATGGTCTCGTAGGCGGTAGGGCTGTTGGTGTCGTTGAAGGGCTTGTAGGCAACCGTGGCGAGAGGCATGTAGGTTGCCGATCCGACAGAGCTGACCTCGATGGTGTAGGTCTGGTTGGCTTGGGCCGCCGAGACGGTCGCCCAGCCCATGAAGGATTTGATGGAGGTGAGGTCGTAACCCAGAACATTCGCCGTGACATTCAGATCGTAGGTGGCCGTGGCCGGGAAA